>JASLID010000123.1 GCA_030153045.1 Flavobacterium sp.
TGAACTTCAAGAAATAGCGCAAAAAGAACTCCCGGAAAAAAGTCTTCACGCTGTAAAATACAATGAAACACATAAAGCAGCAGAAGCTATTTTCTATCATTATGAACCAACATATTATTACACTGTTTATATGAACCCATATACCGGAAAGGTATTGGAAATAGTTAATATGGACGACGGTTTCTTCCGATTTATCCTCGACGGGCATTTTTATTTATGGCTCCCTCATGAAATCGGGCAGGTCGTCGTCGCAACTGCTACCTTGATTTTCCTATTTATTATCATTTCTGGATTTATTCTCTGGCTTCCAAATAAGGTTAAAGGATCTAAAAAACGATTTTGGTTTCAATGGAAAAAAGGCATGAAGTGGAAACGAAAAAACTACGATTTGCATAATATTACTGGGTTTTACGTTTTGTCAATCGCTTCAATTTTTGCCATTACAGGATTAGTTTGGGGATTTCCATGGTTTGCTTTTTGTTATTACACCGCTATTGGTGGCGAAAAATCTATGATTTATGAAGATCCCCTTTCGGTGAAAAATAAAACAATTGATATAACCAAAGTAGAAAAACCTTTAGATAAAGCCTGGGCAATCATGCAAAAGGAATATCCAAATGCAAAATCAATTGAAGTGCATCCTCCGGAATCCGACAGTACTTCTATCGCAGCAAATGCTAATCCAGAATCTGGTACTTATTGGAAAATTGACTACCGCTATTACGACCAATATACCTTAAAAGAAAAAAAGGTAACCCATATTTATGGCCGTTTTCCTGAAGCAAAAGTCGCAGACAAAATCCTGCGAATGAATTATGATATTCACACCGGAGCAGTTTTAGGTTTACCCGGAAAAATATTTGCCTTTTTAATTAGCTTACTAATAGCCAGCTTACCTGTCACTGGGTTTTTAATTTGGTGGGGAAGAAAAAAGAAAAGAAAAACCATAATATAATTCCTACATAATTTTTGTTATACTTATTTTTTATTTTTCTAAACACCTGTTTATCAATAGGTGTTTATTTTTTATTTAAAATTGGTCTAAATAAGTTTTGTGAATCGATTTCTTGATTTTATATTTGCACCGTTATTTTAACTTATTCTAAATAAATGCGTAAATATATTCTACTTTCGTCTGTAGCATTGCTACTAAGTACTGCAAGTTTTGCCCAAGATTCATTTTCAAATACATCAGAAGATTCAAGTATCGAAAACGATACTGTCAAGAAAAAAAGAAAAGTTCTTGGTGAAGTAACTGTAACTGCAAACCAACAAAGAAAACCAATATCAGCAGTAAGATCAGGATTAAAACCAATGGACAATCCACAAAGTTTACAGGTTTTAGGAAGTGAAATTATTGAGCAACAACAATCAGTTAGATTAAGTGATGTTGTAAAAAATGCAAACGGAGTATATGTCGCTTCTACAAGAGGTGGAGCGCAGGAATCATTTTTCTCTAGAGGGTATGATATGTCTGCAAACAACATGTTCAAAAATGGGTTCAGACAAAATAGTGGTTCAATGCCTGAAGTATCTTCACTAGAAAAAGTAGAAATATTAAAAGGAAGTTCAGCTTTGTTATTTGGAAATGTTACACCTGGTGGGATCTTAAATATGGTAACAAAAACACCTAGTTTTAAGAGCGGTGGTGAATTTTCAATGCAAGCTGGAAGCTATTCTTTTTACAAACCTTCTTTAGACCTATATGGTCCATTAAACTCAGTAATTGCATATAGAGTAACGGCTTCATACGAAAATGCTGAAAGCTTTAGAGATGTTGTAAAAAGAGAGCGTTATTATGTAAATCCATCGGTACTTTTTAAAGCTAGTGAAAAAACTGACATTATCTTACAAGGTGATTATTTACACGATAACTGGACTCCTGATTTTGGAACTGGAGCAATTATAGGAAAAAAATTAGTTGATTTACCTAGAAATAATTACTTAGGAGCTAAATGGTCTAATGGACAAACAAGACAAGCATCTGTTTCTGGATTAATAAAACATTCTTTTAGCGAGAACTGGAAATTAAACGGAAACATTTCATTACAAGATTACACAAGAAAATCAGAAGGCACTGAACGTATTCAACCATCAGAAAACCAGGCTACTTATGGGAATTTTGTAAGACCATTAGGAAAAAACAACCAATCAGAATTAATTATAGCTGAACAAATTAGCTTGCAAGGTATTTTTAATACCGGTCGAATCAAACATCAAATATTCACAGGGGTTGATGGTGAGTATTCATTTGCTAAGGCATATACATATGCTTTTGCTACACCAAATTATGATCCTGCATCATCTATACTAAATGTTTTTAATCCATCAAGCTATCAAAATGAATATGCTATTCCAAGTGCAAGAAACACAAAAATTGCAAATACAGACACTAGTAGATTTGGAGTGTACTTTCAAGATTTAATTTCTGTAACAGAAAAAATTAAAGTGCTTGCAGGAGTAAGATGGTCATGGCAAGAATCTAGGGTAACGAACTACAATGAAACCTATGCAGCAGGAGTTCAAACTGTAGCTCCAGAAAATGCTGTAGCAAAAAAAGATGGTATAAGAAATGACGCTGCGTTTTCTCCAAAAATTGGTTTAGTTTATCAACCAACACAAACTATGACATTGTTTGGTAGTTATGCATCATCGTTTACACCAAATGCTGCGACAGTTTACGATGTAAATAGAAATCCACTACCTCCTTCAACTATTGATCAATACGAGGCTGGAGTAAAAACAGATTTTTTTAACGGTGGTTTAACAACAAATGTGACATTATATCAAATTATGAATAATAATTTGGTTCAAATGTCTCCGGATAAAGCTGATGGCACTGTTAATAGCGACCCAAATATGAGAGTTTTATCTGGTGAAACAAAAAGTAAAGGAGTTGAAGTAGATTTAACTGCAAAACTATTTGAAGGATTCAACATTAATGCAGGGTATAGTTATAACGACATGAGATACACTAAAACTAATGGCCAAATTGGAAGTTTTGTTGAAGGTGATAAAATTTGGAGAACACCAGCACATACAGCAAACTTAAGTTTCTTTTATACAGTTCAAGGTGGATTCTTTAAAGGGTTTTCTGTAGGAAGTATTGCAAATTATGTTGGAGATCGTCTTGGTGGTTGGAACAGAGATTATCAAAAAAATACTACAACAGGAGAAATTTACATCAGAGATCGTGAAGTTCCACTTGAAGGCTATGTAACTGTTGATGCTTCTGTTGGTTATACTTGGAAACAATTTTCGTTACTTTGCAAACTTTCAAATATAACAGACGAATTAAATTACAGTGTTCACGAAAACTACAGTGTAAATCCAATAGCACCACGTCAAGTGATGGGAACTTTAAAATATAAATTCTAAAACATGAAACAAGCTACTATCAGAAACTTACACCGCGACTTAGGTTATTTTTATATTGGATTAATTATTTCTTTCGCTTTCTCTGGAATTTTAATGAACCACAGAGAAGATTGGCATCCGGAAAAGTATACGGTACAAACCAAAGCCATTGAAGTAAAACTTCCAGCCGATGAAAAGGAAATTACTGAAAAGTATGCTGAAGAATTAGGAAAAAAATTGGGTATTGATGATAAATTTCGTCGTCATAAAGTAAAAGATGATGAATTTAAAATCTCTTTTGAAAAAAATGATGTTGAAATTGACATGAAAACCGGAAAAGGCGAAATCACCACATTCAACAAAACACCATTCATCAGTCAAGCCATGAAGTTACATAAAAACACTTCAAACTGGTGGATTTATTACTCTGATATTTTTGGAATCTCGTTAATAACCATCGCAGTAACCGGTGCTATTATGATTCCAGTTGGAAAGTTTAATTTTAAACGAAGAGGTTGGAAACTAGCCGTTGCTGGAATTTTGTTTCCGCTAATAGTTTTATTTTTGTTAGGTTAAAAAAAAGGCTGCCAATTGGCAGCCTTTTTTTATTATCATTAATTCTTCATTGGAATGTTTTCCAAAATCTCCATCACAAACTTCCAGTATTTTTGAGCTGAAGAAATCGAAGCTCTTTCGTCCGGTGAGTGTGCGCCGTGAATGGTTGGTCCAAAAGAAATCATATCCATATCAGGATAATTGGTTCCTAAAATTCCACATTCTAAACCAGCGTGACAAGCCACCACTTTTGGTTTTTCGTTGTTTTGCTTTTCGTAGATATTCACTAAAACATCAAGAATTGGTGAATTCACGTTTGGTGTCCAACCTGGGTAAGAACCAGTCAATGTTACTTCGCATCCGAACAATTCATAAGCAGAACGCAACGCATTTGCTAAATCAAATTTAGACGTTTCAACAGATGAACGTGTTAAGTTTTGGATAGATATTTCACCATCTTTAACAATCACACGAGCAATATTGTTTGACGTTTCCACCAAATCGGCCATATCAGCACTCATTCTATAAACACCATTGTGAGCCGCATAAATAGAACGGATTAAACCTTCTTGAACTCCTAGATCCATTACTTTTTTAGGCAAATCGGCTTTTACGATTTCAATCGTTAAGTTAGGTTCTGTTGTTTTGAATTCCGTTTTAATATCGTCTATGATTTCCTGCATATCGAAAACAAAAGCTTCGTCATACATTCCGGCAACGATTACTTTAGCAACGCTTTCACGAGGAATAGCATTACGCAAACTTCCACCACTAATTTCAGAAACTTGTAAACCAAAATTTTCAAATCCGTCAAATAACAGACGGTTCATGATTTTGTTCGCGTTTCCTAACCCTTTGTGAATATCCATTCCAGAGTGTCCACCGTTCAAACCTTTTACAGTAATTGAATAACCTACAGAATCTTCTGGAGTTTCTTCTTCATTATAACTTCTTACAGCAGTTACATCAATTCCACCTGCACAACCAATATCAATTTCGTCGTCTTCTTCTGTATCTAAATTTAAAAGAATTTCACCTTGCAAAATGCCACCTTTTAGATTTAAAGCGCCAGTCATTCCAGTTTCTTCGTCAATAGTAAACAAAGCTTCGATCGCTGGATGTTTGATGTCTTTACTTTCTAAAATCGCCATGATTGTAGCAACTCCCAACCCGTTATCGGCACCTAATGTAGTACCACGAGCGCGAACCCAATCCCCATCAACATACATGTCAATACCTTGAGTATCAAAATCGAAAACAGTATCGTTGTTTTTTTGGTGTACCATATCCAAATGCCCTTGTAAGACAATTGGTTTGCGGTTTTCCATTCCTGGAGTAGCTGGTTTGCGGATAATTACGTTACGGATTTCGTCTTCAAAAGTTTCTAATCCTAAACTATTTCCAAAATCTTTCATAAAAGCAATCACTCTGTCTTCCTTTTTAGAAGGACGAGGCACAGCGTTTAAATCGGCGAACTTGTTCCAAAGTTGTTTTGGTTCAAGATTTCTTATTTCTTGGCTCATTTTTATTAGTTTGTAGTTACAAAGTGTCAAAGTTACAAAGTTTAAATTCTTTTTTGGCTAATTGATATTGTTTATATTTACGTTTTAAAACCCTTTCTGTGCAACGAAAATACATTTTACCTTTATTACTACTTATTCAATTAATTGGTTTAAAACTACTTACCTTTTTTCCTGTTTTTATCGAAAACTATTACAGTAATGGCCTCTACCCCTATTTATCGAAGTTTTCCAGAACTGTATTGGGTTGGATTCCGTTTTCGTTTGGAGATGTGGTGTATGGCATTTTAATTCTTTGGGCAATACATTGGTTGTATCAAAATAGGAAAATGAATTGGAAAGCAAAGACTTTATCTGTTCTGGGTGTAGTTTCTATAGCTTATTTTATTTTTCATCTACTATGGGCCTTCAATTATTACCGATTGCCCTTGTTTGAAAAAATGAATATTAAAACTGACTATTCCGATGCTCAATTACTGGATTTTACTAAAAAACTGATTGTAAAAACCAATGAAATTCATCTGGAAATCACAAAAGATACTGCCAAAAAAGTGGTTGTTCCATTTTCGCAAACAGTCGTTTTCGAGAAGTCTTTAGTGGGTTATACCAATCTTTCGAAAGAATATTCCTTTTTTACCTACGAGATTCCAAGTCAGAAGAAATCATTGTTTAGTTATGTGTTGACTTATATGGGATTTGGTGGTTATTTGAATCCGTTTACGAATGAAGCTCAAGTTAATGATATGATTCCGATGTATAATTTCCCGAGTACGGCCTGTCATGAAATGTCACATCAAATGGGTTTTGCCAGCGAAAGCGAAGCTAATTTTATTGGATTTTTAGCTTCCACAAAAAATGATGATTTGTATTTTAAATATTCAGGTTACAGTCATGCTTTACGTTATTGCTTGTCCAATTGGGAAATTCGTAATGAGAAAATATCAAAACAATTATTAAAAGAAATAAATCCGGGGATTTTAAAAAACTATCAGGAGAGTAGAACCTTTTGGGAAAGTCATCAAACTTTTATTGATACTGCTTTTCATGTTTTTTATGATAATTTCTTGAAATTAAACCAACAAAAAGACGGTTTGGACAGTTATAGTAAGTTTGTCGATTTGATGGTCAATTATTACGAGAAAAGAGCCTTGTAAATAAATGAGAAAACCCCTAAAATAGTCAAGTATTTTAGGGGTTTAGTTTTGATAGTTTCTACTAATTCCCATTTAGGGTCTACTTAATTTCAGTTACAATTGCGGTAAAAGGCTTTTTCCCAACATTAGTTGTTTTGTGAGTTACGGCTTCAGACCAACCTGCATCACCAGGTTTCATTTCAACTGTAACTGTTTCTTTGTCTTTTACTTCAACTTTCATTTTTACAGCAGTTACTGCATAAACGGAATACTGTGGATGAGAATGCCAATCGGCAACAGCTCCCGGTGCAAAAGTTACTTCCGATACATTCACTTTCTCATTATCGGTTAAAACTTTTTTTGTGACCCCTGGCCACGGTTCCATTTTTGCTTGTCCATTCATGGTAAGCACATTTATAAATAGCATAACCACAACGAAGGACAACTTCATTAGAATTGAGTTTTTCATTTTTGTTTAAATTAAATTTTTGCCTACTCTATTGGATTTCGGCTTCCTTTATTTTCAAAAAGGTTAATTAACTTTACTCGTTTGAAGTTTACAATGTCTTCAAATTTCGTATAACCGTCTATTTTTCTGGGTGTGGTTAAAGGAAATACGTGCTTAAATAAATTAAGCAAGTTTAAAGGTACAAAAAAAATAAAAGTCATGCGAGTTTTATGATTAAAATGAGTCTTATATAGAATCTTAGCGAAAAACGCCCAGTGGTTTTATGGCGGTTGCGAAAATTTGTTACAAAAAATTATAAGTACTAGAAAAAACTTTAGAAAATTCTTCGAATTTTATAAACACAAACCAAGCTTAGCAATCCCATAAAACTGCTAATTTCTCCCATTTTTTTATTTTTTGTCGAGTATATTTCCTTTAAAGTCAAACAATACACACGGATATTGTAAACCAATGCTCTCTCCAAACTCTGTGTAGGCATAATTTAAAACCTTTTCTCCCTGCATTAAATAAAGTAATACTGTGTTGTCGGGCATAAGATACCAAACCGAATTTTCCTTAGTATCCTTATTATTTAGTTCTATGAAGATTGCTTTTTCCACAAAATCTTTTTCAAATCTGTAATTACAACCACAATATAACTGTTTGGATACGCTTATTGCATCTTCATTCGCAAAAGCAGGTTTAGGTTCTTCATTTTTATATTTCTTAATGCTTTCCAAAAAATTGTCGTGTTTGATCCATTGCTCAGAATTCTTATTGAAACTGTCAATATTGTAGTCATTAATGGGTTTGTTATTATAATAGTATATATCAAGTCTAACGGATGGATTTTTATTGAGATAGTTAGTTAAGAATTCCATTTTTTGAACTCGTTTAATAATGCTATTGTAATCGGATTTGATACTATCTCTGGAATAGATAGATTTTTCTTCTTTTGTTGCTAAAAACATAATATTTACTTGAGGTAACATTGAGGCATTTGTCAGTCTTGCATAATATGTTTTTGCATCGTTCCAAATATATCTACCACGTCCATATTCTTCTCCAATATTCAAAATTTCAAAATCCGATTTGAGTTCCTTAAGTTCATCTAAATAGTCATATGCCGACAATTTATATAAAGTTGGTTCATGGTAGTCCATGATTTTAGTAACTAAATATTTTGTCAAATTTTCACTGTCCATCATTTCTTGATATTGTCTTTTGCTTCCAATTAAATCAAAAAGAATTTTGTCAATGAAAGGATTGTAGTTCTTCGTATTATTACTATTTGTCCAAGGAATTTTTTTTGTATTTCGTAATGATTTTCTAGAAGTGTATGTTTCAATCAACAAATCATTTTCAAATAATTTAATTGAGTATTCATCTCTATATCTCTGGTGCATATTCACACAGCAGCCCAAGTCAAGATAGCTCAAAAAGTTTTCCTTATGCGTTTCAAGTTGGCTCAATTTATCTGATATGTAATCTACCTGTTGAATATTCCATCCAATGTATTTGTTGTCATAATACTTTAAGAGATGCTTTGGATTTTCACGTATGGTGGTAGTATCAATTTTTGTTTCAGCGAAAAGTTTGTTGACTGATTTTATGCTTTCGAGTTCGGTTATGAGCTGATTTACTTTTTTTGATTTCTTAATTTTGATTTGATTTGTCCTATATAAATATTCATTGTTGTCAAAATCTGTCGAATACAGATTGTAATGTACTTCAATAGTGTATTTATGACTTTGGGCAAGTAAATTGCCTGAAAAAAGTAATAATATGATTGCTTGTAGTATTTTCATTAAGATGGCAGGTAACTATGTAAATATACGTTCAATATCATTTAAAAATAAGTTAATTATATTTCATCACTAGTAAAGGTCGTAAAACTCTTCTTTTTGTAAGGACGAATGATCAACCTTCCTTCACGGTCAAAACGAATGTAATTGTACACCCAATTTAAGAAAACAACTGCTTTGTTTTTGAAACCTATCAATGAAAATAAGTGTACAAACATCCAAACAAACCACGCAAAGACACCATTGAAATGGTATTTAGGCAAATCGACAACGGCTTTGTTCCTTCCGATAGTGGCCATAGAACCTTTATCGTTATATTCGAAAGGTTCCATGGGTTTATTGTTCATTAATTTTACCAAATTTTCACCCAATAAATCACCTTGTTGTAAAGCCGGTTGTGCCATCATAGGGTGTCCTTGAGGATAAGCCGGAATTTCCATTGAAGCAATATCGCCAACAGCAAAAATATTGTCGTATCCATTTACCTGATTGAAGGCGTTGACACGAATACGGTCTACTTTTTCCACTAACGATTTAGCATCTAATCCTGTTATTGCTGCACCTTGCACACCAGCTGTCCAGATAACGGTGGCTGAATCGAAAGTTAAATCGGAATTCGTAGAAATGGTACGCCCATCGTAATTGGTAACCCGAACATTTTTCCAAATTTTGACACCCAAACCCAAAAGAAATTTTTCGGCAGCTTGAGACGATTTTTCACTCATCGTATTTAGGATTCGGTCACCACTTTGAATTAGATTGATTTGCATTTTACCCATATCTAAATCCGGATAATCTTTTTGGAGAATGGCTTTTTTCATTTCGGCTAATGCCCCTGCGAGCTCTACTCCTGTTGGTCCTCCTCCTACTAACACGAAATTGATTAAACTGTTTTTATCGTTCTCATCTTTTGTTAAAACGGCTTGTTCAAAGTTTTCTAAAATCAAACTACGAATATTGAGTGATTGCGGAATGGTTTTCATCGACATCGAATTGCGTTCGATTTCTTTGTTGCCAAAATAATTGGTTTTTGAACCTGTGGCAATGACGAGATAATCGTAGTGTAAATCGCCAATTTCGGAAATAATTTTTTGATTTTTAGTGTCAATTTCTTTTACTGAAGTCAACCGGAAATAAAAATCGTTATACTCTTGAATTACTTTACGAATAGGATACGCTATAGAGCCCGCTTCTAGTCCGCCAGTAGCCACTTGATACAATAAAGGTTGAAATGTGTGGTAATTGTGTTTGTCTAACAAAACAACTTGACAATTTTTATTTTTTAGCTTTTTGGCTAATGCTATTCCGGCAAAGCCTCCACCAATAATTACAATTCTTTTTTTTTCAGAGTGTGGGATATTCATTTTTATTTTTGAAAGGTTGAGAAATGCTAAGTTAAGAAAAATGGCAATGGTAAAAATCAATTTCAATAACAATGGCAAAAATCAATGGCAATAACAATAAATCAATTTCAATAACAATGGCAAAAATCAATGGCAATAAAAATAAATCAATTTCAATAGCAATGGCAATAACAAAGTTGAATAGAAGCCTAAAGTAGTCTTTTAGCCCCGATGGAAGTGGAAATCCTTTTTTGCGTTAATTCGAGTTTCTCGCGATAGCGAGGAGTATCGAGAACAAGAAAAAAAGATTACTTCACTTAATGTCTGTTTTAACTGGTGTTCAGTGAACTTCGTTTGTAACGAACAGCGGGAATTACGAATGAAACAATGCCTGAAGTTGGGCTTAAAAAAATAGTCCAATAGCAATAACAAAAATCAATGGCAATAAAAAATTGAAATTGAATATTGAAATTGTTATTGAATATTGTCATTGATTTTTACTTTTATTTGTAACAAAATCATCAACAAAACTACTAACTCAGTATGAGTAATGCATTAGAGCAATCGTTTGTAACGCAGTTAAAAGAAAATCAGAATATAATTCATAAGATTTGTCGGCTTTATACTCAAGGTGAAGATGAACATAACGATTTGTTTCAGGAAATTACGATTCAACTATGGAAGGCTTTCCCGAAGTTTAGAGGGGATTCTAAATTTTCTACTTGGGCATATCGTGTGGCACTGAATACTGCTATTACATTATACCGAAAATCAACAAAAAAAGTTAATACGATTGAGTTTGAAACTGGCAAACATTTTGTTTCTCAGGAAGAATACAATTATGAGGAAGAAGAGCATATAAAACTTTTATACCAAGCCGTCAAGCAGTTAAATGACATTGAGAAAGCATTGGTTTTTATGTATTTGGAAGATAAAGATTATGTAGAAATTTCGGAAACACTAGGGATTAGCGAAGTAAATGCAAGGGTAAAAATGAATCGAATTAAGACAAAATTGAAGAAAATTATTAATCCGTAACGATAAAGGTAAAAAATGGAAGAGCTGGATTTATTAAAAAAAGATTGGAATAAGAAAGATAGTTTTCCGAAGGTTTCGGAAGAGAAAATCTATGGCATGTTGCATAAAAATTCATCATCGACAGTGAAGTGGATTTTTATTATCAGCTTAATAGAATTAGGATTGGGGTTTGTGTTAAATTTTGGACTTTCGTTTACAAAATACGACCAGAAAAACATTGAATTCCTGAAACAATTGGGGGTTTATGATTATTATAATATTTTCATGTTGATACTTTATGTTGTCATTGGGTATTTTATTATCCGATTTTATAGTATGTATAAAAAAGTATCCACAACCGATAATACTAAATCGTTAATGCATACTATTTTGAAAACCAGAAAAGTGGTTAAAAATTATATTTTGTTTAATCTTCTCACTGCTGCCACTTTATTCATCCTTATTTTTAGTTATGGTATTATTAAAGGGATTCAAGATGTATCTAATGGTGTCGAAGTTAGTATGACCACATACATCGTAGCTATATTTGTGGCGGTACTAGTAACTGGAATTGTTACAGGTATCCTTTGGACAGTGTACAACTTAATTTACGGAAGACTAGTGCGTAGGCTGAATAAAAATTACAACGAATTAAAAAAGATAGATTTATAGCAACATTAAAACAAAAAATCCCGAGCTCACACTCGGGATTTTTTTATTTTATAAATTTCGAATTATTCTGGTTTAAACTTCACTACAAAAGAATATAATTTCCCTGGATGCATTATGCCTTTTTCAACTTTTTGGTAGTTTAATTTCTCTATTAAATATTTTTTAAACATTTCGTTTTTAGCTCCCACCTGTAAAACAATTAATTCATTGTCATTATTTACCATAGCGGTAAATCGTACAATCTCAGCTTTTTCAAATTCTTCAGTAATTGTTAGTGACCCTAATAATTTAGTGATGTTTTTTACCGCTTTTGGATAATCATCAACAGGATTTACTTCTTTTGCCGAAACAAAAGTTACATTCATAACTAAAACCACCAATAACAAAACTAACTTTTTCATGTTTTTTTTCTTTTAAGATTACAGGACAAAATTACAATTGAAATAGACTCAAAAAAGTGTTTATCAATTACTTAACCTATATTTAAAATTAGATTCTGTAAGAAAAAGCGTAAATAACAATCTGTCGACAAAACACCTAAAAAGCTGACAAACCTCTATTTTTTAATTCTTTTTTTTAGACTTTTAATAATTTCAAAAACTCATAAAGGAAACATTAAATTAAAGCATCTTAATAGAATCTTAAAAATTTACATTGTATAAACAAAAAAGCCTCAGCAATTGCTGAGGCCTTCTCTATGATTGGGACAAAAAATGTCTTTTTCTTAGCTTAACGCTGCTTTAACTTGATCTGCTGCTTCTTGGAATTGTACTGCAGATAAAATTGGCATACCTGAATTATCAATTAATTCTTTAGCAATTTCTGCATTTGTTCCTTGCAAACGAACGATGATTGGCACTTTAATAGCGTCACCCATGTTTTTGTAAGCATCAACTACACCTTGAGCAACACGGTCACAACGAACGATTCCTCCGAAGATGTTAATCAAGATAGCTTTTACGTTTGGATCTTTTAAGATAATACGGAAAGCCAACTCTACACGTTTTGCATCAGCAGTTCCTCCTACGTCAAGGAAGTTAGCTGGCTCGTAACCTGCATATTTAATTAAGTCCATTGTTGCCATAGCAAGACCAGCACCGTTTACCATACAACCTACAGTTCCGTCAAGGTCAACATAATTTAATCCTGCAGCTTTAGCTTCCACTTCGATTGGATTTTCTTCACGAACGTCTCTGTATTCAGCCAAAAGTGGGTGTCTGTATAAAGCGTTGTCATCTAAATTTACTTTAGCATCAACAGCAATAATTTTGTTGTCTGAAGTTTTCAAAACTGGGTTGATTTCAAACATAGAAGCATCAGAACCGATGTACGCTTTGTATAAAGCATCTGTAAACTGCACCATTTCTTTGAATGCGTTTCCTGACAATCCTAAATTGAAAGCAATTCTTCTAGCTTGAAAACCTTGTAATCCAACAGCTGGATCAATTTCTTCAGTAAAAATTAAATGAGGTGTGTGTTCAGCCACATCTTCGATATCCATTCCACCTTCAGTAGAATACATAATCATATTACGACCTTTACCTCTATTTAATAAAACTGACATATAAAATTCTGAAGTTTCGCTTTCACCTGGATAATAAACATCCTCAGCTACTAAAACTTTGTGTACTTTTTTTCCTTCAGCAGAAGTTTGTGGTGTGATTAATTGCATTCCAATGATTTGTTCTGCTAATTCTTCTACTTGCTGTAAATTTTTAGCAAGCTTCACTCCTCCACCTTTTCCACGACCACCAGCGTGAACTTGTGCTTTAATAACATGCCATCCTGTTCCCGTTTCGGCAGTTAATTGTTTTGCCGCAGCAACCGCTTCTTGAGGGTTGTTTGCAACATAACCACGTTGAACTTTTACACCATAACTGGCTAATATCTCTTTTCCTTGGTATTCGTGTATATCCATAATGAAGTTTTTGACTTTTTAAAGTGCCACAAAAATAATAAATTCCAAACGAATATTCTAACTGATTTTGTTTTTTATTTGGAGCTATTTCCAGCTATCCGTTTCAATCTTTAAAAAAGCAAAAAAAGCCTTTTTAAAGGATTTCACTGCTATCTGGGCTAAAGCAAATGTTTTAAATATAACATTTTGTTATAATTTGTTAAATATTGTTATTAAATTGTATTCTAACTTAGTAGAAGCTAATTTCGCAAAAAATATTTTACATGGAATCACAACAATTACTTGCCATAGCGGAGGAATTTGGCAGTCCTCTTTATGTGTATGATGCAGAAAAAATTCAATTTCAGTACAATCGATTGACTAATGCTTTTTCAAAGGTTGAAAGATTGCGCATTAATTATGCTGTTAAAGCTTTATCCAACATTTCAATTCTAAAGTTACTCAAACAAATGGGATCAGGTTTGGATACCGTTTCTATACAAGAAGTTCAATTGGGATTGCATGCTGGTTTTACTCCAGATAAAATAATTTACACACCTAATGGAGTTTCAATTGACGAAATTGAAGCAGTAACAAAATTAGGCGTTCAAATTAATATTGACAACCTTTCCATTTTAGAGCAATTTGGAACCAAACACCCTAATGTTCCTGTTTGCATTCGGATCAATCCGCATGTCATGGCTGGAGGAAATTCAAATATTTCAGTGGGACATATTGATAGTAAATTTGGTATTTCCATACATCAATTACCACATTTGTTACGTATTGTTGAAAATACTAAAATGCACATTAACGGAATTCACATGCACACGGGTTCCGATATTTTAGACATTGAAGTCTTTTTGTATGCTGCAGAAATTTTGTTTGAAACTGCAAAACACTTTAAAACATTAGATTTTATCGATTTTGGAAGCGGATTCAAAGTCCCTTACAAAAAAGGTGATATTGAAACCAATGTAGAAGAATTTGGAAGAAAACTAACCAAACGTTTTTTGGCTTTTGAAAAAGAATACGGACGCGAATTGACATTAGCTTTTGAACCAGGTAAATTTTTAGTAAGTGAAGCTGGTTTCTTTTTAGCAAAAGTCAATGTTGTAAAACAAACGACTTCGACTGTTTTTGCAGGAATCGATTCGGGTTTTAATCATTTAATTCGTCCAATGTTATATGGCTCTCAACACCATATTGAAAACATTTCGCACCCTAAAGGAAAGGAACGTTTTTACACTGTTGTAGGTTATATTTGTGAGACAGATACTTTTGCCACCAACAGACGAATTACAGAAATTAAAGAAGGAGATATTCTTTGTTTTAGAAATGCCGGAGCCTATTGCTTTTCGATGGCATCTAATTACAATTCTCGTTACAAACCTTCCGAAGTATTGTGGAAAGATGGAAAAGCACATCTTATCCGTGAAAGAGAAACTTTTGAAGACTTACTTAAAAATCAGATTGAAATTGAATTATAAAAAAAATGCGGTTATTAAACCGCATTTTTTTATTTCTTATCTAAAACTTCTAACAAAACTTCACTTTCAGTTCCATTAGGGAATGAAATTTTTAGCTTTTGTGCCAATGTAGGAGCTATTTGTGTGATTTCTTTTTTATCGTGTGTTTCTCCTTTTTTAATATCCCAACCAAAGAAGAGACAAGGTACATGTGTATCATAACTATGAGGAGAACCGTGTGAAGTTCCAGTACCTATATACTCCATATAACCGGGTTTATCAACAATGATTAACTCTCCATTTTGAGTTGGATCGTACCCTTTATTGACAAAATTTAAATAATTATCAGCAACTGAACCAGCCAAAATATCATCTTCATCGTATACTTTTTTTACCTGTTTCTGAGTATATAAAAATTCTTTAACGGCTTGTTTTACTTTATTTAATTCTAATCCTTTGCCTTTGATTTTTTCTTTATTGAAAAACACATTGTAATTAGAATAATTTAATAACAAATCCTCTCCAAAGGTGGTCGTTGTAAATTCAACAATGGATTGTTCAATATTTTTTTGGTTTACATTTTCAACATCATATCTGTTGTCTTTCAGATGATTTACGTTTTCAGCTGCAGCATGGTCAGCGGTTAAAAATACTAAGTAATTCCCTTTACCAACGTTAAGATCTAAATATTGAAGCATCATGCCTAAAGTTTGGTCTAAACGCAAATAAGTATCCTGCAATTCGATGGAACGTGGACCAAAAGTATGTCCAATATAATCTGTAGAAGAAAAACTAACTGAAAGAAAATCTGTAATGTCATCTTTTCCTAGTTGCTCGCTTTCTATTGCTTTTAGTGCAAAATCAGCCAACAAACTATTTCCGTGAGGGCTTGCTCTTAAAATTCCGGCATCGCCTTCTTGCAACATTTCTTTCATATTATATGGAAAAAATGGCGCTTTTTTGTTTAACTTACCTTCATACGGATTATCGTCAGGAAGACTTTCATTGTAAACTTCTTTCGGTTTTGATAAACTCCATCCTAAATCTATATATTTTTCATAATGCTTTTGATTATTGAAGTTGATAACCCAGCTTGGCAATTCTTTTCCGTAAAATGAACTAGAGATGAAAGACCCTGTTTTACTATACCAAAATGCCCAATTGGCAAAATGTCCCGCAGGAAGAATAGATCCTCGATCTTTAAGACTTATTCCGATCACTTTCCCTTTAAAATTAGTAGACAAACGAAGTTCATCAGTAATAGTCGTAGCTTGTAATAATTTAGGTGACATTTTTCCTTCACTCTCAGTTCCACTACCAATCGTGGTTACCGAAGCATCGTCAGTACAATACACATCTTTACCAATTGCTTTATTAAACCACTCATTTCCTACAATGCCATGCACACTTGGCGTTGTTCCAGTAAAAATGGAAGCATGACCAGGTCCAGTAAAGGTAGGCATATAGTTGTAATGCATATTATGAAAGGTGTAACCTTCATTCATTAATCGTTTGAATCCGGTTTCTGAAAAATCATCAGAAAAACGATACAAGTACTCCGTTTTCATTTGATCAACAACAATTCCGATAACTAATTTTGGTTTTTGCTGCGCAAATACAATTGAAAATGTTAATAATGTATATAGTAATAGTGCTTTTTTCATATTTATTTTTAAAGTTTAAAAGATAAGTTTATCAGAAACATGTTAAAATTATTTTACATGTTTCATGTTATAAACTAAAATCGTATCAGGATAATTTACATACAGTTGACTCATGTTTTTTTCTTTTCGCGTATGAATTTCAAGAATGCAACTTTGCATTTCCTGATCAACACAATTAAACACAAGAACTTCTTTTCCGTCAATTATTTGTTTTTCTTTGGAATCTAAAATTTTAAAATACTGTTCAATTTCAGAATAAATAATGATTCGGTTTTTATTTGGAATAAATTTAGCTATAATTTTAGCTTCTTTGAACTCTGTAAAGTTACTCCATTTCCCTTTAGTTTTTACAGACATGGCAACTTCGGAAATTTCGAAACGATACTCCTGAGCTAATCCTTTAAAGGAAAATAATATTGTAATTATGGCTATTTTTAAAAATGTTTTCATCTTATTTTTTATAAACTTGCAACTTCTTTTTTGGCTTCTCCAAACTCAGCAATCATATCATTAATGATGTTCTCGACTGGTTTTATATCGTGAATTAATCCTGCAATTTGACCTATTTCTAATTCACCTTCTACTAAATCACCTTCAAACATACCTCTTTTGGCTCGTGCACGACCTAAAAGTGTTTTTAGTTCTTCGGGTGTAGGGCATTTTGTATATAACTCCTGAACATCATTATAGAACTTGTTTTTAATTAATCGAACTGGTGCTAATTCCTTTAGTGTTAAATGCGTTCCGCCTTCTTCTAACTCAACAATAGTTTTCTTAAAATTATTGTGAGAAGAACTTTCGGTAGATGCAGCAAATCTCGAGCCAACTTGCACTCCATCGGCACCTAAAACCATGGCGGCCAACATTCCTCTGCCTGTGGCAATACCTCCAGCTGCTATTAATGGAATGGAAATGTTTTCGTGAACCATAGGAATTAAAGTCAAAGTGGTTGTTTCTTCTCTTCCGTTGTGACCTCCGGCTTCAAAACCTTCGGCAACGACGGCATCGACACCAGCTTCTTGGGCTTTTAATGCAAATTTAGAACTGCTTACCACATGAACAACTGTAATTCCTTTTTCTTTTAAAAATGAAGTCCATGTCTTTGGATTTCCAGCCGACATGAATACAATTTTCACTCCTTCTTCAACAATAATATTAATAATTTCTTCAATATTTGGGTACAACATGGGAACATTGACCCCAAATGGCTTATCCGTCGCTTTTTTACATTTTTGAATGTGTTCTCTTAAAACATCCGGATACATTGACCCTGCTCCTATCAACCCTAAACCTCCTGCATTACTTACTGCACTTGCTAATTTATAGCCACTATTCCATATCATTCCGCCTTGAACTATTGGATATTTTATATTAAAAAGAGACGTGATTTTATTCATTAATTAAGATTAATTTGTGGATTTGTGGATTTGTTTATTTGTTTATTTGCTTATTCGAAAGCTATTGCTTAACGATTTTACCTTTTAGTGTTTTTTCTGCGGGAGCAATATTGTAATAGTAAATTCCGCTATTTAAGTTTTCTAAAGAAATCTTTTGAACTTGATTTTGAATATTTTTCTTTAATACAATTTGCCCTAAATTATTGTACAAAACAATTTCTGAACCAATTAAATCATTTGTATTTGAAAGAGTGACATAATCATTAGTCGGGTTTGGATATAACTGAAATGCATTTACTCCAAATTCCGAAACAGATAATGCGGCGTTTAGTGCTGCTTGAAAATCAGGAATTCCATAACCATATTGGTTATTTGGAGAGGCATATCTATCGGCCGAAGCACGAACTAATTGTACAATTTCAGAATTCTTTTTACTAGGGAAAGCCGACCAAAAAGAAGTTATAGCACCTGCTAAAATTGGCGATGAAAATGATGTCCCATTAGAAGTTGCAATAGTTCCGTTAGGTCTTGCTATAACAGATGCTGTACCCATCGCCATTAAATCTGGTTTAATTCTTCCATCTGCAGAAGGGCCAATAGAACTAAAACTTGATAAAACTTCAGCACTAGTTACTGCCCCAACTGTAACAGCAAAAGTAGCATCTGCTGGAGTCCCAACGTGAGGTTCTGCACTACCACCTTCATTTCCTGCCGAAATTACACAAATCATACCTTTAGCAAAAGCAATATCTACCGCTCTTGAGGCAACAGACGTTTGTCCATTCATTTTAGCATAGGTATAACTATGTGCTGGATTATCAAACCCAAAATATCCTAATGAAGAATTGATAACATCTACACCCAGTCTATCTGCTTCTTCAGCTGCTTCCACCCAATTAGATAATTCTAATGGTGTTTCGCTTGCTACATCTTCTGTAATAAATAAATAATAACTAGCATCAGGAGCTGTACCAATTAAATTGGTAGCGTTAGCCCCCATAGTTGATAAAACATTAGTCCCATGAGAATTTCCTGTATAAAAACTGGTCGAGTTATTTACAAAATCATAACCTCCTAATATTAATCCTCTACTTCGTAAACTTGCAAATGGCATTGCTGTATCAACCCCAGGAAAACCAGCATCTAAAATAGCGACTACTTTTCCTGCACCTGTATGGTTTTGTTGGTGTAAAATATGGCAATTTAGCATTTGGACCTGTGCTAATGAATTTCCATAATTGTAATCGGTTAAAACTTCTTGAAATTTGTCAATTTTATTAGTTTTCTGATTTTGTGTATGCTGTCCAATTCTTCCTCCTGGATTTAAGGAATGATTCGCATATTGAATGTGATCTACAAAAATCAAAGATAATAATGCATTAATATCAGTCTGCTCTCCTCTAACATGCAACATATTCAACCATTTTGATTTGGCTAAAACTGTAATTCCTGTTGACGCTGTTACTTGGTCAACATAGGCTTGATGCAATGGTGCATCTTTACTATCTAAAGCAATTCCTTGTGTAGTTCTTCTATCTAAAGATCTTTGTGTTAATGAAGATAAAGGGTTATCAAAAAAAGTTTGAGCATTGGGCTTGTCTTTAAAGTATACCCAAGCATCTTCTTGTGAAAATACACTAATTGATAATAGACAAAGTAAATAAAGTAGATTTGTTTTCATTTCAAATAAATTTGGACTCAAATATACAAAATGAAAATATTAAAATTGTAGATATTTACGAAATAACACCCGACCCAATTAACTCATCTCCAATATGCCAAGATACAAATTGTCCTTGAGTAATGGCTGATTGTGGCTGTTCAAATTCAACATACATACCATGTTCGAATTGGTGCAAAGTAGCTTTTTGTAATTCCTGACGGTAACGAATACGTGCCATAACTTCCATTTTTTGACCATTGTTTAAGGTCAAATCAGGGCGAATCCAATGAATTTCTTCTTTAGCTACAAGCAATGCTTTTTTAAACAAACCAGGATGATTGTGACCTTGACCAGTATAAATAGTATTAGTTTCAATATCAGTAGCAATAATAAACAATGCTTCTTTAGTTCCTCCTACGTTTAATCCTTTGCGCTGACCAATAGTAAAATAATGAGCTCCTTGATGTTTTCCTACTACTTTAGCCACCTCTGGTGTATATTGAATATTAGCTGCTTCAAAAGCTAATTTTTCTTCAACAGAATCAAAATTAATTTCCTTTTGATTGTATATTCCGTTGTTCGCATCAACTTCAAAAATCAAACCATCTTTGGGTTGTAATTGCTGTTGCAAAAATTCAGGCAAACGTACTTTTCCGATAAAGCATAATCCTTGCGAATCTTTCTTTTCGGCAGTTACTAATTCCATTTTTGCTGCTATTTCCCTAACTTCAGGTTTTGTTAATTCACCTATGGGAAACAATGCCTTAGACAATTGTTCTTGCGATAATTGACAAAGAAAATACGATTGGTCTTTATTTCCATCGACACCTGCAAGTAATTGATAAACGGGTTTTCCGTTAACATCGATTTCTCCTTTTCGGCAATAATGACCTGTAGCCACATAATCGGCACCAAGAGAAAGCGCAATTTTCATGAAAACGTCAAACTTGATTTCACGGTTACAAAGTACATCAGGATTGGGTGTACGTCCTTTTTGGTATTCGCTAAACATGTAATCAACAATTTTTTCTTGATACTGTTCGCTTAAATCAACCGTTTGAAAAGGAATTCCTAATTTTTCAGCTACTAATAAAGCGTCATTACTATCTTCTAACCAAGGACATTCATTAGAAATAGTTACAGAATCATCATGCCAGTTTTTCATAAAAAGACCTATCACTTCGTAGCCTTGCTCCTTTAATAAATAAGCAGCAACACTCGAATCGACACCTCCAGAAAGACCTACAACTACACGCTTCATTCTAATTTAATTTTGAAAGATTAAAAAAATGAAAGATTTTAGAAAACCTTTCATTTTTTTTTTGCAAAAGTACTACTTCTTTTCTATTAATGAAGGTTTCTTGTATCCATTAATTGTATCGGCGTTCATTTCTCTAACTAATTTACCTTCAAAGAAATATTTCCAAATACCATTTTTCTTATCGTCTTTGAACTTACCCGTAATAGCAATATTCCCGGCTTCGTCATAAACTTTATAAGGACCTTGCATTAAGCCTTTAACATAAGTCGACTCTTCGATTAATTTACCGTCTTTGTTGTATTTTTTGAGCAACCCTTCTTTCAGATTGTTTTTATAGATAGCTTCTTCTCCTAAAACACCATTAGTATAATATACTTTTCTAGCGCCTTCAATCTTATCATTCACATAATTCTCAGTAGTCATTACTGATTTTAATCCTTTGTGATAATATTTCCAAAGTCCTTGACGAAGTTTATTGACCATATTTCCTTCACTCACTTTGTTTTTATTTTCGTCAAAAAACACTGTATAGGCATTCCCTTTTCCATCAAAATTTCGGGTAGCCATTACGATTTTTTTATCACTATTAGCATAGTACGTAAACACACCAATTTCTTTCCCATGATTGAATTTTCCTTCATAGCGAAGTATTTTTGAATCATCGAAAAAACCTTGCCAGTCGCCGTGACGCTCCCCTTTTTTATCTAATGCATTTGGCGCCGTTTGCGCTTTAATGTCAGATTGGGCGTAATTGAGTGTTGTTACTAAAAGTAACATATAAACTAAATATTTTTTCATCTTTTTATTGTTCATTATTTGCATTAAGGTATAGCATTAAAACACAAAAGCTTCCTTTTTATTATAAAGTTACAATATTAATGCCATTTTAAATTCTAAAAAAAATCATCCGATTAAAGGATGATTTTTCTAGTAATTATTTTTTCTTTTGCTGGGCTTTTTGAGCTTCAGCTTGCTCCATAGCTTGTTGTAGTTTTTGCTGAAATTTACTTGGCTTTTTAGGCTCTTTCAATTTATTCTCTTGAATTTGAGCATGAATTCTTTCGGGATCCACAATGTATTGCTTGATAACAAACATAATACCTAATGTAATTAAGTTTGAAATGAAGTTATACAAACTCAATCCTGAACCGTAATTATTGAAGAAAATAAGCATCATCACTGGAGATATGTAAATCATCATTTTCATGATTTTACCCATATCCGGCATTCCTTCTTGTTGAGGCGCAGCCATTTGCTGATCTCCTGTTGTATATTTCATATAAAAGAAAATCGCAATAGATGCCAAGATTGGGAACAAACTAACGTGATCTCCATACAAAGGAATATTGAATGGTAGTTTAAAAATTGAATCGTAAGAAGATAAATCGTCAGCCCATAAGAATCCTTTTTGTCTTAACTCGATCGCTGATGGGAAATATCTAAACGAGGCAAACAAGAAAGGCATTTGAATTAATGCCGGAATACAACCCGCCATAGGATTTACCCCAGCTTTGTTGTACAACTTCATTGTTTCCTGTTGTTTCTTCATTGGATCCTTAGCGAATTTTTCGTTCAATTCGTTAATTTCCGGACGCAATACTTTCATTTTTGCCTGAGACAAGAAAGATTTATACGTAATAGGTGACATGGCCAATTTGATGATTATCGTGAAAACGACAATAGCAATTCCGTATGATAAAAATGAACCCAAGAATCCAAATAATGGTACAAAAATGAATTTATTAATCCAACCAAAAATTCCCCAACCGAATGATATAATTTCATCTAGGTTTCTTTCGTAACCATTTAATAGTTTATAATCTGATGGTCCGTAATACCAATTCATTTTATAATCAACTTCTCCATTAGTATAAGCTAACGGCATAGTTGCTTTGAAGTTTTTGGTAAAAACCGTATCTATCTTAGCATCTTTAACCAGATTTAATGATTCTAATTTTGAAGATTTAAAAGGTGTTTTCGTCAATAAAATTGAAGTGAAAAAATGTTGTTTGTAAGCAACATAAGTCATGTTTTCAACTGTTTCTTCGTTGTCAGATTGTCCTAAACAATCGTCTTTACCTTCCTCATATTCATACACTAAGTCAGTCAGTGTATTTTCGTAAGAAACACTTTTCTCATTACGATATCCTTTCAAACTCCATTCTAAATCAGCTGGTTTAGAAGTATTTAAAACCGATGCTAATCCTTGTGAATGCACATCAAAATCTAACATATATTCGTTAGGTTTTAAGACGTATTTGTATTCTAAAAACTGATTTTCACCCGCTTTTAATTTCATCGAAAGCACTTGATTTTCTCCTACTTTTGATAAAGTTGGCTCAAAAAACAAATCTTTGGTATTTAAAACGCGATTGTCTTTGGTTTGTAATGCAATGTTTAAATTGGCATTGTTATCTTTAATTAACTGGACTAATTTTCCGTTTTTATCAATCGATTTGAAGTTTTTTAAAGTTGCCTCAGCGATATATCCACCTTTATTAGCAATTTTAAGCGTAATCAATTCATTTTCAATCGTAGTAAATTCAGCTTTTGCAGATGGCAATGTAGCAGAATAAGCAAAACTTCCTAAAGTAGACTGCAATTTAGCCACTTGAACAGAATCAGTAGCCGTCGTATTTCCTGCAACTGGGGCAACTGGTGTTGAAACTTCCGCTTTTTTTGCTTTTTCAACTTGTGCTGAATTTGCTTTTTTAGCATCAATTTCCGCCTGTGTAGGTTGATTTTGATACATAATCCACATCATGATACCAAAAATTAATGCAAAACCAATAATTGAATTGAGGTCAAATTTCTTCTTTTTCATTTTTAAATTTTTGCTTTAAGCATTAGGCTTAAAGCAATGAGCTTTGATTAGTCTATATTTTCTTATTTTGTTACCAAAATAAAAAATTTACTGTTTATTTATTTTTATGCTTTACAGCAGCTTCCACAAATTTTACAAAAATAGGATGCGGGTTGGCAACCGTACTTTTGTATTCCGGATGGTATTGAACACCTATAAAAAACGGATGATTTTCCAATTCAATCACTTCAACCAAACCAGTATCTGGGTTGATTCCTGAAGCTTTTAATCCTGATTTTTCTAATGCTTCTAAATACGCTTCATTAAACTCATAACGATGACGGTGACGCTCTAAAATATTGGTTTTACCATAAATTTTATGTGCCAATGTATTTTCTTTTAACTCACATTTCCAAGCACCTAAACGCATGGTTCCGCCTTTATCTGTAATCGTTTTTTGTTCTTCCATCAAGTTAATTACCGGATGAGAAGTACTTTCGTTCATTTCAGTTGAATTGGCATCTTCAAGACCTAAAATATTTCTTGAATACTCAATAACTGCCATTTGCATTCCCAAACAAATTCCGAAGAACGGAACGTTATTTTCTCTTGCATAACGAACGGTATCAATTTTACCTTCAATTCCGCGACCTCCAAATCCTGGGGCAACAAGTATGCCATCCAACCCTTTCAGTTGTTCTTCTGCCGTTTTGGCATCTAAATATTCTGAGTGGATACTAATAACATTTACTTTTGTCTCGTTTGTGGCACCAGCGTGAATAAATGCTTCTAAAATAGATTTATATGAATCTTGCAATTCGACATATTTTCCAACCAAACCGATGTTTACTTCGTGTTTAGGGTTTTTCAATTTGTGCAAGAACTCATTCCATTGTTTTAAATCGGGAGTTGCTTTTTCAGGCAAATCTAATTTTTTCAATGCTACTCTATCTAATCCTTCTTCCAACATTAAATTAGGAACATCATAAATAGTTGAAGCATCAATAGATTGTATTACAGCTTCACGTTTTACGTTACAGAACAAGGCTAATTTTTGTCTTAGCTCGTCTGACAATTCGTGTTCAGTTCTACAAACCAAAATATCAGCTTTGATTCCGCTTTCCATTAAAGTTTTTACTGAGTGTTGCGTTGGTTTTGTTTTTAATTCTCCAGCAGCAGCCAAAAACGGCACTAATGTTAAATGAATAACAATTCCGTTGTTTTCACCCAATTCCCAAACCAATTGACGAACTGATTCAATATACGGTAACGATTCTATATCACCAACCGTACCTCCTATTTCTGTAATTACAATATCATAATCACCTGAATTACCAAGCAACTGCATGCGCTCCTTGATTTCGTTTGTGATATGAGGAACCACCTGAACTGTTTTTCCTAAAAATTCTCCACGGCGCTCCTTTTCAATTACCGAAAGATAGACTCTTCCTGTAGTCACGTTATTAGCTTGTGAAGTAGGAACGTTCAAAAATCTTTCATAGTGACCTAAATCCAAATCGGTTTCAGCTCCATCATCTGTCACATAACATTCTCCGTGTTCGTAAGGATTTAATGTTCCTGGATCTACGTTGATGTAAGGATCAAATTTTTGAATTGTCGTTCGATAGCCTCTTGCCTGCAATAATTTTGCTAAAGAAGCTGCTATAATACCTTTTCCTAATGAAGAAGTTACGCCACCAGTAACAAAAATATACTTTGTTTGATTCATTGTGCTGTATTGTTGTAGTTGTATTGTTGTTTAAAACCGCGCAAAAGTACAATTATTAATTGATAGTTTCCAATTGATAATTGACAATTATTCGTTAATAAATGTTTAGCGCTTTGGGAAATTTCTCCGAATGTTTCTTATTAATTCTTCGAGGCCATTTAGCTTGAGTTCATGAACTAATTTGAGCTGTTCCCCTAATTCTCCTTTGGGAAAACCTTTGTTAGCGTACCAAACGATATAATATTCCGGGATATCTATTAAAAAATACCCTTCGTATTTTCCGAAGGGCATTTTGGTATGTGCGAGTTTGACGAGTATTTCTTGTTGTGATTTCAAAATTATTCTTCTACAATTGACATTTCTCCTTCTTCAACCTTTAATTTATATCGTGGTAAAAAATTACCTTCAACACTAATTTCAGTCAGTTTTCCATATAAAGCTACATTTTTACCTTCAAGCAATTTAATTGAATCAGCATCAATTTTTTCTTTCATCTTTGTATATTCAAAAGAAAAAACCTGGGTTCCTGCTGCATTATTCACGCCTGAGAACAAAGTGTTTTTTTGTTCAGTTGCAAGGTGAGTGCAATTAACATAGCAATTTTTAATAACTGGATGAGCTGGCATTGATATATATGTTTCTTTAAAGCCTTTTACTCTTTTTAAAGCTTCGTCTTTTGATATTTTTTTTTCATTTAGTAATCCCGCATTTGAATAAATTACAATGTATCTTAAAACACTTTTTTCTTTATCCAACAACTTATCACTCTCAATTTTATTTAATAGTAAAGTAGATAACTTATTAGCTTCATCCCAATTCTCAGAACTAAGATTTTCTAAAACTCTGTTATATTCAATTACAAAGTCCTCTTCCTTTTCTTGAGAAAAACCATCGGTCAATTGCAAAACAAGGAGTAGACTTAAAAAATATTTTTTCATAAAAATCTTACTTCCAATTAAATGTAATTTCTTTATCGATATCTGGATTCATGCTCAATAGCACTGGGCAATTCATCGCTACTCTTTCTAAAATTGTTTTGTTTTTATCGGATGTAGAAATACTCATATCAAGTGCCACTATAACTTTTGCTATTTTTCTAGGCTCAGCCTGCATAATTTTAGTTATCGAGACAGTAGAGTCCTTTAGATCAACTTCCAATTCTTTAGATTTTATTGCCATGATAGACACCATACAACTCCCTAGTGCTGTTGCTACCAAGTCCGTTGGTGAAAAAGCTTCTCCTTTACCGTGGTTATCAGTCGGAGCGTCTGTTAAAATTTCTGTGCCTGATTGTAGATGAATACAAACTGTTCTTAAATCACCTACATATGTAATATTTGATGTTGCCATTATTTTGCTTCTTTTACTGTTAAATCGGTATCGTAATATAAAATATAAACGCCTTTATTGACGTAGCCTCCTTCGGGAATTTGAACATAATTGAATTTACTTTCTATTTGTTCTGTAGCCGAATCGTTACATGTTTCTAAAATTGATTTCTCTTGATTTAATCGCATCAAAACATCAAATGTAACATCGAATCCGCGAGTCGCAAATTGATTAGGTAATACTTTATTTTTTCTTTTAAAAAGAACTTCAAAAGCATTGGCTTCGGGAGTATTATTTACTTTTTGAGTAGATGGATAATGCATTTTAAGCTTTGTTAATCGGGTCATTGGAATTTCCTCATAATCTAAAGCTTCGTTTTCTGATAAAATAACTAGTCGAATTTGATATTCGGCTAGAGAACTTACTAATGCACTTGTGGTGTTTAATATTAAGTTTGTTTTTTCAGTTTCCATAATGACAAAATTAATTTTGTCTTTTACTAAAAGCGATTTTAAATGAGCTACATCTAAACCTTGATTCTCATTGAAATTTACAAATTGAGCATCTTTATGATTTTCGCTAATAAATTGTTTTATTGATCCTTTTTTAGGGTCTATAACTGCTAAAATATTTCCGCCTTTTTCACGCATAAAATCGAACATGGCATTCTTCACATCATCTGAAGTTGGTGTGGCTTGGATTAAATTGCTGTATTTTTTATCATAATCTTTAGACAATGGCGAAATAACTGGAATATTACCAACTAACTCGGCAGTTTTTTCGGTGTTATTTTGATAAAAAGGACCAATAATCGCATCAAAAGTTTTTAAATTATTTTCTTGAATTAAATTGGCAACATTAGACTTGGTACTGGTTTCATTAGAATCTAAAATAGTTACATCAACTTTAAGCTTCATTTTATTTACCGAATCTATGGCTACTAATGCTCCTGCATAAAAATCGAGGGTCATGTTTAAGAATTTATCTTTCTTTAAACGCGTCTTTGTAGAATTGACGGTATCCTGATCCTGCTTTACCAAATTAAATGGTAGTAATAATGCTAATTTTTTTCTGCCGTTTTGCTTCACCGTTTTTGATAAATCAACATACTGATTTTTTATAACTGGTTTTACAATTTTAACCGGGACTTTAATGGTTGCTCCTTCTTGAATTCCATTTTTTAATTCAGGATTTAATGCAATTAACTCTTCTTGCGTAACATCAAACTGATTGGATAAACTGTATAATGTTTCTTTTTCTTTTACGACATAATCATTGGTTGATGCTTTTTTAGGCACCTCAACAACTGGTAAAACTGCTTTTGCTCTTTCTCCTTTTATTTGAAGTTTATAACCTAGAGGCAATTCTTTGTTTGCAATTTCAGGATTTAGTTTTTCTAATTGCTCAATGGTAATATCATACTGTTTGGCTATTCCGTATTTGGTTTCCTGCGCTTTAACTTCGTGAAAGGCTGAAATGTTATTTGGTTTGGCTTCTTGCGGTTTTACATATCCTTTTGCAACAGGAATATTGAGTACTAGACCTATTTTCATTCCTTCTTTAAGCTCCGAAACGTTTGCTTTTTCAATATCTTCAATCGTAACATTGTATAATTTTGACAAACTATACAGGGTTTCTTTAGGTAAAACTTCATGCTTCTTTATTGCAACAGAAGAAGGTGCTACCTTTTTCTTCACCTCAACATTTGATTTGTTCGGAATTAACAATAGTGTATTTTCCGAAACACCCGCTTGAGCATCTGGGTTTAACCTATAAATATCTAACGGTGTAACATTATATTTTTTTGCAATCTGGGTAATTGTTTGACCTTTTTCAACCTTGTGCTTAATTACGTTCGAATTTTGA
This sequence comes from Flavobacterium sp., assembly GCA_030153045.1. GTDB lineage: Bacteria > Bacteroidota > Bacteroidia > Flavobacteriales > Flavobacteriaceae > Flavobacterium. Next base: position 28,929 of record JASLID010000123.1, read on the forward strand.
GCAAAAGACATTTGAAAACCCAAAAAAATCATCCACACCAATACATTTTTCATTTTACTTCTTTAAAGAGTTTAACTATTTTGAAACCCAATTTATTGTTCCTTTTGAATTTGAACAATAAAAACACCTTCAAATAATGGCTTATTTAATTTTAAATTATATTCATAAATGGCTTCATCTGCCATTGTAAACTTTTTAGAATAAACATAATACATAAAGTTGTTTATGTTGTAAAAAAAGCTTGCTTTCGTTTCTCCAGCATCGGTTAATTTTAACGCATATTCATCTCTTTCTTTTGCATCAGAGAATACTTTAGTAACTAAATAATAACCGTCTTCCAATTCTTTTAAATTTCGAATGACTTCAATATTCGTAGGTTTGCTGGTATCGACAATAACTTCGTTTAATTTCTTTCTGATTTCAGTTGATTCTAATTTTTCTTCAGAAGAAGCAACATCTTTTCCATTATTAGTTACATTATTTTGATAACGTTGCAACTTAACCATCGCTAATTTATCATCATATTCACGTGCTTCTGAACTATAAAACGTAGCTTTTGATATTTTCTTTTTTAACTCGTTTTTCTTTTCGGCATCGATAGTTTCAATTTTGGTTAAAACCACTTTGTTTTTTTCTTCGTTTGCCAATTGACCTTCATTCAACTTATTGATTTCATCAATTGAAGCCAAATCTTTATTGGATAAATTTTCTCTTACTTTTTTCTTGTACTCCTGATTTTCCTGAACGGTCAATCGTTGTACCTTCATCATAGCGCCGGAAAATATCTTGCGATTTTCAGCTAAATCTTGTTTTAATTGTGTGAGTAATTTATTTGTTTCACTGATATTCTTGTATGATTCTTTTTCTAGTTTTTTAGACTCTTCGATGGTTTCAATATCTTTGTTTTTAATATCAACCAGATCGTTTTCCATAACTACTGCCAACGAATCTAATTTTCCAATCAAGACCTCTTGAATTTTCTTATTCGCGTCCAAAATTAATCTTATTTTTTCGACAGAACCTGTTTTTGTTTCATCAATTGCGTTCAAGTTGATGTTAAGCTTGTTCAGTGTAATCATTTTTTTGTTCAACTCTTTTTGAACTGTCAACCTGTCTTCTAAATCTTCAATTTTAGCTTTTTGTGTTTTCGATTTTTCAATGGCAGCTTGTTTTTCAGCAAGAGCAATCATTAATTCTTCGTTTTCATTTTTAGCATTAATTTTTGAAGTATTGATAGCTAACTTATTTCCTTCAACCAAACCATTAATGATTTCTGGATTCTGCATTTCTAATTGTTCAATAGTTATGCCATATTTTTTTGAAATCGAATATTTCGTTTCTTTAGGTAATACAGTATGAAATTGAGTTTCTGTATTTATTATTCGGGCTGAGCCGCTGATTGTTTTTTTCTTGTTTGGAATAGCAATTTTTTGGCCAATTTTTAAACCTTCTTTTAATAAATCTGTATTCAGTTCATCTAAATCTTTCACTGAAACATTGTACAATCTGGCAATGCTGAATAAGGTTTCTTTAGATTGTACTTCGTGGAAATTTCCTGAAAGATTTACTTCTTTAACAGAAGAATTTGCATTGGCTTTTTCTGATGGAATTTGAAGAATTTGCCCTTCTTTTAATCCGTTAGCTAACGTTTCTATATTCGCTTTTTCTAATGCTTCAACCGAAATATTGTTTTGTTTAGCAATGCCAAATAAAGTCTCTTTGGCAGTTACTTGATGCTTTGTATAGGTTACAGCTGCAACATTATTCTTTTTTAATAAATAAGAAATGGATTGTTGATTTGGGATAACTAGTGAAGTATTTTCTTGTAGTCCATTTTCGGCACCAGGATTTAATGCTAAAATCTCTCTTTCCGAAATGTTGTATTTTTTAGCAATTTGAGCAATAGTTTCACCTTGATTAACAATGTGTTTAAACGATCTTTCTTGCTGAGCAAACGCAAAGTTTGTCACACCCAAAAGTAGGATTACTAATTTTTTCATAGACTTAAGTAGTAGTTTTGTTTGTTTTTGGTTGGTTTTACTGTTGCTAACTTATTATTTGCTAAAAAAATAAGTCGCCACAAATTTATCTATTGTAACGACTTATTTAACATTTTATTATAATTTATTTTATTCCCATTCAATAGTCGCTGGCGGCTTTGAACTGATGTCGTAAACGACTCTATTCACACCTTTTACTTTATTGATAATGTCATTAGACACTTTCATCAAGAAATCGTAAGGCAAATGTACCCAGTCTGCCGTCATACCATCGGTAGATTCAACCGCTCTTAAGGCAACTACTTTTTCGTAAGTACGTTCATCGCCCATTACTCCAACACTATTTACCGGAAGTAAAATCGCTCCAGCCTGCCAAACTTTGTCGTACAATCCCCAAGATTTCAATCCGTCGATAAAAACTTTATCTACATCTTGCAAAATTTGTACTTTTTCTAAGGTAATATCTCCTAAAATTCTAATGGATAGTCCAGGTCCTGGAAAAGGATGTCTCCCTAATAATTCTGGATCAATTCCTAAAGTTGCTCCTACTCTACGCACTTCGTCTTTGAAAAGCATACGCAAAGGTTCAACTATTTTCAATTTCATATAATCCGGCAAACCACCTACATTATGGTGTGATTTGATAGTTGCTGATGGCCCTTTTACCGAAACCGATTCGATTACGTCAGGATATATTGTTCCTTGTGCTAACCAGGTAACATCTTCAATTTTATGCGATTCATCATCGAAAACTTCGATAAAAGCATTACCAATTGCTTTTCTTTTTAATTCCGGATCAGAAACTCCGGCTAAGGCATCATAAAAACGTTGAGAAGCATCCACTCCTTTTACGTTTAGCCCCATTCCTTCATATTGATCTAAAACACTTTGAAATTCATTTTTACGAAGTAAACCGTTATTCACGAAAATACAGTATAAATTTTTACCAATCGCTTTGTGTAATAAAACCGCCGCTACTGTTGAATCGACACCTCCTGAAAGACCTAAAACAACTTTGTCGTTTCCGATTTTTTCCTTCATTTCAGCAACGATTTCTTCTACGAAAGCATTTGGGGTGAAATTTTGAGGGACTTCGGCAATTTTTACCAAGAAGTTTTCCAGCATTTGTTTCCCATCGGTTGAATGGTATACCTCTGGATGGAATTGAATAGCGTAAGTTGTTTCCCCTTCAATTTTATACGCCGCATTTGCTACATCATTTGTGCTGGCAATTCGGACACCATTTGTTGGTAATTCTTTAATAGAATCACTATGTGACATCCATACTTGTGAATTCAAATTTACATTTTCAAAGAAAGTTTCGCTTTCTTTAATGTAAGTCAGATTTGCACGGCCGTATTCACGAGTGTTTGAAGCAGCAACTTCTCCGCCCGAAAAATGAGAAAGGTATTGCGCTCCGTAACAAACTGCCAATAATGGCAATTTACCACGAATTTGTGTCAAATCTGGATGTAAAGCATCTTCAGAACGAACTGAAAAAGGGCTTCCACCAAGAATAACGGCTTTGTAACTAGATAAATCTTCAGGGATTTTATCGAAAGGAAAGATTTCGCAGAAGATATTTAATTCGCGAACTCTGCGGGCAATCAATTGTGTGTATTGTGACCCGAAATCTAAAATAAGGACGTTGTGTTGCATGCGCAAAAATAGACATTTCTGTCAAAACGTAAAACAAGAACTTATAAACTTCATGATTTTTTTGTTTTACTATTCGTTTCACTGCAAAAAAAAACGCTGTTAAACCAAAGTCTACAGCGTTTTTTAAATTTATTTTCCAGCATTCCTTATTTTGAATTACTGCTTACCGTACTATTGAAAATACTTTTTATCTGATTAATATCCGCTTCGGTTTGTGACAATCTTTTATTTATGTTTTCATTATCAGCTTTAAGTCCACGAATCTGAGCTTCTTGTTGATTGATAATTTTGACAAGTTCCTGTGTAGCTGAAATATTTAATGTTGAAAGTGCCTCATAATCTACCGTATGGAAATCATTCACTTCACGTCCGAATACAAATACTTTTCCTTCATCTTTCACTGAAACATTGAAACCATATTCATCTGCCTGCATTACATCAACAACTTCTGTTCTGTTTTCAAACACCAAACGAACGCGATCTCCTTTTTGCAACGTGTTTTTCAGAATTACTCTGCCGTCTTTGATTTTGGCAATTGTATAAATATCCGGCACAACATCAGTAATTGTAGAAACCGCCTGTGGATAAACCTTCTTTACTTGCTGGGCAATCACTTTTTTAATCTCTTCTTTCCCTTTCGCTATAGAATCTTTGAAAGTATAATTGGTAATTTGAATTTTATTCAACGTTTCAAGGTCTTTACTACTGTTTGAAATCCCTTTGATGTTCTTGATTCTTTCATCTGAAAAGGCATTGAATTCTGTCGCTGCAATCCTTCCAGAAGCATAAATAGAAAATCCTGCTGTTCCTCCGGCTACAGTTCCTATTGAACCTGCTGAATTAAGGAAACCGTATGAAAGCGTATTGTTTTGCGTGCCATTCACAACCATCTTGGCCTGAGTAGGTGTAGCAGTTCCGATTCCAACATTCCCTCCACCGGTTACCATTTGTACATTACCGTTATTATCAGAGTTTAATTCCAAAGTGCCCGTTCCTTTACTTCTAAGCTGAATAGCCAGGTTTGCAGGAGTGTTTGCACCATTTGGATAAATAGTGGAACGGCTGACTGTGTTAAACTGTAAGTCAGAATTGGCTCCTGAACTGCTCAACATTGCCGATCCGTTTACGTCAAGAGGCGCTGCCGGACTTGCTGTACCGATACCTACATTCCCTGCAGAAAGCACTCTCATTCGTTCAGTGTTATTTGTTTTAAAGACGAAATCAACCGCATTCGTTGTACCTATGAAGTTGGTTCCCGCAGTAGTTCCGGAATTTCCGGTTTTGGACCACGCATTTGAATCAACTGGCGCAGCCCATGTCACTGTACCGGCACCATTCGTAGTTAAAACGTTTCCTGCGGCTCCGTCGGTGGTTGGAAAACTGTATGCGTTGTTTACGTTCAGGGTTCCGTTTACACGAAGCAAATCGGTACTAAAATCACCGTAAACCAATGGATTGGCGGTGTTGCTATTGTCAATATATAATTTATTGGCTCCTGCTTCAGAATACCCAGCCTGGTACCCTAGGAAGACATTCCCTCCGCCAAGCGAACTGTAACCTGCCTGATAACCAATACCAACGTTACTGCTTCCGGTAGAGTTCAAGCCAAGTGCATTTTCACCAAGTGCAATATTCCTGATTCCGGTCGTATTGCTCCCTAACACATTATAACCAATACCCGTATTGTTGGCCCCTGTGGTATTGCTTTTCATAGCAAAACCTCCCACAGCCGTATTGGTGGTACCCGTACTTGTCTGCAATGCGAAGTAGCCCAAAGCCGTGTTGAATGAACTGTTGGCTGAATTAAGCGCTGCAAAACCAATGGCAGTATTGGCACTACCTGTAACATTATATTGCATTGCTGCAGACCCTAAAGCTGCATTCGATCCACCTGTAGTATTGGTGGCCATAGCAGATGCACCAACAGCGGTATTATTGAAACCGGTAGTATTCGCTGCCATTGCGCTTGTACCCAAACTGGAATTTGAAGTACCGGTTGACAACGTCTGGCTACCACTTCCAACAGCTGTATTATTATTTGATGTAGTAGCAGTACGCAATGCATTATAACCTATCGCAGTGTTATTGGTTCCTGCAGTATTGCCATTCCCCGAATTGTAACCAATAAATGTATTCTGATTGGTTATCAAGTCGTCATTTGCCCCTGCATTTTCTCCTATAAAAACTGAATTTCCTGTATTCAGAGTTTCAATTTGACCTTTTGTAGTAAATCGTGCTCTTACAATATTGTTAGTTCGCAAATCAAGCGCCTGATTGTCTGTTGTTCCTATGAAATCAGTACCACTAACCGTACCTGAATTCCCTGAAGTTGACCAGTCATTACCCGGTACGCTTCCCCAAACTCCGGTTCCTAATAATACCTGAGAAGCAGTTCCTGCAGCTAATGGAGTTAACGTACCATCTAGATCAGCCTGAACCATTCTGGTTCCTGTTCCTGCCAATGACGAAG
>JASLID010000025.1 GCA_030153045.1 Flavobacterium sp.
AGCCCGGTTATCGCGCCTGCTTTGGGAGCAGGAGGCCGCAGGTTCGAATCCTGCCACCCCGACAAAAAAGTCGAACAGAAATGTTCGACTTTTTTTTTACAATAAATTTAAATGATAATAGTATGGTTATAGCGTCATGTTAGGGCGCGAAGGCCGTCCCGCTTAGAAGCGGGACCACCCCGATAACTTAGTTGTCAATTCATATTAAAAAGCTGTAAGTCAAATGATTTACAGCTTTTTTTATTTTACTCAATACTACTCCAAAATTTCTTTCAGAATTACGAATATAAGTTCCATAATTCATACATTATCAATAAAATAAGTAATTTAATCGTAATTTTGATAATAAAAAGAGATAATGTTTTTAAAACATAAATTCATATTATTCGTTTTGATAATTTTTAGTTATCTCCAATCAACAGCTCAGGTAAATCCTAAACCAAAAGATACTGCAAAAATGTATCGCGATATTGAGAAATACTCCAAAGAAAGGAAGTTTACCAAGTTTTTACATAAATTAGTTTTTAAGCCTGTTGCCAAACAAAAAATTAGAAAGAACTCTTTTCAAAAAAGAAAAAAACAAGGGTATTCGAATTTTGAAGGTAAAATCATTCGACAAATAAATATTACAACACTAGACCCTTTTGGTTTTTCTGAAATGGACACTTCGGCAAAACCAAAACGGTCTATTGACAAAATTGGGAATTCATGGCATACTAAAACCAAACGATTAGCCATTAAAAATCTGCTTTTAATTAAGCGAAATGAACCCTTAGATTCCTTATTACTAAAAGAATCTGAACGTCTAATTCGGAGTCAAAGGTATATCCGACGAGTGCTTACCAGTATAGAACCGGTGTCTGAAAGTTCAGACTCAGTTGATGTTTCCATACGCGTTTTAGATTCTTGGAGTTTGATTCCAGATTTTTCAACTTCAAAAACCAGGTCTACTTATTATTTAAGAGAAAAGAACTTTATAGGGCTTGGTCATGAATTTTCAAATACTTATATCAATAGTTTAGAAGGCAGTCGAAACGGCTATAGAACGAGTTATACTATCCCTACTATTTTAAACACTTTTATAAGAACTTCAATAAGTTATGAAATTAATTTAGAAGGAAATTATACTAAATTCCTTAATGTAGAAAGGCCCTTTTTCTCTACCTATGCGAGGTGGGCTGGTGGAGTATATCTGGATCAGCAATTTGCAAAATCTACTACAATTGACACTAATCAAGTAGCACAAACACAAAATTCCAAATACAATTCGCAGGATTATTGGGGTGGTCATGCCTTCAGAATTTTTGAAGGGAATACAGAAGATGATAGGGCTAGTAATTTAATTACCACAGCCCGATTTTTTCACAAGAATTATGTCGAAAAGCCTGGACAAATACAAGATAGTTTAGGTATTTACTCGAGTGAGAACCTCTATTTAATTGGTATTGGTGTTTCTTCAAGAAAATACACAGAAGATCGGTATATTTTTAATTTTGACATTATAGAAGATATTCCTTCTGGACTCGTTTATAATATTACTAGTGGTTTCAAACGAAAAAATGATGATTATAAGTTTTATTTGGGAGGGAGATTTTCGTTAGGCAAGTACTTTGACTTTGGTTACTTGAGTGGAAACCTTGAATATGGAACTTTCTTTGAAAAATCAAAGACAGTACAAAGCACCATTAATTTCAGTGCTGTTTATTTTACTAATTTGTTTGAAACAGGAAATTGGAAATTCAGACAATTCGTAAAGCCTGAACTAATTATAGGTAACAATCGATTGAATACCAATTCAGATCGCCTTTCATTTAATAGCGATGCTGGAATTGAAGGCTTTAATAGTCCTTCGGTTTTAGGAACTAAAAAAATGCTTTTGACATTCCAAACGCAAGGATATTCTCCTTGGAGACTTATAGGATTTCGATTTAACCCGTTTTTTAATTTTACGATGGGAATGTTAGGTCAGGAAAATATTGATTTTAAAGGAAGCAAACTGTATTCGCAAATTGGTCTTGGAGTTATTATAAGTAATGATTACTTGGTGTTTCATTCTTTTCAGTTTTCGTTTTCATACTACCCTAATATTCCCAGCGATGCCGGCAGATTATTTAAAACAAATGCCATTAAAACATATGATTTTGGATTGCAGAATTTTGAGCTTTCGAAACCGTATATTGTTCCGTATCAATAAAAAAATCGAAATGTTGATTTCGATTTTTGTTATTAGTTAGAGTGGAGACTAGGCAGGTTTCTTTGTTCTGCTTTGCTTGAGTCTTCAATTTTATTTCCAACAAACTTTCGCATGACAAATTTTAATGCTTTTCCTAACATGTTTTTTACTGGGCTATTGCTAGAATTATGAAATACTTTATTAGACAAATAACCTGTTGCCAGATTGATTGCCCCTTTTAATAAATCCTTTCTAATGTCTGGCGAAGAAGTTACTTCATGGAATGTACTTTTTATTAAATTTAATGGCTTTATACTTTCATAAGTAACTTGAAATTGGTCTTTAAGCAACTGCAATTCTTGAGCTTGCTTGCTTCTTAAAAAAACAATCCGTTCCATTAGCACTTCTTTTTTATCGATAGTTTTCATGCTAGTTCATCTTTTAGTGTTTTACCAATAATAAAATTACTCACTGGTTTTTTAATCCATTGTTTGCGGAAAACGTATAAGATTAATGTCAATATGAGGTAAAAGCCTGCGATAACAAAAAAGCCATAATAGGATTCTCCCAATTCTTGACCAATCCATAAAGCAAGTCCTATATTAACCAATAAAGAGACTATTATGATAGTAGCTGCAATAGCTAATTTTGCTGCAAAAGTCGAGACAATATCGGCCGATATATAAATGGCTTTATATTTACCCAAATCAAAAGAAGTTTTGGCATAAGTCTCTACATTTTCAATCAGTTTTTCTACTTCTGAGGCTTTATTTTCCATGATTTAATTTTAAAATAGTATACTAACAGTTAAAAAACCTGTTTAATACCTAAAAGGCATCAAACAGGTTTTCTAAATTTAAACTTCTCTTTTTTCTTCTTTAGCTATCATACCTTTGGCATCAGCCAATAAGTTATTGTAACCTTCGGTCACCTCTTTTTTTAGGCCTTCTAATTTTCCTTTCAGATTATCACTGTAATCTTTTCCTTGATCAATTAGTTTCTTTCTTGTATTTACTCCTTTATCAGGTGCAAATAAAATTCCTAAAATTGCTCCAGCGGCCACACCGCCTAATACACCTAATAATACTTTACTTGATGATTCCATGATATAGTTATTTTAATAATTTATAAAATTTTTCTTCCTTGTATTAATCTTAATAATATTGCTATAACGGCTATTACCAACAGAATGTGTATGATACTTCCTGCGCTATAGGCAAAGAACCCTATTGCCCAAAGGACAACTAGAATTACTGCTACTGTATAAAGTAAATTGCTCATAATATTTGTTTTATATTGTGAATTTATTTAAAATGAAAGTGCTACATATAAATTAAGCACACTGTTTTTTCCATCAGGAAACGTGTAATTTGTTCCCCCGTAACTTTTTTCCTTCCCAACAGTTGTTAGACCGTAATTGTAACGAGCGCCAACACTAAAGGTTCCTACATCGATACCTAAACCTGCTGCTAACCCCGCATCAATTTTATTAAAATCATCATTATCCAATTCGTCTTCTGAATCGAAAAGATTATTATCTGAATTATTTGTTGCTTTACCATCAACTAGATAAGCTACGTATCCACCACCATGTATATTGAAATTCTTAGTCAGATTTACGACTAGTAAAAGTGGTGCTTCAATATAATTCATTCTGAATTTTGCTGTTCCTTGTGCAAACGAATTGTTGTAGGTTAATTCAGAACCTTTGGTTGTGTAATACAATTCGGGTTGAATCGCTATAAAATTTGTTATAGGCAACTTAGCAAATACACCTAAATTAAATCCTGTTAATACGTTTTCATCGTCTACATCTTCAGTATACATGTTAGAGAAATTGACTCCTCCCTTTATACCAAACTTGGCATCATAAGTACTTGTCGTTTCCTGTGCGATTGTATTTTGTATAAATCCCATGAACAACACGGTCGTTATAATTTTAATTGAGTTTTTCATTTTGATTGGTTTATTTGATTCATTTTTAGGTTTAAAATAAAATCTAAAGTGCTTCGATTATTTTGTGTAGCTCATCTTTAGTTTTACCTAATTTAATTTGAAGCTTACCTAACATTTCGTCTTTTTTACCTTCGATAAACAATAAATCATCTTCGGTTAATTGAGCGAATTTTTGTTTTAACTTCCCTTTTTGCTCTTCCCATTTTCCTTTTAATTCAGTTGTGTTCATCTTTTAAAGTTTTAAGTTGAGAAAGTATTTTCTTAACTATACAAAGGTTAATTTATTCGGCTATAGATGCATTACACAATTTTATGTTAGAGTTGCATTATTCACACCTCACCCTTAAATTTGATTTTCATTTTGATTATTGGTAATCACCTCTTCCATGATTGTATCATCAGTATCGATGTATTCTTGAGAGAGTACTTTTATCTCGCGTTCAGTCATTTCACTGGCATTAATTACTACATTGTTTGCCGGCTCGTGAGATGCTACCAATTCGTTTATTTTTAAATGCAGCAAAGCTGAGAAACGATTGAATGATTTTTGAATAATAAACAAACTCAAAAAAGTAATTCCGAAAATGATATCTCCAATAATTTGATGCAAATCGGTTACAGTAAAAAAACTATTAATCCACCAAAATAAAACCAAGCTGAATGCCAAGATAAATGTGATGGAATTGCCCAATATTGCAGTAGCCATTGCAGTTAGTTTTTCGAAACCTATTTCTATGTTGGTATATATCTTTTTCATAAATTATAAATTTTACTTTGTAAAAATGTTCTATCAATATTTCTAAGAAAAATAGTCCCGAACAAAAGCCAATTGTTGGTTTGAAGTCATGTTGTCTGCTTGCTTTACTTCAATTTTTATGTTAGCAAACCGATGGTCTTCTTTGATAATATTAAACAATTCAGATTTGGCATTTGTTGGTCCAAAAAGGATTACTTCGTCATAATGTGAAATAACCTCGCTTAATTTTTTATAATATCCTTTTTGTTGTTGCTGTTCTTTACTGTGGATGCGTTTTTCTCCTATGACAATATTTTTTTCAGGAATTATTGGTTCAGATTGGATTGTAATTATTTCAAAAGGTTCTAAAACAAATTCTATGATGTGGGCAATTGAATTATCCATCCAAAGGCCTAATTTTTTTATTAGTTTCATTTTGTTATGTTTTTTAATATGATATTAAATGTGATTTTCATCGTATTTTTCAAAAATTGATTTTAAATAGTCATAATACTCCTTCAATGCTTCAGCATTTACTTCCGGATGTTCTGGGTTTGGGATTGAAACCGGAACTTCTTTCAAATTCTTTAATAATTCTGGATACTTATTTTTAATTTTCATGGTAATTTCCAGAATATCGCTATTGAGCTCTTTTTCTGTTTTCATGACATTTTATTTAATTGTGACTCTTTTTTTAATTAAAAAAGAGATTGTCACAAAAAGTATATTAATTTGAATTGGACCAAGCAATCATCAAGCTATATAGTTTTGATTTTGAATAACAATACATATATCTACACGATTTTTTAGCCTTTCCGGTTTAATTGGACTTTATGACAATCTCTTTTAATGTTTAAGAACGAAATAGTAGTTTTTGCTTAAACAAAGTTGGGGCATTTTTGCCTTTATTTTGTTATATAACTTCTACTATATGTTATATGATTCAGATGTATTCTGGTCATCAAATAACTAGATTTTAGGGAACTAAAGCGACCAAGCCTATATCAGTTGCTGCATTCGCCAAGACCACCACATTAGTTTGCGTTACTGGCAATAAAGGAGATGGTGGCGTAATGGTCACTGAATAAGTTCCTGGTGGCAAACCTAAAATTTGGAAATTACCCATATCATCTACGTTAGTCGAATAAATGATACCTGTAGTAGCTGAAGTTGCACTTACTGCTGCAATAGTCCCAACGGGTGTAATATTTCCTTTAATACTTCCGGTTGATGTTGCGGCAATGGTTCTTAAAACTGGTTTCAGTTTGTAGTCACCATTTCCTAAAGCGACAACCGATTGATTTGCATCAAAATCGATCAGAATAGTATTTGCAACATTGGCCTGAAATGTTTGATTTACTAGAATTTTAAGTCCAGTTTGATCAGCACTTGGTGTACTTAAAGGATAGGTTACACCACCAATTACTACAGAATTATTAGTTCCCAATATCAGTCTAATTTGACTTACACGGGCTTCGTCTTCTATACTCGTTGCAATAAGTGTGGTTACACCATTGGTTAAATCTAAAAGATTATAAATACCAGCACTCGTGTTTAGTGATACTGTTTCATTGTTGTCTCCAGTAACTTCGACACCTACTAAGTCAACATATACTGCATCATAAGGTCCAGGCGCATCAGTCATACGAACGCTATAAGGATACTTAGCCTCCGGAGATGGGCTAGAATCATCATCGTCATTACAAGAATTAAAAGTAATTCCAAGTGCGATGAAGGACAGGATAAAAATTAATTTTTTCATTGTATTTCGATTTATGTTAATAATGATTTTTTGTACTCTTCAAAGTACTTAAAATCTACTTAATTGATTGTTTTACAATATTTTGAAAAAGTTTCAAGATTTCCATATTTTGAAAACAATAGTCTTTTAATGTTTTTTACCTTTACCACCTTTATGTCCTTTGTGATATTTTACTTTATGGTGGCTAAAATGAGTATAAGGTGTTCTTCCGTGATAATCGTTTAGCACTACTACATAACCATTATATAAGTCGTAATTTCTATATCGACTTGGAAGGTGTTTAGATCGTATCCAGACACTTCCATTATAATAAATGAATTGTGACGAACGAACATCGTAATACGACTCCACATCTGGTAAATAATAGTATTCTACTTCAGGAGGTCCCGGTGGTCCCCATGGTGGTGGTGATCCAATATTTATACTTACATCAACTTGTGCTTGTGACAAATTTGAAAGTAAAAGGAACAATCCAACTATAATTAATTTTAGTGTTTTCATAATTTTGTATTTTAATTAGTAATTATTTTGAGTCTGTTTTTTTAGCCTCTTCTTTCTCTTTTTTAGCTTCTTCTTTTTCCTTTTCTTTTCTAGCCTCTTCTTTTTCCTTTTCTTTTTTGTTGAAATAGCCTCTCAATAAAAAATTATGTTTTGCAGCTTCCATATTTTCGTTTAACCCTTTGGTAGCTTTTTTCATATTGCTCATAGTTGCATCTACATCATTGGCAAAACCTTCATCGTTCATTAATTTTGATAGTGCTCCAGTACCGTTATTCATTTTATAGGTAAATTCAGCTAGTTCACCCGTTATAATTCCGGCATTATCAATGCTGACCTTCACGCCTTTCATTAAGTCTTCTATTTCAATAGCAGTAGATGAAGCGATGTTGTCATTATCCTTTACAACCTTATTGGAAGCCGTTCCTGGTGAGATACTGAGTACTTTGTCACCCATTAGCCCATCGGAACCAATACTGGCCATGGCATCGGTTTTGATAAATTTTTGAACTTCTTTTTTTACAGCAATTCTAACAACAACAGAGGAATCTGAAACAAATTCGATATCCTTTACAGTACCGACATTAATTCCTGAAAACCGTACATTATTCCCCACTTTAAGTCCGCTGACATTTTTAAAATGAGATTGTAGTTGGAATGTTGAAACAAATAAATTTTTGTTTTTTCCAATGAAGTAAATCGAAACCATAAACAAGACGAGCCCGATGATGACGAACATTCCTAATTTCCATATGTAACTATAATTCTTTTTCATGGCTTTGTTTTTAATATTAAATAAAAAAAGAGCGAACCCATTCGTCTGAACTTTTTTCTAATTCCTGGTAACTCCCTTCAGCTTCAATGACACCATCCTTTAAAATCATGATTCTTTTTCCGGCCAATTTAGCTGATGCCATATCATGGGTTATAATGATGGATGTTGTTTTGCTTTTCTCTTGAATGGACATCATCAGCTCAGTGATCTCTCTTGAAGTGATGGTGTCTAAACCCGATGTGGGTTCATCATACAACATAATTTCAGGTTTTATAATCAGTGCTCGTGCTAATCCAATTCTTTTTCTCATTCCACCTGATAATTCAGATGGCATGAGGTCAATCGCTTCTATTAATCCTACACTTTCTAGTGCTTCATTAATTTGTTTTTCAACGTCTTCATCTGTTATATTTTTATCATGGTGCTTGAGTGTAAAAGCTAAATTTTGTCTCACCGACATCGAGTCATACAAGGCACCATTTTGAAATAAAAAACCAATTCTGACTCTAATTTTATTTAACTCTTCATTATTTAGCTTGGTAATATCAGTGCCAAAAATTTTTATTTGACCTTTATCGGCATCTACTAATCCCACCAAACATTTAATCGTTACTGATTTTCCAGAACCTGATCTTCCAAGAATAACCAACTCATCCCCTTCATTTACAGTAATATCAATGCCTTTTAAAACATCATTATCACCAAAGGATTTAAACAAATTTTTAATTTCTATAGCAGGAACAGATGGTTTCATAATTTTTTAGAAAAAAAGATCAGTTATTTGAACAGCCAACATATCGAGAATGAAAATGGAAAGTGAGGCTGTTACCACCGCTGAATTTGCGGCTTTACCAACGCTTTCAGTTCCATTTTCTGCATTAAATCCTTTATAACAACCTATCATTCCAATAAAAAATCCGAAGAAGAATGTTTTTATAGTGGCTGGTATTAAATCGATAAATTCAAGATGTTCGAATACATCAGAAAAATACCGAAACATCGTCATCTCACTGTGAATGTTAAGCCCAACGTAACCACCAAAAATCCCAACAAAATCGGCAAAAATCACTAAAATAGGTATCATCAATGTGGTTGCCATTATTCGGGTAACCACTAAATATTTATAAGGATTTATGGCTGAAACTTCCATGGCATCAATTTGTTCGGTCACTTTCATCGAACCCAATTCGGCACCAATACCAGAGGCTATTTTTCCGGCACAAATTAAAGCAGTTATTACTGGTGCAATTTCCCTTATTAAAGACAATGACACCATACTTGGTATCCAGGATTCGGCACCAAACTTCGCCATAGTTGGTCGCGATTGAATGGTAAGTACCAAACCCATGATAAATCCGGTAATGGTAACCAATGGCAAGGACTTGTAGCCAACGGCATAACATTGCCTAATGAATTCATTAATTTGAAACGGTGGTCTAAAAATTTCTTTAAAAAACCTAGCCGTAAATAATGATACATTGCCTACATCAGCGAAAATATTTTTTAGATATAAAATCAAAATTTCTATTTTATATGGTTAGGGGGTTGTCAGCTCTTCTTCTAATTTATCTTTGCCGTACATGGCTTCGTGCTTTTTGACGATTTCGACTTCGCCAATAGAATAAAAAAACTCTTTAAGTCTTACCAAATGCTCACTTGTAAAAATGAGGTGCTTGTTTAATCCCTCTATGATTTCTTCTCTAGTCTCTCTTTCAATCATCTCAGGAAGCGCTTTGTTGAGAATTTTTTCAAAATGATAATTCTTCTTAAGTTCATTAATAAAAGAATTGGCTTCCTCTTTATACAAAGCAGGCTCTTTTTTTATCGATTTTTTAGTGTCAATATTGTTATTTGAATTTTCCATTTTACCAAATTTAAGTTGTGTGATTATGAGGTATAAAATTGGTTCAATTACAAATAAAAAGCATTACACAATTATTAAATTGAGTTGTGTAATTCACACGTTTTTAGAAAGATAACATCTAATTATTTTGAAGTTTATTCATTAAATCATACCTGAACCTGATTTAGCTTTTTTTGAAATTCAACAATTTGATTTTCATTTTTTCAATAAAACCAGGTTGATTTTTTTGAGTTTGAATTTCACCCATCAGAAAACCATACGGTTTTAACGGTTCGATATGGTCGCAAATAATTTTAAGCATTGCTGTAAGTGGAATAGCTAAAATAATTCCTGGAATGCCCCAAAGCAACTCTCCAAGCACCAACACTATAATGGTAAATAAGGAATTAATTCTTACTTGAGGCCCTACAATTAATGGTTCGAGTATCCAACCTTGAATAAATTGCACAGTACCATACACCATCACAATACCACCTAACATTGGAAGACTAGCACCATTCACAGCAGTAACTAAAATAGTTAATATGGTTCCTGTAATATTTCCAACAAAAGGGATTATTTCTAGCAAACCACAAAGAACAGCAAAAAAGATAGCATTTTCTACACCAATGAAGCTAAAACCAATGCCATACATAATCCACAGACAGACAATCATTTTTGACAATCCAACCAAATACTGTTGTGAGATTTTTGAAGTGCTGTAAATGATTTTCTCCATTTCTTTTCTTTTAGAAATACTGACCAATTTGAGCAAAAAATTCTTAATATGATCACGATAATACAGTAGAAAAACAAAGTAAACCATCATTAAAATAAAGTTGGCCAGTAAATAAACCAACGACCCAGCTATCATTTGCATGATAGTCGTGTAGGATGGTTTTTCCTCTTTAATGATTTTAGATTGCTCGGCAATTGTGATGTCTAAATGATTGAAAATATAGTTTTGAACCTGACTATAAGCTTCTGCTATTTTTTGTTTTATCAAGGCAAAATCGTCCATTAGTTCTGAAACTTTCCAAGAGAGAAGTGCTATAAAACCTGAAATAATGAGTAATAAGGTTAAAAAAGACACAAATACAGCAAAGCCTTTGTGTAGTCTTTTTTCTTCCATCCAATTACAAAAAGGCAGAAAAAGTGTAGCCAAAACACCGCTAATAAAAAGAGGCATTAAAAAAGCTTTTGAGTAGTATAATCCTGCAAAAACAAGAATAACGAGCAGCAGTTTTTTGATAACAGAAGATACTGTAGTTGTCATAATTTTATTTTTTATTATATGGTTGAACAACCCAAATAGCAACTATAAAATTGAATGAATTTTAAATAAAAACCATTACAAAATTAAAAAAAAGAGTTGCATCATTTACATGCAATTGAGTTAGTAATTACCTGATTATAACAAAGTTACCATATTTATTATAAAATATTAAATCACATTTTAGACATATACCAATTGAGTTCTTTTTCCATTTTTTGATAGTGGAAAATGGTATCGATGATCTTTTGTAATCTAACAAAAGCCGTTTCGCTTTTTATTACATAGTCGAAGGCTTTGTGGTGCATACAACTTACAGCTACCTCAATTTTATCTTGAGATGACAGCATAATCACTGGAATTTCGGCATTGAAAGCTTTAATTTTATCTAATGTTTCAATCCCATTTATCGCGTTTTTGTCGATTCCGTCTAAATGATAATCGAGAATAATAACATCTGGATTATGAGATAATTTTTTAAGACAAAGTTCTCCTGTTGCAAAAGTTTCAATTGCAAAATCGCCATGATGAAGAAATTCTATTTCTAATGATTTTAGAAAAACAGCATCGTCATCAACCAAAAAGAGTTTTATTTTATTTTCGTTTTTCACAATCTAGTTTTTTATATTGTTTAATTCAAGTGTCAATTCTTCACATGCTCCATTGCAAACAGTTTCTAATTCTAAAATCATATTGCTTATCTCTTCTGATATTTCTATGGTGTAAGCGTAATCATGTATTTTTTTGGCGATTTGTTCAATACTCGGATCAATACCCATAATGCTAAACGAAGGAATCATTTTATGAATTGCCGCTTGTAATGACGGCCAATCTTTGTCTAACAAACTCTGTTTCATTGTTTTAATTAAAGGCGGTGTTTGTTCTAAATATGCGTTAATCATTTCCCGCATTAAGGTGGGATTCGATTTGGTGAGTTTGATGAGATAATTCATATCTACGAGTTTCACTTTTTCAATTTCAACATCTCCTATTATTTTTTGTTCTATGACTATCACTGGTTTTTTTAATAATCCTACTATTTTGCTGTATAATAATCGTTCATCGATGGGTTTTGCTATGTAATCATTCATACCAACCGCTTTGCATTTAGTTACATCAACGGTGGTTACATCGGCAGTCAAGGCAATGATTGGAATGTCTAATTTCAATATATTTCTAATATATTTTGTGGCTTCAAATCCGTTCATTTCGGGCATTTGCAAATCCATCAGAACAATATCATATTCTTTGGTTTGCAGTTTTTCTACGGCTAACTTTCCATTAGCTGTGATATCACATTCGAAACCAAAATCATCTAATAGCGTTTTCATCAGCAATTGATTAAGTTCCATATCTTCCACTACTAATACACTTATATTTTCTATATCAGTACTCAATTCTATGATTTCAGCATCTAAAACGGCTTCTTTATTCGTCTTCTTAAATTTTAAAACAAAGCTAAAGGTAGCTCCTTCATCTATTTTACTTTCCACATGAATACTACCGCCTTGCGCTTCTACCAATTGTTTTACGATGGCAAGACCTAATCCGGTTCCGCCGTATAATCTTGAAGTTAGGTTATAGGCTTGTTGGAAATTTTCAAATATTTTGTCAAATTTCCCTTCTTCTATTCCAATTCCGGTGTCAATAATAGCGAATTTGATAGTGACGTTTTTATCGTCTTCTGAAAGCATACGAACACTAACTGTAATTTTACCTTTGTTGGTAAATTTTACTGCATTACTGACCAAGTTTAAAATAATTTGGTGCAAACGTGCTGGATCTCCCAACAAAACTTCGGGAATGTTTTTGTCGTATTCGGTAATTAATGTCAAATTTTTCTCTTGAATTTTGGTTTCAAATAAATGTAGCATCGCCGAAATAGAGAGTGATAATTTGAACGGTGCTTCCTCGAAAATCATTTTACCAGCATCTACTTTTGCCAAATCTAAAATGTCATTTATAAGTAAAATAAGAGCGTCACCACTCATTTTTATGGCGGTTAGGTATTCTTTTTGTTTTGCAGTTAAATCAGTTTTCAAAACTACTTTCGTGAACCCAATAATCGCATTCATTGGTGTTCTGATTTCGTGACTCATATTGGAGAGAAACTGTTGTTTTGATTTGACAGCTTCTTCGGCTATTTTGGTGAGTTGTTCGGCAATTTCAGTTGCTTCTTCAGCAATTTTAGAAGCTTCTCTTAATTCATCTTCAATCTTTTTTTGCTTGCCTATGTCTCTAGCAATGATAAAAGCGCCCAGTACTTTTTCAGCTTTGTCTTTGTACACAAACCCGTTAAATAAAACATCTTTATCTTTATGATCTGTTATGGTTAGTTCGTAATCATTGATAAATCCATCTTTGAATATTCTTTTACAGGCTTCCTTTACTTTTTTTAAATTGGTAAAATAATCCAAACAGCTTGTGCCCAAAAGTTCCTCACGAGTTTTCCCTGTAATATTGATAAAAACGAGGTTCATATCCGTAATTTCATTCTCCGTATTAATAATAATAACGGGGTTTAAATGGGCTTCAATCAAGCTTCTGGCATAACTCCAATTTTTTGCTTCTGTTGTATACATAATTATAAGTTTATAGAAATTGGATTACCAACCTCTTCGATTGGAACTCGTCTTTTGTCTTTCAATTGTTTGAAATGCGATGGTGTAAGTCCTGTGACTTTCTTAAACTGACTTGATAAATGAGCTACACTGCTGTAATTCATTTTCCAAGCTATTTCTGTGATGTTGAGTTCATCGTAAATGATTAATTCTTTTATCCGCTCAATTTTGTGTAAAATAATAAACTGCTCGATGGTTGTACCCTGCACTTCCGAAAACAAATTGGCGAGATAGGTATAATTGTGATTCAGTCTTTCACTTAAGTAGTCTGAGAAATTTACCTTTATCATTTCATCTGAATGATGAATCATTTCGATAATAATATTTTTAATTTTCTCAATCAGCATGGCTCTTTTGTCATCCATGAGTTCTAATCCAGATTCAGAAAGTGTTATTTTTAGCTGCTCTAACCTTTCTACTGAAAGGTTTTCCATAATTTCCACTTCACCCAAATCGACTACGATAAAATGCAGTCCCATTTTTTTGAGTTCACTTTTTACCACCATTTTGCAGCGTGCGCTGACCATATATTTAATGTATAGTTTCAAGAAAAATATTCTTTAATTGGTTTTCATCAAAGGTGAGTCTCTTATCCACATAATGTTTTACACAATTAAAAGTATGATTTACATAATTCAGGTATTATTCAGAAAACTTCGTTGTCAATTTTTAAGCTGTTTAAAAAGATTTGGTGGTCATGCTGTGCTCTTTTACTTACTTTTAAAAATAAATCATAGTATTCCTAAAGAATATCTTTTTATGAAAGTACAGCTTCAATATCGCTAACTAAAAGACAATTTTTAGAAAGAATTATGTAATTCCGTCGTGTGGTCTTATAAAATTTTAATCTCCCATCGGAATTGTAAAATATCTCTAAAATAATTTCCTATTTTTGCCCCCATACAAACAACACGATTTATGTTAATTATAGGCATTGCAGGAGGTACAGGTTCAGGAAAAACAACAGTAGTTCATAGAATCATGAACGAATTGCCGGAAACTGAAGTAGGCATTATTTCTCAAGATTCATACTACAAGCAAACCCACGACTTGAGTTATGAAGAAAGATCACGAATTAATTTTGATCATCCCCGTGCCATCGATTTCGAATTGCTTGTACAACACTTAAAAGATTTAAAAGACGGAAAAGCTGTAGACCAGCCCGTATATTCTTTTATAACTCACAACAGAACAGACGATACCATACACACACATCCTCGTAAAGTAATGATTGTTGAAGGAATTCTTATTCTAACTAATCCGGAACTTCGCGACTTGTTTGATGTAAAAATATATGTTCATGCCGATTCTGACGAGCGCTTAATTCGCCGACTAAAACGTGATATTGCCGAACGTGGTCGTGACATGGAAGAAGTGAT
Source organism: Flavobacterium sp. (assembly GCA_030153045.1). Lineage (GTDB taxonomy): Bacteria > Bacteroidota > Bacteroidia > Flavobacteriales > Flavobacteriaceae > Flavobacterium. The sequence continues at coordinate 15,017 of JASLID010000025.1, forward strand.
AAACCGTTACCAAACGACACTAAAACCCATGCACGAACAATTTATCGAACCTACTAAAGCATTTGCCGACATCATCATTCCAAACGACAAATACAATACCGTAGCCATCGACGTAGTTCGCGCCGTAATTAATCAGCGTATTTCATAAATATTTAGTATTTTTAGAAGCTATTTCCTGCTATCCGTTGCAATCTGTCATTGCGAGCTTGCGAAGCAATCTCACACTAACAGGATTTCCACTACTATCAGGGCTAAAACCAATATTTAACCATGAAGAACCCATTTCAAAAAATAATAGAAAACCATCCTTGGCTCAAATTTTTGGGAAACAAGTACTTTTTGGTGTCTCTATTTTTTTGTATTTGGATGCTGTTTCTAGACAACTATTCTTATCTAGACCACAGGGTATTAAATAACGAAATTAGCGAACTCGAAGACAACAAAACCTATTACCAAGAGGAAATAAAAAAGGATATCAGTCATATTAAAAAGCTAAAAAATCCGGATCAAATAGAAAAATACGCTCGCGAAAAGTATTATATGAAACGCGAAAATGAAGATATTTACATCATAGAATTCGAAGGAGATACTTTAGAAAAAGATAATTAATAAACAAAAATTAACAACTACTCGTCTTGAAAAAAATAATTACATTAAGTCTATTATTTATATTTTTAATCACAATACAGGTTTATTCTCAAAACCCTACCCTTGACAGTAGCTTTGGTGTAGACGGAAAAACATATAGTTCTATTCAAACTGGACTTACTAAAATAGCTATGAATTCAGATGGCAAGATCCTTGTTAATGGGTATCATTCTTCTTTTGGAGGTCCTGCATATAGCAATGTAACTAGATATAACACAGACGGGAGTCTTGATACAACTTTTGGAGTAAATGGTATAGCCGATACAAACGTTAATTCTGCCGCACTTGACTTGGCAATACAAAGTGATGGAAAATTCCTGATTATAGGAAGCATAACATACGCAAACAACGTACGCAATATTAGAATTACGCGTTTTAATTCAAATGGAAGTCTCGATACCACTTTTGGAAATTCTGGACATGCAATAATTTCTCGTCCAACAACAAACGACTCAGGATTAACTTTACTTATAGACAACGTAGGTAAAATCTATGTAGGAGGCTACATAGGCAATAATTCATATTCAGCTTCAATTGCTAGATTAAATCCTGACGGAACCGTTGATAACTCTTTTGGCGTTTCAGGATCAGCTACAGGTAATGGATCGATGACTAATGATTTAGCCTTTTTTAGTGATGGAAAAATAATTGCAATAGGAGATCGTTATGATGGTTTTGGATTAACAAAATTTAATACTGACGGCAGTAAAGATTCAACCTTCGGCGTAAACGGATTTGTTTCAACTAACCTTTCATCATATGGCGGAATTGGATATACCCATAAAGTACTCGTATTAAGTAATGATGATTTTATAGTTACAGGTAGCATTTTTGAATCTACTAAATACAACTCTGTTATTGCAAAATACCATAGCAACGGAACCCTTGATACTACTTTTGGAGTAAATGGAATATTAAAGAAAGATTTTGGTGGGTCAATAGGCAGTTTTGCAAAAGATATTGCTTTAGATAAGAATAATCACCTAATAATTGGTTATGGTGTTGGATTGGCAACAGACTGGGATTTTGGAGTTGGATGCTATAATATTGATGGTACGACTGTAAATTCTTTTGGGAACAATGGTTTTTTTATATTTAATTTTGGCGCAGGACATGACTATTTTAGCACTTTATTAATTCAACCTGATAATAAAATTGTAATGGGTGGTACCAAAGGAGGAAATGTTTTGGCTCGATTAGAAAATTCAATCTTATCAAACAATGAATTTGATAATACTGATCATTTAAAATGTAAATTGTACCCCAACCCAATTACAAGTAATTCTAAATTGTCATTCGATTTAAATGATGATCAGCTTTTATCAATACAACTGTACGATATCAATGGTAAATTGTTAAAAACTCTAATCGAAGATAAAAATTATAGTATTGGACATCATAATGTAAACATAGATTTACTTGAAAATATTTCAGAAGGTGCATACATTTTAAAAATTTTTAATACTGACAGAACAATTAATAAGAGTATTAATATTTTAAAATAAATACTCCCTTTTGAGCAGAATCTAAAGAAAAAGAAACAAATCAACGAATAACGAACTAACACAATGTCACAAAATTTATTCAACGATTTCGATGCCGTTACATCAAAGCAATGGAAACAACAAATACAATTTGAGCTGAAAGGTGCCGATTATAACGAAACACTCGTTTGGGAAAGCCCTGAAGGAATCAAAGTCAAGCCATTTTACCATTTAGACGAAGTAACCGAAGCTATTGCTGTAAAAACAGAAGCCACAAACTTCAAAATTGTTCAAAACATATTTGTTTTTGATGTTGAAAAATCCATCAAAAAAGCAAACGATTCAATAGCTCGTGGCGCCGAAAGTGTTCGTTTTACCATTGAAAATGAATCTACTGATATCGCTAAATTACTTTCCGAAATTGAAATAGATAAAATCCCAGTATATTTAAATCTAAAGTTTCTTTCGGCAGAATTCATCAAATCGGTAAACCAAATTGCCTCTGCAAAAAATACCATTATTTACTGCTTAATTGACCCCATAAATCAATTGGCATCAGACGGAAATTGGTTTTTGGACAACGGAAAAGACAATTTCGAAATTTTAAACTCCATTGCAACCGATTGTAAAAATGTAAGTTTTATCAATATTAATGCTTCATTGTATCAAAATGCAGGAGCAAACATGGTGCAGCAATTGGCGTATGCTTTATCGCATGCTAATGAATATTTCAACAAAATTCAGGTTTTAAGCCAACCCATAACGATTGAAGTAGCAGTTGGCACCAATTATTTCTTCGAAATTGCAAAACTTCGCGCGCTTAGAGTGCTTTTCAATACTTTATCTCAAGAATACAACCACAATATAGATTGTCATATTATTGCAACTCCAACCAAACGTAACAAAACATTATACGATTACAATGTCAACATGTTACGAACTACAACCGAATGTATGAGTGCTATTTTAGGTGGAGCCAACGCCGTCGCCAATTTACCTTACGACGCCATTTACCATAAAGACAACGAATTTGGAGACCGAATTGCACGAAACCAATTACTGGTATTAAAAAACGAATGTTATTTTGATGCTGTAAACAATCCTGCTGACGGAACCTATTACATAGAAAGCCTTACTTCTCAATTAGCCGAAAAAGCATTAATTTTATTTAAAGAAATTGAAGCTAATGGCGGTTTAATCAAACTTTTAAAAGAAGGGACGATTCAGAAAAAAATTCAAGAAAGTGCCCACAAAGAACAAGATTTGTTTGATTCAGGAAAAGAAGTTTTACTAGGCACCAATAAATATCCAAACAAAAATGACAAAATGGGTCATGATTTAGAATTGTTCCCATTTGTAAAAATAAAACCAAGAAAAACCCTAATTACGCCTATCATCGAAAAACGATTGGCTGAAAAATTAGAACAGGAAAGACTAGAAACCGAAAAACAACCATAAAAACATTAAAATGAAAAAATTACTATTAATCCTCAGCATATTATTTTCTCTGACTCTTTTTTCTCAAGTAAAAAGATTAGAAGTAACACACAAAGAAACTGGAAAGCAAATCTTTTTTGAAGGCGGACAACGCGTAAAACTAACTACGTCTAACAGACAAAAATTAGTAGGTACATTCGCTGTTACCGACATGCAAACGGTAAATGTAAACGGTGTCGAAGTAAAAGTGGACAACATCAGCAGTATTAAATATTATCCTAAAGGAGGTAGAACAGTTAAAAACATTTTACTAGGAACTGGAGCAGGTTTAGTAGCCGGTTCTGGGGTTGCTGCAGCTTTTAGCAATGGTTCAGCATTTTCTTTGTTTGCTGGTGGAACAGCTAGCATTATAACTAGTACGTTGGTTAATAACAAAAACAAGACATTAATTCATCGTCATTATATGTACAAAATTGTAGAATAATAATGAGAAAAAATATTCAACATATAACGTTACAAAATCAAGAAACCAAAAGCGCTGAGAAAAAAGACACCGGTTTTTTGACGGCTGAAGGAATCGAAGTAAAACAAAACTATTCTAAAACCGATTTAGAAGGGTTGGAACATCTGGATTTTGGAGCAGGTTTTGCCCCTAATTTGCGTGGTCCTTATGCTACGATGTACGTTCGTCGTCCTTGGACAGTGCGTCAGTACGCTGGATTTTCAACCGCTGAAGAAAGTAATGCTTTTTACCGTCGAAATTTAGCTGCCGGACAAAAAGGACTTTCGGTAGCGTTTGATTTAGCGACTCACCGTGGTTACGATTCAGACCACGAACGTGTGGTCGGTGATGTTGGAAAAGCAGGTGTTGCTATCGACAGTGTGGAAGACATGAAAGTGTTATTCGATCAGATTCCATTGGATGAAATGTCGGTTTCCATGACCATGAATGGTGCCGTTTTACCTATTATGGCCTTTTACATTGTGGCTGCCGAAGAACAGGGAGTTGCAGCGGAACTACTTTCAGGAACCATCCAAAATGATATTTTAAAAGAGTTCATGGTGCGTAACACTTACATTTACCCGCCAACACCTTCGATGAAAATCATTGCTGATATATTTGATTATACCAGTAAAAAAATGCCAAAATTCAACTCGATTTCTATTTCGGGTTATCATATGCAGGAAGCTGGTGCTACAGCCGATATCGAATTGGCCTACACCCTTGCTGACGGTTTAGAATACATCAGAACCGGATTAGCTGCCGGAATGAAAATCGATGAGTTCGCTCCTCGCCTTTCGTTCTTCTGGGCGATTGGGATGAATCACTTTATGGAAATTGCCAAAATGCGTGCAGGCCGTATGCTTTGGGCAAAACTATTAAAACAATTTAATCCAACAGACGACAAATCATTGGCTTTGCGTACGCATTGTCAAACTTCAGGTTGGAGTTTAACCGAACAAGACCCTTTCAACAACGTAGCTCGTACTGCCATCGAAGCAGCTGCTGCGGCTTTTGGAGGAACACAATCCTTACACACCAACGCTTTAGACGAAGCCATTGCTTTGCCTACCGATTTCTCGGCTCGAATTGCTCGAAATACTCAGATATTTTTACAAGAAGAGACTAAAATTACTAAAACCGTCGACCCTTGGGCTGGCAGTTATTATGTAGAAAGTCTAACTGCTGAAATTGCTGAAAAAGCATGGGCTTTAATCGAAGAAGTAGAAGAATTAGGTGGTATGACGAAAGCCATTGAAGCCGGAATTCCAAAATTGCGTATCGAAGAAGCGGCTGCGAGAAAACAAGCTCGTATTGACAGCGGACAAGATATAATCGTAGGTGTGAACAAATACCGTTTGGAAAAAGAAGATCCATTACACATTTTGGATGTCGATAACCAAATGGTGCGCAAGCAACAAATAGAACGTTTAGATCATATTAAAGCTACACGCGATACCGTTAAGGTAAAAGGGTGTTTGGCAAAACTAACCGAAAGTGCAAAAACAGGTGAAGGAAATTTATTATCTTTAGCAGTAGAAGCAGCCAGAAACAGAGCGACGCTGGGTGAAATTAGCGACGCTTTAGAAGAAGTTTTTGGACGATATAAAGCACAAATTAGATCCTTTAGCGGCGTGTATAGTAAAGAAATTAAAAATGACGAAAGCTTTGAAAAAGCAAAACAATTAGCCGACGAATTCGCGAAGAAAGACGGCCGTCGTCCCCGTATTATGATTGCCAAAATGGGACAAGACGGACACGATCGTGGGGCAAAAGTCGTAGCTACTGGTTATGCTGATGTTGGTTTCGACGTAGACATTGGTCCGTTATTTCAAACTCCTGCCGAAGCAGCAAAGCAAGCCGTAGAAAACGACGTACACATTTTAGGTGTTTCTTCATTAGCTGCCGGACATAAAACACTGGTACCACAAGTAATTGCCGAACTTAAAAAATACGGTCGCGAAGACATTATGGTGATTGTGGGTGGAGTTATCCCAGCGCAAGATTACCAATATTTGTTTGATGCAGGTGCAGTAGCGGTTTTTGGTCCTGGAACTAAAATTAGTGAAGCGGCGATTACCATTTTAGAGGTTTTGATAGCTGAATAAACTCTCCGTCTTGTCATTCCGACGAAGGAGGAATCTCATTATATAAAACACTGACTGAAAAGTTGGCGTTTTTTTTATAAAAAAATCTTTCAACATAACTTTTTCAAGCTCTTTTATTATATTTTTGTGTATTATAGCCTTTTATGAGTAAAAATTTAAATTACATAGACTTATTTGCCGGATGTGGTGGATTATCCTTAGGCCTACATCAAGCAGGATGGAAAGGAGTTTTTGCTATTGAGAAAAGTCCAGATGCTTTTAAAACCCTTAATTACAATTTAATAGAAAATAAAAATCATTTTGATTGGCCAAAATGGCTACCAAAAGGCGCTCATGAAATAAATGAAGTTCTTTTTCATTATAAAGATAAGCTCGAAAAATTAAAAGGCAAAGTAGCAATGATTGCTGGAGGACCACCTTGTCAGGGATTTTCAATGGCTGGAAAGCGAAATGAGTATGATTTGAGGAACGACTTAATTAATTCCTATATAAATTTTGTAAAAATTGTAGAACCAAAAATTATTTTCTTCGAAAATGTAAAAGGTTTCACAATGGAATTTAAAAAAAATAAAGAAAAAGGAATTGCATATTCTTCACAAGTAACTCAAAAACTAAATGATGCTGGATATTTTGTAAAAGGTCAATTGGTAAATTTTGGGGATTATGGAGTCCCACAAAAGAGAACTCGTTTTATTCTTGTCGGAATTAAGAAAACTTTAGAAAATGCTACGCAAGAAAAAGCAGAAGCATTTTTCAATTCTTTAGAAAACAACAAATTTGATTTTCTAAAAGAAAAAGGATTAAATACAAATACAAATCTCCAAGATGCAATTTCGGATTTGTTAAAACAAAATGGATTAAAAGAAACTCCAGATTCTCCAAATTTTCAATCTGGAATTTACGGTAAACAAAAAGGCAATTATCAAAAATTAATGCGTCAAGGTGTTATGAGTGATATTGCGGATAGTCATCGTTTCCCAAAACATTCTCAATTAATAATTGAAAGATTTAAAAACATTCTTGAAGAAACAGTCGAAAGAAGAAATTTTAATATTAGTGCTGAAATTCAAAAAAAGTATAATATTAAAAAGAGAACTGTTATTCCTTTGAATGCTATAGACAAAACACCAACAATAACTACTTTACCTGACGATTACATACACTACCAAGAAGCAAGAATTCTTACTGTTCGTGAATATGCTAGAATTCAATCTTTTCCAGATTGGTATAAATTTCAAGGAAAATATACTACAGGCGGCAAACTTAGAACTCAAGAAGTACCGAGATATACACAAATAGGAAATGCAATTCCACCTCTTTTTGGAGAACAAAGCGGATTGGTTTTAAAACAACTTCTATAAATGGATAAAGGCCTATTAAGTTTTGACATAAAAACAGGAATGAAAAATATCATCGGTAGGGATCTGATTACTGATGACTTTATCGCGATTTATGAGCTTGTTAAAAACTCGTATGATGCTTATGCAGACTACGTTTCAATCATTTTTAATCAAAATGAAATTATTATTGCTGATAATGGCAAAGGAATGTCTAAAGATGATTTAAAAGATAAGTGGTTTGCTGTTGCTTATTCTGCAAAAAAAGACGGATCAGAAGATAAAGGTTTAAAAAGAGACTCTCATTTAAGCAATTTAAAATCACGAAGATTTTATGCGGGTGCTAAAGGCGTGGGTAGATTCTCTTGTGATAGATTAGGAGAAAGATTAGAACTTATTACATCTAGTATATCTAAAAATCAAACATTTAAGGTTAATGTCGATTGGGAAGAATTTGAGAAAGATTCTCAACAAAGTTTTGGTTCTATTAAAATACCTTTCGAAGAAATAAATAATAAAAATGTATTCCCTGAAAATAGTAACCATGGTACTATATTAAAAATTCAAAACCTTAATTCATCTTGGGATGAAAGAAAACTTATTGAATTAAGAAGATCTTTGGAAAAACTGATTAACCCCTTTTCTAAAGAAAATAGTTTTAAAATAGAAATCGAAGCAAAAGAATTTATTAATACTGATAATGATTCTAGAAATAATTTGAAAATCAATGGAGTAATTGATAATAGTATTTTAAAAGTACTCGATTTAAAAACTACTCAAATTGATGTGAAATTAAAAGGAAGTATAATTTCAACAAAAGTAATAGACAGAGGTGCTTTAATTTATCATATTGAAGAACCTAATCCATATCACACAATCATAAATGATTTAGAAATAAATCTTTATTTTCTGAATTTTAGCGCCAAAATCAATTTTGGAAAATTGATGGATATTGAACCTGTTAATTATGGAAATGTTTTTCTTTTTAAAAATGGTTTTCGAGTTCAACCTTATGGAAATGTTGGTGATGACAGTTGGAAAATTGACAATAGGAAGCAACAAGGTTACAATCGCTTTTTAGGAACAAGAGATTTATTTGGTAAAGTAGATTTAATTTCCGAAAATTCTAATGAATTCAAAGAAGTATCGAGTAGAGATGGTGGTCTTGTAGAAACAATTGGTAAAAAATTATTATTTGAAATTTTTCTCGAAAAAGGGCTAAAAAGACTAGAAAGATATGTAGTAGGTGTTCTTTGGGGAGAAGGTTTTAAAAGACGAAATTATTTTCTTGATGTAAAAGTTGCAGAAAAATATCGAGAAGATTTATCAAATGATAAAGACAAAGATTCATATGAGGACGCTTTAAATAATTTAGGAAGCAAAATTGATTTTGTCAATCTTATTAAAACTTTAAGTGATGATAAAGATATCAAGATTATAGAATACAACAAAGATTTAGTAAATCTTGTAAATGAAAAACTTGATGTTGTTCAACCAAAATTTATTGCTGACTTAGAAAAAATTGCAGAAAAAACAAACGATGGGGAGTTGCTAAATCAAGTAAAGTTAACTGAGGAAAGCTTTAACAAGATTTTGAAAGAAAAAGAAGAGGCTGAAAAACGTGAGGATGATGAGAGAAAAAAACGTATTGAAGCTGAAGAGCAAGCTGAAATAGAAAAACAGAAAAGAGAAGAAGCTGAAAAAAAGCAAAAAGAAGAAGAAGAAAAAAGGAAAAAAGCGGAGTTTGAAGCTAAAGAAAATGATTTAAAAAGACGAGAAGAAGAAATAAAACGTAAGGAAGCCGAACAAAAAGCTGAAAATCGAAAAATACAACTAGACCGATTAAGGTCTTCTGAAACAATTACATATAAAGATTTACGAGACTCTAACCATATTATTGGTGTTTATTCAGATGATATTTCAAAAAAAATCCAACTTATAAAAAGGAAAATTGACAAAAAAGGTTCAATTGATAAAAATGAATTTCTAGAGTTTATACAAGAAATTAGTTTAGTAAATGAAAAAATAAATACTCTAACAAAATTTACTACTAAATCTGGATTTCTAGAAGCTAGATTATCAACTACAGAAAATGTTGTTGGTTATATTGAAAATTATGTAAAAAACATTTATGGTTCATTACATAAGGAAATGAAATATGAGTTTTTAGACAATAAATTAATATTTGAAAAAGAATTTCAACCAATAGAATTATCTGTTGTTTTAGATAACATCTTGAATAATTCTAAGAAAAAAGGTGCTTCAAAAGTTATATTTAGTTTTAAAATCGTAAATGAAAATCTTATCTTATCTATTAAAGATTTAGGAAAACAATTAGATAATTCGATTGCAAAAGAACTAATTTTTGAGGAAGGAATAACATCTACAAAAGGCGCAGGTCTTGGTTTAAGTCATGTAAAAAGAATATTAGAGAACGACTTTAACGCAACAATTGAATATAATCCTAATTATTCAAATGGATTTGAATTAATAATTACTTTCAAAAAATGAAATTAAATTACTACGTTTTATGGGTTGAAGATGACGACTCATGGTTTAAAACTACTTCAGAATTATTTAGCGAAACAATTATTGATTACGGTTTTAATCCAATTATTGAAAGAAAAAAAAATCTAGAAGGAGTGATAAATCAAATAGTTGCCTCTGGTTTAAAAAAATTTGATATATTCCTAATTGACTTTAAATTAAGAAATTCAGCAGATGGAGACAGCATTATTGACCATGTCCGTAATAGCGATATTTTTACTGATATTATTTTTTATTCAAGTGACAAACAATCAATTGTTGATTCAATTAAAGAACATCTATTTGAAGGTGTTTACCATTCAGATAGAAAAGAACTTGAAGATAAATTTGAAAAGGTTTTCAAAACAACAATTAAAAAAATTGAAGAAATCAATTCTATGAGAGGATTAATTGTTGGTGAAACTTCTGAATTAGACGCACTCATTGAAGAACATTTATCGACTTATATTCAATCTCCTTTTATCAATGAATTTGATTGCGACAAATTTGTAAAAACTGAGATTTTTGAAAGCTCTGAAAAAAGAACTCAAAAATTAAAACAAATATATGACGAAGAAGGAATCACTGCTGTTTTTAAATCTTTTGATGCAATAAAAAAATGGAAATTACTTAGAGGAATATTAAAAAAGAATTTAGATAAAAATAAATATATTGCCGAATTTATAGAATTAAATAAAAATTACAATACCGAAGTTATTGATATTCGAAATAAATTTGCTCATGCTCATGTGCTTGTTTTGGAAAATGGCACTGAGGTTTTAAAATCTCAATTCGGTGATGATCACTTTGAATTTGATGAAAATGAATTCAAAAAGATTAGAGAAAATTTAATTAATCATAGAAATTCATTATTAAAACTAAAAGAATAAATATTGTAAGATAATTAAACCATATTTTTCTAAAAAACAAAAAAACCAGCCCTAAAGCTGGTTTTCTTATTTCTTCTTGCCTTTTTTCTCCGATTCCTTTTTCTTCGATTTTTTCTTAGGCTTTAACAAATCCTTTTTAGCTTTTAACCTGTTGGCTACTTCGTCAATTTCGTACATGTCGTTAGCAAAAGAAGCTAATTTTACTGCTGTAATTAATTTTATCGCGCCTTTAATATCTTGTTGGCGTTCTAACAATTGTACTTTCTTTAATAAAATCGCCATTTTGTTTATGCCTTTAATCGTTAAGGCAAAGTCAATTAACTTGGCAGCTTCTTCGTAATCTTCATTCAAAAGCAAGGTGTCCAAATAATACGGATACACCGCTACGGCATCTATATTAATCGCCAATGCTTCTTGAAAATAGGTTTTGGCGGCTTCATAATTTTGCAATTGCTCTGCTTCTATTCGCGCATACAAACACAAAGCGGTTGTGTTTTTCGCATCGTAAGACAAGGCGTAATCTAAAGCTTCCGTTGTTTCTTCCAACGAATACGGATAATTATCCAAGGCTTGAAATAAGTATTTATCTATTGATTTCATCTTTTAGTTCTTTTTTAAATTGCTGTCGTTCAGCTTTTATTTTCTTTACTTCTTTTTGTTTCTTAAAATCGGAACCTTCAAAAGTTCGTACAGGATTTCCTCTTTCAATCTGCAACTGATTTGTCCATTGCGACTGGAATTGATTCTTGATTTGCTGTAACAACTCTTCTTGCAACTTTACGAGTAAACGTTCGGTAGCTAGTTTCTTATTCTGATGTTGTGAACGCGAATCCATACTCACGACACTCAAACCTGTAGGTACATGTGTGGCTCTGATAGCTGAACTTACTTTGTTCACATGTTGTCCACCTGCTCCAGAACTTCGCATCGCTTGATATTGAATTTCCTTCTCAGAAAACGTTCTCTCTTTTGATTTTTCGATTTCAAAAACACCAATAAACCAGTTTTTACGTTTGTGAAATTTCCGAAACGCACTTTTGCCAATCCATTGAATTGTTCCTACCCAAGAACTTGTAAAAACTTCAACTTGATTGCCTTCTAACAAAACAATCGCCGATTCTACCGTTCCATTCTCCTGACCTGCTTCGTGTTGCAAAACAGTTGCTTTCAGATTAAAAGCTGTCGCATCTTGCAACACTTTTTTAAGTACTTGAGCAACTACCCAAGTACATTCAGCAGGTCCTCTTCCAGAGGTTATTTGAATTATTTTGTCCATAATTATTTGTCCATTCTTACAATTTTAGGTGTAAATGTTCCTAAAACATCCACCAGTTCAGTTTGTAAATTCATTACTTTATTGATGTCTTTATAAGCCATTGGCGCCTCATCAATATTTCCACCAATCAACTTCACATCGTGTTCTGTCAAAATCTTTTTGATTTGACTTTGCGTAAAAGAAGCTTTGCATTTCGCTCTCGAAAACAATCGTCCCGCTCCGTGTGAAGCCGAATTGATACTTTCTTCATTTCCTTTACCCATCACGATAAAGCCGGGAGCAGTCATTGAACCGGGAATAATTCCCAATTGGCCCTTCCCAGCAGGCGTGGCTCCTTTTCGATGCACAATACATTCTTTACCGTCAACCATTTCTTTCCAAGCAAAATTGTGATGGTTTTCAATGGTTACTGCAATGCGTTTTCCAAGCGCTTTAGAGATTCGACGATGAATGTCTTCATGACAAGCTTTGGCATAATCGCCTGCTAAATTCATTGCCAACCAATATTCTTGTCCGTCATGTGTATTCAAATCCAACCAAGCTAAATGCTGTACATTTTTTGGTAAAGGGCATTGTTTTGTTGCCAAATACGTATAATGTTTTGCAATGTTGGCACCCAATCCACGAGAACCACTATGTGATAAAACCGCTAAGTATTCTTTAGCTTCCAACTTCCATTCCGGAAGCGGGTTGTCTAATTTCACTACACCAAATTCCACGAAATGATTGCCTCCTCCTGAGGAACCTAATTGTTTATACGCTTTGTCCAAAAGTTGCTTTACAACCGGTATGTCTTGAAATTCGCTTCGGTAAAAAACGTCATGATCTACCTTTATTTTGTGCGTTTCACTCATCCCAAATTTGGTATGGTCTTTCAAAATCGCCTGCAACTGATGGTCTTTCCCTTTTAGAAAAGAAGCTGGTAAATCGAAAATCGACAAACTCATTCTACAACCAATATCAACACCAACTCCATACGGAATAACGGCATTATCAGTTGCTAATACACCGCCAATAGGCAACCCGTATCCGGAATGTGCGTCGGGCATTAAAGCTCCTTTCACAGAAATTGGCAATTTTAAAGCATCGTACAATTGAAACTTAGCCTGTTCGTCAATTTCGTTTTCTCCAAAGATGGAAAAAGGTGCTCGAGTAGTTTTCAATTCGTTGAACTTCACTTGAACTGGATTTACTAAACCTTCCGCTACTTTACCCCAAGTACCGTCTCCTTTGAATTTTTCTGGATGTAGCAATACTTGCTTCGCTTCGGTTAAAATACTTTCCTTTTTTTCTCTTTTTCGATATCTGTTAATTTGCCCTAAGGCAATATTTATTGCATTATTTTTTGGGAAGCCTAATTTGATTAAGTCTTTCCCGGATAATTTATTTCCCATGATTATTTTAAAAATGATTCATAACAACGAGCTAAGACCTACCAAAAAGGCACAGCAATAACACATTGCAATATTTTGAATACGCTCCGGGAAAATTTTTGAAGGTTCTAGAATAAACAAAAAAAAGCCCGAAACTAAATGTCTTCGGGCTTTTTCATATATTTTGTTTTATCTATGATTGCGTTAAGCCACGAAGAAGAGCAACACCAGTTCCTACTGATGGATTGCTTTGAGGTAATGATTTGAATACAAACATTTTTCTTCGTTTTAAAAGGGTTATTATTTTCTGCAGCAAAGATTTATTTTTATTTTTCTAATTTCCAAACAAATACAGTAAAATCTTGTTATTTGAAATTATTCTCAATAATAATAAAATTACAATCTACTTATTTACAATGAATTACATATATTAAAACAACATTTTTTTAATTTCAACATTGAACCATAACTCTCAAGAAAGTAGCATCAATTAAAGTGTTATCTGCACCACCCTTGTTCTGACTGTTAAACAAATCTTCCAATTCATTTTGCAAATCTTGAGCCTTGCCATTTTTTTCAGCGGCTTCAAAAGCGTTCATCGTTGGTCCATAATAATTTTTAAAAATGGCAACAAAATCTGATGGTGAGTAAGGAGCCTTAAAAGTAAAAGTATCTTTAACAAATGTTACATTCTCTTTTGGGATTCCTGCGTTGCCAAAGCGTTCTATAACATTATCTTCTATTCCCCATAACATGGGACTAATAAATCCTTCTGGCGGAGGTGGTGTATAGGCAGAACAAGTTTTTAAGATTTGAGCAACCAAGGTTGGATCTCCAGGTATCCAATTGCCCATTATTATTTTTCCTCCTGGAATCGTAACGCGAACCATTTCTTTAGCTACATCCAATGGTTTCGGGGCAAACATGGCTCCAAAAATACTAATTACTACATTAAAAGTATGATCTTTCAGCTCATGTAAATCGGTTGCATCACCTTCCTGAAAGACACAATTTGCCAAATTTTCTTTTTTGGCGCGTTTGTTTCCTGCTTCAACAAGATTTTGCGCAATGTCGACCCCTAAAACGTTAGCACCTAGTTTTGCTGCTGGTATTGCAGTAGTTCCATCTCCACAGCCTAGATCAAGGATGTTACTGTCTTTTGTGATTCCCAATTTATCAATTAATGCAGAACCACTTTCTCTCATAGTCTCAGCAATTTTAGTAAAATCGCCTTTTTCCCATAATGCTTTGTTTGGATTCATATGTTTACTATTTAAAGTATTAAAAATAAGCATTTTATCCTTAACTTTACTAAGAGCATATTGATTTAAGTTGAACTAAATTTGAAAAGTGATGTTTGTAGTACGTGAAATATTCTATCTTCAATTTGGCCGCTATAAAGAAGCCAAAGCACTGACCGACGAAGCCATAAGTAATGGAATTTTAAAATTTCCAACTGGAGCTCGTATTCTTACTGATTTTACTGGTAGAGGTTATCGTCTCATTTTTGAGTCTTCCTATTCGACTTTGGCAGATTTTGAAAAAGACTTAGCTAAAGAAATGAATGCAGAAGCCTGGAAAGGATGGTATGAAAAATTCAAACCTCTTATTCAATCTTCCGAAAGGGAAATTTTAAAGCAAATTACTGTTATTTCTTAAACCAATAATGCGTTAACCAATATGGTCGTTCACATTATTGGATAAGTTTGTCAGAAAAATATACTAAATTTACGCTTAGTAAAATAGCATCATGTCCAAACTACCAAGCATAACCACCAGTATTTTTTCTGTAATGTCACAGTTATCTAACGAGTACAACGCCATTAACCTCTCGCAGGGATTTCCTAACTTTCCTGTGGATGAGAGATTATTGGAAATTTCAGAACGACTGCTATGGGGAAACATACATCAATACACCCCTATGGCGGGTTTACCGTCTCTACTTGAAAAAATTGCACAGCTAACACTGAAGCAATACCATCGAAAAGTAAACACGTCCACCGAAATTTTAGTAACAGCCGGAGCCACACAAGGTATTTTTACCGCCATCAATGCTTTAGTAAACAAAGGAGACGAAGTCATTATTCTCGATCCGAGTTACGACAGTTACGAACCTTCGGTTTTAGTATCGGGTGGAATTCCTATGCGAATTCCACTGAATGATGATTATTCTCCTAATTTCAACCGTATAGAAGCTGCAATTACTCCTAAAACCAAAATGATTGTCATTAATAATCCACACAACCCAACTGGGAGAATTTGGACTATAACCGACTTTGAAGCTTTAGAACTCATTCTGGAAAAACACCCACAAATATTCATTTTAAGTGATGAAGTATATGAATACATTTCGTTTTTACATCCGCATATTTCGTTTCACACGCGTCCGAAATTAGTGAACAGAACCATTATCGCTTCTTCTTTTGGGAAATCACTACATGTTACGGGTTGGAAAATTGGTTATTTGATTGCCCCAGAAAACCTGATGGTGGAAATCAAGAAAGTACATCAGTTTTTGGTCTTTAGTGTGAACAGTTTCTCACAACATGTGATTTCGGAATATCTGGATGTTGTCGATTTTAATGAAATTGCAAAAATGTACCGTCAAAAGCGAGATTTGTTTCAAAACCTGATTAAAAACAGTCGTTTTGAACTCCTTCCTTGCGACGGAACTTACTTTCAGGTTGTAAATTATAAAAACATCAACACACAAAATGATGTTGATTTTACCCGCGAATTGATTGTAAAACATGGTGTGGCTTCGATTCCTATTTCTGTTTTTCACAATGATGCTACAGACAGACACATGCTACGTTTTTGTTTTGCCAAAACAGATGAAACACTAATTGCTGCAGCCGAAAAACTGAATCAGATTTAATACTAACATATTTTATTTTTATATGCACGCATATAAAATATTTTAATTACTTTTACATCACAAAAAACTAAAAACTATGAATTTTTCTGCAAAAATGCTTCGCGATAATGCCTTAGCCGACAAAGTAATTGTAGTTACTGGAGGCGGTAGCGGTTTAGGGAAAGCAATGACCAAATATTTTCTAGAATTAGGCGCAAAAGTAGCCATCACTTCTCGTGATTTAGAAAAATTAAAAACAACTGCTGCTGAACTAGAAGCTGAAACCGGAGGAACTTGTTTACCGCTGCAGTGTGATGTTCGTCATTACGATCAAGTCGAAGCCATGCTGGCTGAAGTACTGAAAGCGTTTGGAAAAGTAGATGTTTTATTAAACAATGCTGCCGGAAACTTCATCTCTCCTACCGAAAGATTATCAGCAAATGCTTGGGACACTATTATTGATATTGTTTTAAAAGGTTCAAAAAACTGTACCTTGGCTTTTGGTAAACATTGGATTAAAACCAAACAAACCAATACCAACGTGCTGAATATTGTAACCACTTATGCTTGGACAGGTTCGGCGTATGTAGTACCAAGTGCCACGGCAAAAGCCGGAGTTTTAGCCATGACAAGAAGTTTAGCTGTAGAATGGGCAAAATACGGAATTCGTATGAACGCCATTGCTCCGGGACCATTCCCTACTAAAGGGGCTTGGGACAGATTACTACCTGGTGACTTAAAAGATAAGTTTGATTTGGCTAAAAAAGTTCCGTTAAAACGTGTGGGTGATCATCAGGAATTGGCCAATTTAGCGGCTTATTTAGTCTCTGATTTTTCAGCCTATATTAACGGAGAAGTCGTGACCATTGATGGTGGCGAATGGTTGCAAGGCGCAGGACAATTTAACTTACTAGAAGCTGTACCAGAAGAATTATGGGACATGCTGGAAATGATGATTAAATCGAAAGGAAATAAATAGTTGACCTATAAGTTAACAATTCAATATAAAAAGAGAGCTATAATTAGTTCTCTTTTTTTTAGCCCAGATAATAGTGGAAATCCTTTTCTTTTTTCCTTTAAAAAAGAAAAGATGGCAACGAATAGCTGGATTAGCTACTAAAAATTAAAAATCTTCAAACTTTGAGACATTGTTAACAAATAAGAGTTGAGAAAGTCATAAATAATTGTATTTTTACGACTCAAAATTTCAAAAATAAAATGGGTAAAATCATTGCAATTGCTAATCAAAAAGGAGGCGTAGGAAAAACTACTACCTCTATAAATTTAGCTGCATCTCTGGGTGTTTTAGAAAAAAAAGTCTTGCTGATTGATGCTGATCCTCAAGCAAATGCCAGTTCTGGATTAGGAATCGATGTGGAAAGTGTCGAAATAGGAACATACCAAATTTTAGAACATAGTCATACTCCAGAAGAAGCTATTGTAAAAAGTTCGGCACCAAACGTGGATGTTATTCCTGCTCATATTGACTTAGTAGCTATCGAAATTGAATTGGTTGACAAAGAAAACAGAGAGTATATGCTAAAACAAGCACTGGCTTCTGTTAAAGAAAAATACGATTATATCATTATCGATTGTGCTCCATCGTTGGGATTATTAACTTTGAATGCACTGACTTCGGCAGATTCTGTTGTAATACCTATACAATGCGAATATTTTGCCCTTGAAGGGTTAGGAAAATTATTAAACACGATAAAAAGTGTTCAAAAAATACACAACCCTGATTTAGATATTGAAGGTTTATTACTAACAATGTACGACTCTCGTTTACGATTATCAAATCAGGTGGTTGAAGAAGTTCAAAAACATTTTAACAATATGGTTTTTGAAACGGTGATTCAACGAAATACAAAATTAAGCGAAGCTCCAAGTTATGGCGAAAGCATTATTAATTATGATGCAACCAGTAAAGGAGCAGCAAACTATTTGAGTTTAGCAGAAGAAATTATAAAGAAAAATAGCTAATTGATTTATGGCACTAGCGAAAAAACAAGCAATGGGAAGAGGATTATCGGCTTTATTGAAAGATCCTGAAAATGATATCAAATCAGTTGCCGATAAAAATGCAGACAAGGTTGTAGGAAATATTATTGAATTAGATATTGATTTTATCGAAATCAATCCGTTTCAACCTAGAACAAATTTTAACGAAGAATCATTACAAGAATTAGCCACTTCTATTAGAGAATTAGGTGTAATTCAACCTATTACGGTTCGTAAAATGGACTTTAATAAATACCAGTTAATTTCGGGAGAACGTCGTTTACGTGCTTCAAAAATTGTGGGATTAACTACGGTTCCAGCTTACATCCGTTTGGCTGACGATAATGAGTCATTGACTATGGCTTTGGTTGAAAACATTCAACGTCATGACCTTGACCCTATTGAAATTGCTTTATCATACCAACGTTTAATTGACGAAATTCAATTAACGCAAGAGCAAATGAGCGACCGTGTAGGTAAAAAACGTTCAACAGTAGCTAACTATTTACGTTTATTAAAATTAGACCCGATTATTCAAACTGGAATTCGTGATGGTTTTATTTCAATGGGACATGGACGTGCTATTATTAACGTTGAAAATCATGATATCCAAACGGATATTTATCAGAAAATAGTGAGCCAAAATCTTTCAGTTCGTGAAACAGAAGCTTTGGTAAAAAATTATCATGAAGGTTTAAAACCTAAAACAGCTTCAACAACTGCGAAAGCAACTTCATTTGAAATAGACGAATCTGAGAAAAAATCATTTAACGATTATTTTGGAACCAAAGTAGATGTGAAAGTAGCTGGAAACGGTAAAGGAAAAATCACGATTCCATTCCACTCGGAAGAAGATTTCAATAGAATCATCAAATTGATTAAAGGTTAGTGAAAAGCTGGTATTACATACTCTTTTTTTGTGTTTTCATTGGAAACTTTTCTGGATTTAGTCAAGAGGAGATTAAACTTATTGCTACCGATACTATTCAAACAACTATAGATCCTTTACGACCGGCTAAAGCTGCCTTTTATTCGGCAATTTTACCCGGATTGGGTCAAGCATATAATAAAAAATACTGGAAAATCCCTGTTGTTTTTGCTGCGGTAGGAACCGGTATTTATGCCTATGCCTGGAACAAAAAGAAATATAATGGTTTTAGAGATGCCTACAAAGAAAGATTACTTTTAGGTGATAAAAGTACCGATGCTTACCAAGGAATTCTTACTCAAGAGAAGCTTCTTGATGCCCAAAAATACCATCAACGATATAAAGATTTGTCACTTTTAATTACTGTGGCTTTATATGCTTTAAATATTATTGATGCCAATGTTGACGCCCATTTACAACAATTTAATGTCAATGGAAAACTAACCGTCAGACCTGAAATCCAACAAAATGAATTTACCTTTAAACAAAACGTTGGATTAACTTTAAACTACCAATTTTAATTATGAAAATTGCACTTTTAGGATATGGCAAAATGGGTAAAGTAATTGAAAAAATTGCTTTAGAACGTGGTCATGAAATAGTTTTAAAAAAATCTAGCGCTTCAACTTACGAAGGTCTTGCTAACGCCGATGTTGCCATCGATTTTAGTGTTCCTGACAGTGCTGTTTGTAACATTTCTGAATGTTTTAATACTAATATTCCTGTAGTGTGCGGCACCACGGGTTGGTTGGCACATTACGACGATATGGTTGCGCTTTGTAAAGCTAAAAATGGAAGTTTTATATACGGGTCTAATTTTAGTTTAGGGGTTAATATTTTCTTTGAATTGAATGCATATTTGGCCAAAATGATGTCAAATTTGGAGCAATACAAAGTTTCGATGGAAGAAATTCATCATACACAAAAATTAGATGCACCAAGCGGAACAGCCATTTCATTAGCTGAAGGGATTATCGAAAACTCTGATTATACCAATTGGACATTAGATACTCCATTAGCAAATCAGATTCATATTGACGCTAAGAGAATAGAAAACGTACCTGGAACCCATAGTATTTTTTACGATTCGACAGTAGATCAAATAGAAATAAAACATACAGCACACAATCGCGAAGGATTCGCTCTAGGCGCAGTAATTGCTGCGGAATGGTTAGCAGATAAAAAAGGTGTTTTCACAATGAAAGACGTTCTTTCGTTAAATGATTAAATAACATAAAACATAAAATCAAATTTAAATTTTAGTTTCAACAGAAATCTAAAATTTAAAGTCTAAAATCTAAAATTATGACAATATTACAATGGTTCATATTTTTCCTAATCACACAAATTGTACACTATTTAGGAACGTGGAAATTATACGAAAAAGCAGGTAGAAAATCGTGGGAAGCAGCTATTCCTGTTTACAATGCGGTTATTTTAATGAAAATCATTAATCGCCCAACATGGTGGACAGCCTTATTATTCGTTCCTATTGTAAACTTAATTATGTTTATTGTAGTTTGGGTTGAAACTTTAAGAAGTTTTGGGAAAAACACTACTAAAGACACCATTCTTGGAGTCGTTACTCTTGGTTTTTATATTTACTACGTTAACTATTTCGAAAATGTAGAATACAAAAGAGACAGAAGTCTTGTGGCTACTACAAAAACTGGCGATACTGTTGGTTCTTTATTATATGCTATTGTTGTGGCTACATTAGTACATACTTATGTAATGCAACCGTTTAACATTCCTACTTCTTCGTTAGAAAAATCATTATTAGTAGGTGATTTCTTGTTTGTGAGTAAATTTCATTACGGAGCTAGAACACCTAAAACAGCCATTGCTTTACCTATGGTTCACGATAGTTTAATGGTTGTAAAAGGAAAATCTTATTTTAGTAAACCACAATTACCTTCTTTTAGATTTCCTGGTTTACAACAAATAAAGCACAATGATATTGTTGTCTTTAACTGGCCAATAGATACCGTTTATATGTTCCACGATCGATTAGGAAGACATATTGACAAACCTCTAGACAAACGTTCTAACTATGTAAAACGTTGCGTAGGTTTACCTGGTGACAATTTATCTGTGAAAGACGGTGAAATTTTCATCAACAACAAAAAATTGATTTTACCAGAAAGAGCAAAACCACAGTATTCATATGATGTAGTAACCGATGGTTCATCATTTGATGCTGAATATATTATGGGAGAACTTCACATTACTGATGGAATTTATCCAACTGCCGAACCTAACAAATTTATTTTTTCAGCGGTAACTGAAGAATCTTATAACAGATTAAAACAAAACCCAGCTATAAAATCTATAACAAGAAGAATAGCTCCTGTAAATACTGAAATTGAAAAAGGTATTTTTCCACACAATCAAAAATGGTCGCAAGATAATTTAGGTCCAATCTATATTCCAGAAGCAGGAAAAACTGTTCTACTAAACAAAGAAACGTTACCTTTTTACAAAAGATTAATTACGGTTTACGAAAACAATAAATTGGAAGAAAAAGGGGGTAAAATCTATATTAATGATAAAGAAGCTGCAAATTATACTTTCAAACAAGATTACTATTGGATGATGGGTGACAACCGCCATAATTCGGAAGACAGCCGTTATTGGGGATTTGTTCCTTTCGATCACGTTGTAGGGAAACCTGTATTTATTTGGTGGAGTATCGATCCTAATATTCCATGGAGCAAAGCTATCGATAAAATTCGTTGGGACAGACTATTTTGTACTGTTGGAGGCGACGGACAACCTGTTTCTTACTTCAAATACTTCTTAATTGCATTAGTAGCTTGGTTTGGATTTGATTTTTTCAGAAAAAGAAAAGCTAAAAACAGTTAATACGTTAAACAATTGAACATGCCATGTAAATGGTATTTGAGTTGACAAAAACAATCGCATGAACATTCTTATACACCCAACCTATTTCCCATCGGTAAGTCATTTTGTGGCGATGGCAAAAGCTGATTCGATTACGTTTGAAATGGAAGATAATTTCCAAAAACAGACCAACCGAAACAGGATGTATATATACAGTCCAAATGGTATTCAACTATTGAATATTCCAATCAAGCATTCAAAAGAAGCACATCAAAAAACAAAAGATGTTCGATTGGAAACTGCATTCGATTGGCAAAAACAACATTTCAAATCATTGGAAGCGGCATATCGAACTTCTCCTTTTTTTGAATATTACGAAGACCTTATCGCTCCCATTTTTACCAAAAAACATACTTTTTTGATGGATCTAAACTTAGAGACCATCGAAATAGTTTCAAAATGTTTGAGTTTAAAAGTTGAAAACAAGAAAACAATTGAATATTTCCATGAAGCAACTAATTTTACAGATTTAAGAGCTTTAGCCAATGGAAAAAAAGACACGAGTACATTTGAACCTTATACACAAGTTTTTGGCGAAAAACACGGTTATATTAACAACCTAAGCGTTTTAGACTTATTATTTAATGAAGGTAGATTTGCATTGGATTATTTAAAGAATCAAACGTTTTAATCGTTTATTTGTAACCTGGTCATTACAGGCATGTGGTCTGAATTAACAAAATCTGGAAAATTGGTGAAGCTTTTGACCTTTATTTTATTATCGGCAAAAATATAATCGATACGGGCAGGGTAATATTTGAAATTATAGGTTTGTCCAAAACCTTTTCCAGCTTCTTCAAAACAATCTTGCATGTTCCCTTTTATGATTCTGTACACATAAGAAAAGGCACTGTTATTCATGTCTCCACAAACCAATTGCGGATAATTACACGTTTTTTTATGGTCCATTATAATTTCAGCTTGTCTTTGTTGCTTTTTGAATGCAACACTGATTCGTTTAAATAGCAATTCAGATTTTTCCTGATTTATACCTTCAACATTTTCAGAAATTTCATTAACATCAGGTGAAATTTTAATCGATTGTAAGTGAATATTGTACACACGAACCAAATCTTTCCCAATTTTTACATCTGCAAAAGTAGCATTGTTATTAGATTCTGGAAATTCGATTTTTCCTTCATTAACAATTGGAAATTTAGAGAAAATAGCATTCCCGGTTTTAATCTGATCTCCTTGCATGAATATGGCGCGATAAGGATAGACTTTTAAATCGATTTTAGCTGATGCTGAAGTTGAATATTCCTGAATACACAAAACATCAGGGTTGTTTTCGTTTACAAATTGGAGAATGTCTTGCGCTACATTATCACGAGGAATCCAACCAAATAAATTCAACAACCTCACATTGTAACTCATTACAACAAAGTCTTTATCGGAGCTTTCTAATTCTTTACCAGAAAATTTATAAAACTTATTGATAAAGGTTATTCCCATCACTAAAACCAGCCCAGACAGTATCATTTGCCTTTTAAATTGTAAAAACCAGTAAGCAAAAAACAAGGCGTTTAGAATTAAAAAGAAAGGCAATATGAGCGTTAATACCGAAAGAAAAGGAAACCATTTAGGAGCCAAAAAAGGTAAAACATAGGCAAGAAATGTCAATACAGTAAGTACTATATTGCAGAAAAATGCTAATTTATTAAACCAAGAAAGGTTCTTCATTTTTTCTTATCCCTTTGAAATCAATACAAATAAACGATTTTTTGTCAGAAATTAAAACATTACTTGCCTGCTTTAAACAAAAAATCTTTTTCTTCAGTCGTTAAACTATCATAACCGGACTGACTTATTTTATCTAAAATTTCATCTATTTGTTGTTGAGTTTTGTCTTTTGTTACAATTTTGCTAATCGTTTTAGTCGCATTTGAATTCTTTGGATTACGGTGCACTTTCTTAAACGGGGTAGCTTTTTTAGGAGAAAATAAAGTAGCAAACCAATCTAAAACAGCATTTAAACCACTGGTTAAATCGGTTCCATTTTGCAATGCTTTGATGTAAATAAATCCGAATAAAGCGCCACCAAGGTGTGCCAAATGTCCACCTGTATTTTCAAGAGGTAACTGAATTAAATCCAATACTAAAAACACAATAGCAATGTGCCAAAGCTTGATATTACCGATTAAAGCCAGTCTTAAATTCATATCTGGCTGATACGTTGTCGTAGCCACTAAAATGGCCATTACCGAAGCCGAAGCACCTACCAACAAAGTATGTTGATTCGCTAATAAAGGAAAAAACAAATAGCTAACAATGTACACCATTCCGCCAAAAATGCCTCCTAAAATATACAACCCTAACAACTGTTTTTGAGTGAAAAATGTTGTAAATAACCTCCCTACAAAATTCAGCATGATCATATTGAAAAGAATATGAAAAATGCCATTATGAAAAAAAGAGTACGAAATAATGGTCCAAGGTTTTAACAATAAATCCCCAAAATTATTAGATAAACCAACATAAACAGAATATGAAATAGGAACATTAAAAAGTCGTAACAACGAAAAAACAACTTCAGGAATGGCAAATAACAGTATGTTCCAAAAAATCAATTTGGTGGCCATATCCCCTATTTTATATTGCAGTTTTAAGTCGTTTAAGATATTCATCTATTTTTTTATTGAAATTGATTTTTGAAATTGATTTTTAAAATTGCTATTGACATTAAATTATTAATTCCAACGTTTGTTATTAAAAGAATTTTTTCTCCAATACCACATCATGATAAAACCAATTAATGCACCACCAATATGGGCGAAGTGCGCAATTCCTGTGCCTCCACTTCCAAAAAGAGAACTTCCTTTAAACCCTAAAAACAAATCGATTCCAAGTAATCCCGGAACAAAATATTTCGCTTTTACTGGAACTGGAATAAACATTAAAGCCAATTCGGCATTTGGGAACATAAAAGCAAAAGCTACTAAAAGACCATAAATAGCCCCGGAAGCCCCAACTGCAGGAATTAGAAATGAACCTGTTAAATTGTCTAAGCCAGATGCCCCTAAAACCTCAGTCCATCTTGTATCAATTTGATGTGAATTTAATATGTTATAGACATCGGATTTTAAAAAATCAGATTGTATTAAAATATCTAATTCTTTATGAAAAGTAAGATAATTAAACCCTGAATGTAACAAAGCGGCTCCCATTCCACAAGAAAGATAAAAAAACAAGAACTTTGTACTTCCCCAATAATTTTCTAACAAACTTCCAAAGGAATACAAAGCAAACATATTAAATGCAATATGCATGAAACCTCCATGCATGAACATGTGAGTTAAAGGCTGCCACATTTTGAAATTTGCGCTTTCAAAATAATATAATGGAAGATAGATCTGAGTCATTGGAACTAACTGTGAACCTATAAAAAATATAATGTTAATTATTAATAACTGTTTTACAGTTGGCGTGATATTCATCATAAACTAAATTTTTTATCTAAGTCTTCTACACTTAACGTGATGAAAGTTGTTTTGTTAAAAGGTGATGTTGTCGAATCTTTACAGGCAAACAAATTGTTTACAATATTTTCCTGCTCTCTTTCGGTTAAATACGTGCCTGTTTTTACCGCTAAACTTCTCGCCATCGATTTAGCCATGCTATCCATTTGACTGAAACTACTGTCCGGAATTTCATCTTGTAAATCGCTTACCAGTTGCTCTAAAACAATAGAAACTTCACTTTCGGTAACAGTAACCGGCAAACCGGAAATCACAACCGATTCTGTCGTAATACTTTCAAAAATAAAACCGGTACTTTCTAATGATGGTTTCAACTCTTGAATCAAGGCAATTTCGTTACCCGAAAAATACAACGTTAATGGAAATAACAATTGCTGGCTATTGGCCTGATGAATTGTAATGTTTTTTAAGAATTGCTCATACAAAATACGTTGGTGTGCTCTTTGCTGATCAATAATCAACATTCCTGATTTTATTGGGTTTACAATGTATTTTTTATGAATCTGATAAGTCGATGTCGGTGCTTTTTCTACTTCATTATCTGAAAACAAAGAACTCGTCACTGCTTCCGATTCAAAATGCATTTCCTGTGGCTCCACCTCATCTTTCAAGCCCACGTACAAACTTTCCCAATGTGGTTGCGCGGCTTCCCTTGGTCTATAACTAAAATTACTTTGCTTCTTCTCTTCCTGAAACGGGTTAAAATTACTATCCACCTGAATGGTTGGTGTTTCGGCTTCTTTATTTTGATAACTGTAAGGGGTGTCGAGGTTGAAATCTCTTTCGAAATCCAAGACTGGCGCTACATTGAACTGTCCTAAACTATGTTTTGCTGCCGAACGTAAAATAGCATATAAAGCGTGCTCATCATCGAACTTAATTTCCGTTTTAGTAGGATGAATGTTGATATCGATGGTATGTGGAGGCACATCTAAATACAAGAAATAACTGGGTTGTGAACCATCACGCAACAAACCTTCATATGCCGCCATTATTGCATGGTGCAAATAACCACTTTTGATGAATCGATCGTTGACGAAGAAAAATTGCTCGCCACGATTTTTCTTCGCGAATTCTGGTTTACCTATAAATCCCTGAATGGATAAAATATCGGTCGTTTCTTGAATGGGAACCAACTTCTCGTTGGTTTTACCCGCAAAAACATTTACAATGCGTTGTCTTGAATTCGATTGAGGCAAATTAAACAATTCGCTTCCGTTGTGGTATAATGTAAAATGAATATTGTTGTGCGCCAAAGCCACGCGTTGAAATTCATCAATAATATGACGTAATTCGACAACATCCGATTTTAAGAAATTTCGGCGTGCCGGAATATTATAAAACAAATTTTTAACCGAAAACGAAGTGCCTTTAGGTAAAACAGCCACATCTTGAGAAACAAATTTACTGCCTTCAATAACAATATGTGTTCCTAATTCTTCCTGATCTTGCTTGGTCTTCATTTCCACATGCGCAATCGCTGCAATAGATGCTAATGCTTCACCACGGAAACCTTTGGTATGCAAATCGAATAAATCTTCTGCTTTACGAATTTTAGAAGTAGCGTGGCGTTCGAAACACAAACGTGCATCGGTTACCGACATTCCTTTTCCATTATCAATTACCTGAACTAATGTCTTTCCGGCATCTTTACAAATCAACTTAATATCAGTTGCACCGGCATCGATTGCATTTTCGAGTAGTTCTTTGACTACCGAAGCCGGTCGCTGAACGACTTCTCCAGCAGCAATTTGATTGGCAACGTGATCGGGAAGTAATTGAATTATGCTTGACATTGAATTTGTTTGAGGTTTTCTATTTTGGCGAACCAAAGTTCACAAATTTAAGGAAAAGGTTTTGGTTTTAATAGCCAAGATAATCTTAAAAATAAAAAACCTACTAAAAAAGTAGGTTTTCAAATATATAAAATCGTTTTTACTATTTATTCTTGTAATCGTCTTTTACTTTCCTCAATTTGATATTGATGTTCTGGCAATAATTTCTGATCAAATTGATAACGATTGTTGGCTTGTTGTCTTAAAAAAGCCATTTTAATAGCTGCAATGGCGGCTTCAGTCCCTTTGTTCCCATGAGTTCCTCCGCTTCTATCGATAGATTGTTGCTCGGTGTTGTCTGTTAATACACAAAAAATAGTCGGAACATCAGACATGACGTTCAAATCTTTGATGCCTTGGGTTACACCTTCGCATACAAATTCGAAATGCATAGTTTCTCCTTTAATCACACAACCAATAGTGATTACGCAGTCTACTTTTTGCGTTTCAATCATTTTTTTAGCTCCGTAAATCAACTCGAAGCTTCCTGGAACGTTCCAACGAATAATGTTATCAGGGGTTGCCCCGCAATCTAATAAGGCAGCTTCTGCCCCATAGTATAATCCGTTTGTAATTTTATCATTCCATTCAGAAACAACAATCCCAAACCGAAAATCTTTCGCGCTTGGGATTGTGTTTTTATCGTAATCGGATAAATTTTTATTAGCTGTAGCCATTTTTATATTTTAGAATTGTGAGTTTAGATTTCTGAGTAAAAATACAAATAAATCTAATATCAAAAGTCTAAATTATTGAGCCATTCCAATTAAAGCATCAATGTTTTGAGCCTCAGGAGTTGTCTCGAAATTATCTTTAATATCTGTGAAATATTTCAGTGCCTCTGCTTTTTTACCTAAAGTCATAGCAACTTGACCTGCTTTTAACAAGAAACGTGGTGTTGTCAATTCGTTTTTGTTGCTTTCAGCTGCTTTTACGTAAAATTCTAATGCTTGATCTAATTTGTTTAATTCTGCGTAAGCATCACCAGTTGCACCAATAGCCATTGCATTAGTAAATTGGTCATCTGATTTGAATTCTGTTAAATGATCAATCGCTTTTTGAAATTGTTTTGTATTCAATAATGACATTCCAGCATAGTATTGTGCTAAATTTCCAGCATCAGTACCACTATGGTTTTTAGCAATGTCAAGGAAACCTTGTTTTCCTTCACCACCATTCAATGCTAAATTAAATAATGAATCGTTTGCTACAGTACCTTCAACCGCTTGTTTGAAGTATTGTTGCGCTTGGAACATATCGCTTGCTGCTTCGTTTTCTTTTGGCCCAGAAACGAATTTGTTGTACAATAAATAACCAGCCACTACAAGAGCTACACCTCCTACAATAGACAGGATGATGTTTTGGTTCTTAGCTATAAACTCTTCCGTTTTGTTAGCAGTTTCATCAAGTGTGTTAAAAACATTTGCCGTAGCACTGTCTTTTTCATCCACATTGATTACTTCTTCAGTATCGTTTACATCGTCTACTTTTTCTGCTTCCGGTTTTGGAGCTTTATATCCTCTTTTATTGTAAGTTGCCATTTTTATTTAATTTAATGAGGTGCAAAAATAAAATTTTTATTCAAAAACAAAACAAGTTTTCACTATATTTTTAATAATTTGCGACCACAATAAAAATATATGTTTATTAATAGCGGTAAACACTCAATCACCAGTATTTTATGTACTTAAAAAAACTCTCATTATTTAATTTCAAAAACTTCGATGAAGCTAATTTTGAGTTTGAAGATACCATAAATTGCTTTGTTGGAAAAAACGGTGTTGGAAAAACAAATGTGCTAGATGCTATTTATCATTTATCCTTTGGAAAAAGCTATTTTAATACCCTTGCCATACAGAATATAAAACATGGTGAAGATTTTTTTGTGGTTGATGGTGTTTTTGAAAAGCAAGAACGCACCGAAAGTATTCTTTGCAGTTTAAAAAAAGGGCAAAAGAAAATTTTGAAACGCAACGGAAAAATCTACGAGAAATTTTCAGACCACTTAGGATTTATCCCATTGGTAATTATTTCGCCAACCGATGCTGATTTGATTCGGGAAGGAAGCGAAACCAGAAGAAAATTTATCGATAGTGTGATTTCGCAATTAGACAGTCAGTATTTACAAGAATTAATTCAGTACCAAAAAGTATTGAGTCAAAGAAATGCTTTACTCAAATATTTTGCTGTCAATCGTGTTTTTGAAACTGGAACGTTAGAAATTTACAATGAGCAATTAGATGCATTTGGAAGAAACATTTTTAAGAAAAGAAAAGAATTTCTAAATGATTTCATTCCCATTTTTAATTCGTTTTACCAAAACATTTCCAATTCTGCCGAAACTGTTCAATTAGAATATGAAAGTCAATTAGAAAATCAGGATTTATTATCTCTTTTACAAGAAAATATCAATAAAGACCGTGCGTTACAATATACGAGTGTTGGTATTCATAAAGACGATTTGTCATTTAACATTTCTAACTATCCTATCAAGAAATTTGGTTCACAAGGACAGCAAAAATCCTTTTTAATTGCCTTAAAATTAGCGCAATTTGAATTCGTTAAAAAACAAAGTGGAGAAAAACCTATTTTGCTTTTTGACGACATTTTTGACAAACTAGACGAAACCCGTGTGGCTAAAATTGTAACTATGGTCGATAATGATGATTTTGGACAAATATTCATATCAGACACCCATTCAGACAGAACCGAAAATATCGTAAAATCGACCCATCAGAGTTATAAAATATTTAATCTTTAATTCATACATTAGCTAAAAATAATTACAATGAAATCACTTTTAATACAAATTCTATCACTTTGTTGCTTTCTAACAAGTTGCAATGGTCAAAACTCAAAAGCTGTACAAACCATTGACGCTAAAACCTTTGCTGATAAGTTAAAACTAACAGAGACAGTACAACTAAGTACACAACTATTAGACGTAAGAACGCCTGAAGAATACAACGCAGAGCATATTGACAAAGCTAACAATGTTAATTGGAACGGAAATAATTTTGTTTCAGAAGTGGAGAAATTAGACAAAACAAAACCAGTTTTTGTGTATTGCAAAGTTGGTGGTAGAAGTGGTCAGGCGGCTAATAAATTGGCTGAGTTAGGTTTCACCGAAATCTATAATCTAGATGGAGGTATCATGAAGTGGAATGCAGCTGGGTTTGCAAAGCCTATTGATAAAAAAATTGGAATGACTAAGGCTGATTTTGAAAAATTAATAAATTCCGACAAAAAAGTTTTAATTGATGTTTATGCAGTATGGTGTGGCCCTTGCAAAAAAATGACACCTTATCTTGAAAAAATGAAAACCGAATTAAAAGGCGAACTAACCATTATAAAAATTGACGCTGATCAGCACAAAAGCTTGTGCCAAGAGCTTAAAATAGATGCATTGCCAACGTTACTTTTATACAAAAAAGGAAAAGAAGTTTGGAAAAATATTGGCTATATTTCGGAAGAAAATTTAAGAAAACAGCTCTAGTATGATTTCAAAAGAAGCGATTCAGTTTATTGACGATTTAAAAGCCAATAATAGTACCGAATGGATGCATGCCAACAAGAAACGATATGAAAGTTACAAAAAAGACTATCATCAGTTTATTGCCTCTATTTTGGAAGAAATGAAACCTTTAGACAAATCGTTGGACCAACTGGAAGTTAAAAACTGTACTTTCCGTATCAATCGAGATATTCGTTTTTCTAAAGACAAATCGCCTTATAAAACCAATATGGGTGTTTGGCTTGCAACCAACAAAAACAGAAAAAATAGTCCGGGTTATTATATCCATTTTGAAAAAGGAAGCTCCTTTATTGCTGGTGGTGTTTGGTGTCCTGAAGTACATGAATTGAAACAAATTAGAAAAGAAATTGCTCATTTCCATGATGATTTAGAAGATATTGTAAATAATTCTGCCTTCAAAAAGGAATTTGTCGCAATTACCCGTGAAGAAAACAATGTCTTAAAAAAGGCACCCAAAGGATACGAACCAGATCATCCAGCTATTGAATTCTTAAAACTCAAAAGTTTTACCTGTTCTCAAAAAATTGATGACAAATTGTTTTTAGACAAAGACTTTTCAAAAAAAATAGCACAAAAATTAATTGTTATAAAACCTTTGAACGATTTTTTTAATCGTGCCTTAGAAACTGAAGATTAATGCAAAAAAAAAGAATTCTTTTTCTTGGAGAAACCTATAGAGCTGACGCCATTACCTGGATGAACGGCTTGAAAGAATATGGTGATTTTGAAATTGTGACTTGGGAATTACAAGCACAAAGCAATGGAATAAGCCGACTAAAAAGATTAATAGAACTTTCAAAAGCCTTTATAACCATCCGAAAGATTGTAAAAAAATTCAATCCCGACATGGTTATTGCCGAAAGAACTACCAGTTACGGATTTCTGGCAGCGTTATCTGGTGTAACTCCAATTGCGATTGCACAACAAGGAATAACTGATTTATGGCCTGAAAATTCACCATTATACCCATTCAAAAAAATCATTCAAAATTATGCCTTCAAAAAAGCTGATTTGATTCATGCTTGGGGACCGATTATGGCCAAACATATGAAAAAAAGCAATGTGGATATGACGAAAGTAATGATTTTGCCAAAAGGAATTAATCTTCAATTTTTCGAATTTCAGGATTCTTCAAATAGTTCAATTATAAAAGCAATTGTTACACGTTCTCTTCTTCCAGAATACAAACACGATGTGATTTTAAAAGCTTTTGCAATGCTGAAGAAAAAAGACATCCTGTTTGAATTAACCATTGTAGGTGACGGCCCTTTATTAAACAGACTAAAAGAATTAGCTCAAGAATTGAATATTGAAAATCAAGTCGTTTTTACTGGGCGAATTAACAATAATGACCTACCTAAACTATTGCAGGAATCTAATTTATACATCAGCATGCCTACTACCGAAGGCGTTTCAGCATCATTGTTTGAAGCTATGGCAAGTGGTTGTTTCCCTATCGTGACTGATTTACCTGGAAACAGAAGTTGGATTAACCATAAAGAAAATGGTGTTTTAGTACCTTCTCAAAATATACAACAATTAGCTTCAGAAATAGAATGGGCATTTAAAAGTAGTGAAGTTCGCCAAAAAGCCATTTTTCAAAATAGAAAATTTGTAGAAGAAAATGCCAATTATGCTATGAACATGAAAAAAATAGCTAATGTCTATCATGAATTAATTGAAAATTCCTAGTGAATATTCTATAAGAAAACACAAATCGTTAATAAGTAATCTTAAAATATCTAAATAGGCAAGCAACTTATTAAATAAAAAAGATATATTTATACCCGACTGAAACACAGTCAAGAAGAAATAAATTTAGAATAACTATGCTGTTTTTGATTTAAATATCACTACTATAATTATTGCTATGAAATTAATAAATCGAAAAAAACTGAAAGCAAGGTTTTTCCGTATATAATGTTAAAAATTGATTGAAGAGGAAAGAAAATTATAAAAATAGATTACAACCCTAATTGGGCTAGAATAATAATTTATGTGTGGTATAAACGGAATATTTCATCTGAACCATAAACCAGTGGATCAAAATCAGCTCATAAAAATGCGCGATGCCTTGGAGCACCGTGGTCCTGATGATGCTGGTTTTTTTATTGAGAAGAATATTGGGTTGGGACACAGACGATTATCCATTATAGACACTTCATCAGCCGGACACCAACCTTTTTTCTCTGAAAATGGTCGATTTATTCTAGTTTTTAATGGTGAAATTTACAATTACCAATCTTTTTATCCTGAATTAAAAAGCAAAGGAATTTCTTTAAAATCAGGTTCCGATACCGAGGTTTTACTTAAACTTTATGAATTGTATGGTTTAGAAATGCTTCATCGCTTAAATGGTATGTTCGCTTTTGCCATCTGGGACAAAGAAGAAAAAAAACTTATTCTTGCCAGAGACCGAATGGGTGTCAAACCATTGTATTATTCTTTTCATCAAAATTCATTTTATTTTGCTTCTGAACAAAAAGCACTTTTTACCGCTGGAGTCCCTTTGCAAATTTCAGAAAACGGATTAGAAGAATATTTCTTTAACCGATTTGTGGCTGGCGAAAATACATTGTACAACAAAGTAAATAAGCTTTTGCCTGGACATTATATGATTATCCATGAAAATGGAACCGTAAAAACGACCAAATGGTGGAACCTTAAAGAAGAAATTCAAAACCACAGTCACATTCTACATCCTAAAAAATGGTTTGAAGAAGCTTTTTTTGAATCGGTAAAACTTCGTATGGTTAGCGATGTTCCAGTAGGTGTTTTATTAAGTGGCGGATTAGATTCTTGTTCTATTTTATCCTCATTATACCATCAGGATTATAAAAATATTCAAACATTTAACATTGGTTTTTCAGAAGAACAACACAACGAATCATTTTTAGCCAAACAAATCACTGAAGATTATAATTACCAATTCAATTCTCTTAAAGTTGAAGGTGATTTATTATTCGATAGTCTAGTAGAATCAACCTATTTTCAGGACGAACCCATCATGCATTTAAATGAGCCTCATTTAAATGCTATTTCAAAATTAGCCAATTCGAAAGTAAAAGTTTTACTTTCTGGTGAAGGTGCTGATGAACTTATGGGGGGTTATGTACGATACAAAGCTTTAAAAAACCCTTCTTTGTTAAAAGTAGTTGCACAAGTGAGCAACTTAGATTATTTTAACAACAACCCAAGATACAACAAGCTGTTCAGGTACTCTAAAATCAAAGACAAATCAGATTTAATTCTTTTTAACGGAACGAGTATTTATCCTGAAGATATTAATTTATTTTATGGCCAAAAAGAGAAACCTGAAAACACTTACAGATATCAAATTTTAAAAGAAGCGAAGGAATTATACCCAAACAATCCTCAGCGTCAAGCCTTATATCTTGACCAACATACTTATATGTGTTCATTACTCGACCGAAACGACCGTTGTACCATGGGTGCTTCTATTGAATGTAGAGAGCCTTTTTTAGATCAACGATTAATTGCTGGTCTGGGAACATTAGACGACAAATGGTTGTTTACTGGAAAAAAAGGGAAATACATTCTAAAATCAGTAATGAAAACTAAATTACCTCAAGAAATCATCGATTTTAGAAAAATTGGCCTAAGTGCACCTTGGGACGCTTATTTATTGTCGAATTCAAAATTCAAATCGGAGTTAGACGATTTTGCCAAAAGTGATATATTCAACATGCCTTTTTTAGAAAATATAAACGGTAAAAAGTTAGTGAACCAAATTCAAAAAGGAGATAAAAAAATCATCCCGTACGTTATGCCGTTATTTATGCTACATATTTGGCAAAAAAATTACTTTCAAAAGTTTGTTTAGGATTCTTTCCTTATTTTTGCGTACAAACTGATTGATTCTTATGAATATTATTTCAAATTTTTCCCTAAAAAACCATAATACATTTGGTATTGAAGCCAAAGCCAGACAATTT
Source organism: Flavobacterium sp. (assembly GCA_030153045.1). Classification (GTDB taxonomy): domain Bacteria; phylum Bacteroidota; class Bacteroidia; order Flavobacteriales; family Flavobacteriaceae; genus Flavobacterium. The sequence continues at coordinate 50,093 of JASLID010000025.1, forward strand.
GTAGCCGTACATTCGGTATCTGATTTAAAAGAAGTACTGGAAGAAAATCCAACAACCAAAAAATTCATTTTAGGAGGCGGAAGCAACATGCTTTTAACGCAAGACATTGAAGCATTGGTTATTCACGTGGATTTAAAAGGAAAAAAAATCATAAAAGAAGACGATAATTATGTTTGGGTAGAGAGTCAAGCAGGCGAAAACTGGCATGAATTTGTGCTTTGGACCATCAATCAAGATTTTGGAGGATTAGAAAACATGTCGCTTATTCCAGGAAATGTGGGTACAACTCCGGTACAAAATATTGGTGCTTACGGAACCGAAATGAAAGACACTTTTGTTTCTTGCGATGCGATGCATATTGCTTCCCATGAGATGAAGACATTTACCAAAGAAGAATGCAATTTTGGCTACCGTGAAAGTATTTTCAAGCATGAAGCGAAAGACCAATATGTGATTACTTCGGTGATTTTTAAATTGACAAAAACCAATCATAAAATCAATACTTCTTATGGAGATATTACTAAAGAATTGGAAAACAAACACATCACCTCTCCTACTCTAAAAGACGTGAGTAATGCAGTGATTGCCATCCGTCAAAGTAAATTACCAGATCCGAAAGAGTTAGGAAACAGTGGTAGTTTCTTCAAAAACCCTATTATTTCAAGAGATTTATTCAATACAGTAAAAGCCAAGTTTCCTGAGATAAAACATTACGATGTTTCCGAAACCGAAGTTAAAGTACCTGCAGGTTGGTTAATTGAACAAGCAGGTTTCAAAGGCAAACGTTTTGGCGATGCAGGAATTCATAAAAATCAGGCTTTGGTTTTAGTTAATTATGGTAATGCAACAGGCCAAGAAATTTTGAATGTATCGAAAGACATTCAGAAAACCATCTTAGAAAAATACGGAATCGCTATTGAAGCGGAAGTAAATGTGATCTAAATAAAGAATGATTGAGAAAAATAGACAAGAACTTAATGAATTTGGATTTTCTGTAATTGAAAATGTTTTCTCTGTTGAAGAAATAAAAACAATTGTTCATTTGATAAACAACTTAGACACTTCTAAACCAATTTTCAGAAAATCAAAAGATTTATTTGCAATACGACAATTTCTAAAAGAAATTCCGGAAATCATGCCTCTCCTTTTTAATGCAAATCTTGAAAAGATAATTAGAGAAATTGGAGGAAATGATTGTTTTATTATAAAATCAATTTATTTTGACAAACCCGAAACATCAAATTGGTTTGTATCATATCATCAGGATTTAACGATTTCAGTTGACAAAAAAGAGAGCATTAAAGGTTTTAAATTTTGGACAACTAAGCATAATCAATTTGCAGTTCAACCTACATTAGATATTTTAGAGAATATTTTCACAATTAGAATACATCTCGATGATACTGATGAAAAAAATGGCGCTTTGAAAGTTGTTCAAAAATCACATTTAAAATCAATTTACAGACCAGAAACCATTGATTGGAATATAGAAAAGGAAGTCATTTGTAATGTAGATTCTGGTGGAATTATGCTAATGAAACCTCTTTTACTTCATGGTTCAAATAAAACTTTAAATAATAAAAAAAGGCGAGTAATTCATATCGAATTTTCTAACAAAATATTACCCAATAATTTAAATTGGTCCGAATATTCATCAATATTTAATTAAAATGTACATCCCAGACCTCTATAAAAACGAAAATAAAGAAGAAATTAAAAACTTTCTTCACGAAAATGGCTTTGCTATTTTAGTTAACCAAACCAATAACAAACTTTGGGCAACACACATTCCTTTAATTTTAGATAAAAATGAAGCCGGGCAAGATATTCTTGTTGGTCATGTTTCTAAGGAAAATCCGCAAGGTGAAAGTTTTTCAACCAATACCGATGTTTTAGCTATTTTTTCGGGGCCACATTCTTATATTTCTCCTTCTTGGTATGATCATGAAAATGTACCCACATGGAATTACATTGCAGTTCATGCTTACGGAAAAGTCAAAATTCTAAACCATGAAGAAGCTATAGCATCCCTAAAAAAATTAGTAGATAAATACGAAGCCAATTCTAAAAAACCTGTTAGAGTGGAAGATTTATCGAAACAAACCATGATGCAAGCACGCGGTATCATTGCTTTTGAAATTGAAATAACATCTATTGAAGCAGTTAAAAAATTATCCCAAAACCGTGATGATAAAAACCACCAAAACATCATCTCTGAATTAGAAAAAACTAAAAAATATGATTCAGAGCAAATTGCAAAAGAAATGCAAAAAAATCGAAAATAGCATTTTCGAAATTGTCGATTTTCAATTGGTAATTATCAATTAATGCCTACATTTGCACCATCAATTTTTCTCCCTATATGGCGCAATTTTTACTCATTTTATTATTTATATTTTTAAGCATAACCACCATTCAGGTCATTTATTATTTTTTCATTTTTGGTAAATTTTCATTTGCAAAACCTGAAAAAATAGCACCCAAACACATACCTGTTTCGGTAATTGTTTGCGCTAAAAATGAGGAAGAAAATATTAAAAACTATCTTCCGCTATTGCTACAACAAAATTATCAGGATTTTGAAATTGTTGTAATTGACGATGCTTCAAGCGATGACACCCGTTTTTTAATTGAAGATTTACAAAAAGAACATAAAAACTTAAAGCTTGTCAAAGTCGAAAATAACGAAGCTTTTTGGGGAAATAAAAAGTTTGCATTAACGCTAGGAATTAAAACAGCCAGCAAAGAATATTTATTATTTACTGATGCTGATTGTTATCCTAATTCACTTAATTGGATTGCCGAAATGACTTCTCATTTCACCCTTCACAAAACCATTATTTTAGGTTATGGTGCTTATGAAAAAGATTCTGGCTTATTAAATAAGCTTATTCGTTTTGAAACTTTATTAACAGCAACACAATACTTTGCTTGGGCAAAATTAGGCAAACCATATATGGGTGTGGGTCGAAATTTAGCTTACAAAAAAGATGAATTTTTTAAAGTAAACGGATTTATCAATCATATGAAATTGCGTTCAGGCGATGATGATTTGTTTATTAATGAAGCTGCCACTAAAGACAAAACCGCCATTTGTATTGATCCTGAAGGCTTTACTTATTCTAAAGCAAAAGAAACTTTTGGCGAGTGGTTTATGCAAAAGCGCCGTCATGCTTCAACAGCAAAATATTACAAAGGATTTGATAAATTTCAATTGGGGTTATTTTACCTGACACAATTCTTCTTTTTTGTGTTACCAATTCCGTTATTGCTTTTCCAATTTCAATGGATAATCGTTCTATGCGCCATTGTACTTCGATATATTGCAGCGTGGACATCATTAGGGTTTTCGGCAGGAAAACTACACGAAAAAGATGTAATGTATTGGTATCCTGTTTTGGAAATAATGCTTATATTCACACAATTAAACGTGTTTATTAGAAATATTTTCTCAAAACCTGTCACTTGGAAATAAAAAAATATATCGAAAAAGCCATTCTAGGCGATCAAGTTGCTTTTACTTTCTTACTTGACAAATATTGGAACGAAGTATACGGATTCATGTTACAACGAACTGAAAATGAAACCGATGCTGAAGACATTACCATTGAAACATTTTCGAAAGCTTTCGATAAAATAGCTACTTACAATCCCGAATATCAGTTTAATACTTGGTTAATTGCTATTGCTAAAAATGTACATATAGATTTACTTCGAAAGAAAAAATCATCGCTATTTATAGACATTACTGATGAGGAAGATGATATTGCTTACAATATTGCCGATTCTACACCATCAGCAGAAGATCAGTTAATTACAGAACAAAACCTAAAACGCTTATTGCAATTTATTAAAGAATTGAAACCTGCTTATCAGGAAGTCATTCAAATGCGTTATTTCCAGGAAATGAGTTATCAAGAAATTGCCGATGACCTCAACGAACCGCTCAATAATGTAAAAATCAAATTGCTACGTGCTAAAAAGCTACTGGCTGAGATTATTACGAAAAGCTAACCCAATTTCATTAAACTAAATGTCAAAATTCAAAGCAGTAATAGAAATCATCGGAATAAATCCGTTCGTTTTTGTCCCTAGCGAAATTTTACATGATATTTTCACTCAGGCGCAAAAAAACAAAGGCGCAATTCCCATAAAAGGCACAATCAACGGTGAAAATTACAAACAAACTTTAGTGAAATATAGTGGCGAGTGGAGGTTGTACATTAATACTACTATGTTAAAAAATTCTCCAAAACGCATTGGAGAAATCATCGAACTAACCGCTATATTTGATCCCGAAACTAGAAAAATTGCCCCACCAATACAATTCGTTACTGCATTAGAAGCCAACCTCGAAGCGAAGAAAATATTTGACAGTTTATCGGCTTCAATGAAATTAGAAATTGTACGCTATTTGACCAACTTAAAAACAGAAGAAAGCCTTCATAGAAATATCTTAAGAGCGATCAATTTCCTAACTGGTAAAGAACGTTTTATAGGACGAGACAAACCATGAAAGGGCAATAAATCCCATATTTTATAATTATAACCAAAAACCAAATGCACGAATTTACCACTCAAGAAAAACTAAAACACCTATTCTCACTTCCAGTAATTGTAGCAGCTTTAGGCTATTTTGTAGATATTTACGATTTATTACTTTTTGGCATAGTACGAGTTCCAAGTTTAAAAGATTTAGGATTAAATCCAGACACTTCTGGAACTTTAATCATGAATTATCAAATGATTGGACTCCTTATTGGGGGAATTCTTTGGGGAATTTTAGGAGACAAAAAAGGAAGATTATCAGTCTTATTTGGCTCTATCATCGTATACTCATTAGCCAATATTGCTTGTGGATTTTTACCACAATTTCCATTTGAAGATAAAACCACCATTTACGCTATCCTTCGATTTATTGCTGGAATAGGTTTGGCCGGCGAATTAGGTGCCGGAATTACTTTAGTTTCCGAATCATTACCCAAAGAACTTCGCGCTATTGGTACTTCCATCGTAGCAGGATTTGGTTTGTTAGGAGCCGTTGTAGCTCAACTTACCGTAGAATTGGCCGGAAGCTGGACAACAGCCTATTTTGTTGGTGGCGTTTTAGGATTGTTATTGCTTTTCTTAAGAGTTGGTGTAGTTGAATCTGGAATTTACAAAGACATTGAAAAAAATGTAGGAATGTCAAAAGGTAATTTTTTCTCATTCTTTACTAATAAAGATAGATTCATTAAATATTTAAAATGCATTGCTATAGGATTACCTACATGGTTTTGTATAGGAATATTAGCAGTAATGGGCAACCAGTTTGCTCCTGCATTAGGCATCGAAAGTATCACACCCGGTAAAGCTATTATGTGGGCTTATATAGGAATTTCTGTAGGTGATTTTTCCAGTGGTTTTATTTCACATTGGCTAAAATCCCGTAAAAAAGCCATTTTTTATATGATGTTATTTACCATTGTTGGTATCATTTTAATGTTATACGGCGGAACAAAATCAGAGAATACCTATTATTTTTATTGCGCTTGGTTGGGCCTAGGTACTGGCTACTGGGCTATGTTTGTTACAGTTGCTGCCGAACAATTTGGGACAAACATCCGAAGTACAGCAACAACAACCATTCCCAATATGGTTAGAGGATTACTTCCTGTAATGCTACTAGGCTTCGATTTTTTTAAAACAAATAATGGTGTGATTACCTCAGCATCGATCGTAGGCCTAATTGCTTTTGGATTAGGCATTTACGCAACTCTAAGCATTGCTGAAACTCATAATAAAGATTTAGATTTTACAGAATAATTATATTTTTTATTAAAAAACTAAATAATATTTAATTTTAACATTTTTTTGGCACGATATTTTCATGTAATCAATAAATCAAGCAAAGAATTATTAATTATAAAAACCAAACATTATGTCAAAATTAAACATTAACAAAACCGAGTGGTTAGAACTCGTTTTTGAAGGAAAAAACAAAGAGTATGGTGCATACAAAATGCGTCAGGAAGATGGTTCAACTACAATAAAAGCATTCTTTACTGCTCTTATTGTATTAACTGGTCTTGCATTATTACCCGTTTTATTCAGTTCATTTACTGATAAACCTGTAGTTGAAAATCCAGCAGCTTTAGATGATGAAATAAAATTAACAAGCGTAACACTTCCCAAAAAAGAAGAGCAGAAAAGAATTGAAGCTCAAATTAAAAAAGCAGAAGTGATTGCCCCAAAAACAGAAAATTTAGTCAAACCTATAATTGTTGAAGCTAGAAATGCTCCAATGGTTGAGTTCACTAAACCCGAAGATGTAGGTAAGCCAACTTCTGATAATCCAAATGCATTAAATGGAAGCCCAACCGGTAGCCCAAGTGGAACTTCGATAAACCCTACTCCAGCAGTAGAAACCCCTAGAGGAAATGGAGAAACCATTGTTAACACGTCAATGGTGGAAAAAAATCCAATATTTCCGGGTGGCATAGAAGCTTTCTTGAGAATTGTAGGTAATCGTTTTGCCGCTCCAGAAATGGAAGAAGAAAAAGCATTAAAAGTGATTGTATTCTTCATCGTTGAAAAAGACGGAAGTTTATCAAACATTACTGTTCCAAGAAGTCCTGGTTACGGTTTAGACAAAGAAGCCATCAGAGTTTTAAAGTCTATTAAAACCAAATGGGAACCAGGTATTTACAAAGGTGAACCTGTAAGAACTTCATATTCATTACCTATTGTAGTGCAATCAAATTAAGACCTAAATACCAAGCCCGAAAGCCATTCATTTCTTATCAATTTGAATGGTTTTTTTTTGTAATAAATATAACAAATAAACAAATCTAAAAATAAACTACATTCCTTACCTTTGCAGAGCAAAATAGTTTTTATGGAAACAGCAACACAATCGAACATATTACCAGTAGGAAAACCAAAATGGTTAAAAGTAAAATTACCTATTGGTCAAAAGTATACTGAATTAAGAGGATTAGTCGATAAATACAAATTGAATACAATCTGTACTTCTGGAAGCTGTCCAAACATGGGAGAATGCTGGGGAGAAGGCACAGCCACTTTCATGATTTTAGGAAATGTGTGTACTCGTTCGTGTGGTTTTTGTGGTGTAAAAACCGGAAGACCAGAAACTGTAGAATGGGATGAACCGGAAAAAGTAGCACGATCCATCAAAATTATGAGTATTAAACATGCCGTAATTACTAGTGTTGACCGTGATGACTTGAAAGATATGGGATCTATTATTTGGGCTGAAACCATCAAAGCCATTAGACGAATGAATCCCGAAACTACACTGGAAACTTTAATTCCAGATTTTCAAGGAGTAGAACACATCATAGACCGCATTATTGAAGCCAATCCAGAAGTCGTTTCACACAATATGGAAACGGTAAGACGATTAACCCGCGAAGTACGTATTCAAGCCAAATACGATCGTAGTCTGGGTGTTTTAAAATATTTAAAAGAAAAAGGAATTCGCAGAACAAAATCAGGAATCATGCTTGGTTTAGGTGAAAAAGAAGAAGAAGTGATTCAAACCATGAAAGATTTGCGTGAAGCTAATGTCGATATTGTAACCATTGGTCAATATTTACAACCTAGCAAAACACACTTGCCTGTAAAAGAATACATTACACCAGAGCAATTTGCAAAATATGAGCAAATTGGTAAAGAATTAGGCTTCCGCCATGTGGAAAGTGGAGCATTGGTTCGTTCTTCATATCATGCACAAAAACATATTTTATAATTATTATAAATTATAAATGAGTCAAAAAACACGAATTGCTATAAATGGTTTTGGAAGAATTGGTCGGAACTTATTCCGCTTATTATTAAATCATCCTACTATTGAAATTGTCGCTATTAATGACATTGCCGACAATAGAACGATGGCACATTTATTAAAATACGATAGTATTCACGGGGTTTTACAACAAGATATTTCGTTTGATGACAATTCGATTATTGTTGACAATAAACACTACACTTTTTTTCACGAAAGTGACATCTCAAACCTAAACTGGGGGAATGAAAATATTGATTTTGTAGTAGAATCGACAGGTAAATATAAAACTTTCGAAGACATTCACAAACACATCGAAGCAGGCGCTAAAAAAGTCATTTTATCGGCTCCAGCCGAAGTGGAAAATATAAAAACGGTTGTTTTAGGTGTCAATGAACACATTTTAGATGGTTCCGAGATCATTGTTTCAAACGCAAGTTGTACGACTAACAATGCGGCACCCATGATAAAGGTGATTCAGGATTTGTGTGGTATCGAACAAGCTTATATCACTACTGTCCACTCCTACACTACAGATCAAAGTTTACACGATCAGCCACATAAAGATTTGCGAAGAGCGCGTGGTGCATCGCAATCCATTGTACCTACAACTACTGGCGCTGCTAAAGCATTAACCAAAATATTTCCTGATTTAGAAGGCAAAATGGGAGGTTGTGGCATACGTGTTCCAGTTCCTGATGGTTCGCTGACTGATATTACATTCAACGTAAAACGTGAAGTTACCATTGAAGAAATAAACTTAACCTTCAAAAAAGCTGCAGAGACCAACTTAAAAGGGATTTTAGCATATACTGAAGACCCTATTGTTTCGGTAGATATTATTGGAAATCAAAACTCTTGCCTGTTCGATGCACAACTGACTTCAGTTATCGATAAAATGGTCAAAGTAGTGGGCTGGTACGATAATGAAATAGGCTATTCATCAAGAATTATTGATTTAATTTCACACATAATTAGAAAATAGCTATATTTAGAGTGTTTTTACAGAATCAAACACATGCAAAAACGTATCTTACTATTTTTAATTTTTATCTTCTCAGCTTTTGTTAATGCTCAAGACAATAAAGTTGTAAAAGGTAAGGTTGATAGTGCCTATATTTATGCTGAAACTGCAAATTTTCACAAAAAAAACAAAATCTTCGATAAAGCATTAGAAAGTGCTAACAAATCAATTCAATTTTCAAAGAACACCAAAAACAATACTTCATTAGCCAATGGATATTTTACTTTGGCATTAATTTATATTGACTTAAAAAAATATGATGACGCCATTGAGAGATTAATAAGAGCCGTATCTATTTTAAACACATTAGAACCCAGCTCAAAAATCGCACTTTCTTACTACAACCTTGGTTTGTGCTATATGCATAAAGAGAATTATAATAGAGCCGAATCGTATTTCGACAAAGCCAATTCTGTTTACGAAAGCATCGATTTATCGAATGCAAAAAGTATGGTAAATCTTCAAAAAGCGCTTCTGTATATCGAGAAAAATGAAATAGATATTGCCGAAAAAACTTTAGCTGAAATTGCAAGCTCACCAAAAGGGAAAGATTCTTTCGAGCTTCAAGCTGAAGCTTTATACCATTTGGGAGAAATGAAAACCAAAGCTAAGGCTAACAATCTGGCATTAAATTATTTAAAAAGAGCTTACGAAATAAGTGTAGAAAATAATAATGTAGAGCAGCAACTAAAAATCTCTAAAAAACTGAGTGAGGTATACGATCAAATGTCGTTGACAAATAATTCGCTTACTTTTCTAAAAATTCACTCCAAACTAAAAGACTCATTAGAAGCAATTTCTGAATCTCAAAATCAAAATCTGGTGACAGAAAGAGTAAAGATTAATGATATCATGTCTGAAATGGAAAAACTGGGCAAAGACAAAAAGCAACAAGAAAAAGCCAGTAAATTTTCGAAGCTCATTAATATTTTAAGTATTGCTTTAATCACTATTCTATCCCTTTTAAGTTTATCATTATATAAAAACAATATCATTCGAAATAAATCAAACGAATTATTAAAGGAGAAAAACAACGAGCTGGAAGAAGCCAAAGAGCGGATTGAAAAGGCCAGTCAGGCGCGTGCTGAATTTTTATCGACAGTAAGCCACGAACTGCGAACCCCTTTAAATGCTATTAATGGGATTTCACACATTTTACTGGAAGACAAACCCAAGGCAAGCCAAATAGAATATTTGAAATCATTGAAATTTTCTGGAAATTACCTACTGACTTATATTAATGAAATTCTCGAAATTAACCGAATTGAATCTAACAATATCGAACTGGAAAACATCAATTTTAATTTTAAAGAATTACTTCATAACATTCAAAATTCGCTTAAAGAACAAGCTAGTCAGAATAATAATAATTTCATCTTGAACATAGATAAGGACGCTCCCGAATTTTTAATTGGCGATCCTACAAAACTGTCACAAATTTTCATCAACTTAATTAATAATGCTTTAAAATTTACCGAAAACGGAACCATTACTGTAAATAGTATTCTTATTAATAAAAGTACTGAGTATTGTGATCTGAAATTTGAAGTTAACGATACTGGAATTGGAATCCCTAAAGACAAGCAAGACTCTATTTTTGAAAGTTTTTCTCAAGGATCTGTAGAAATTAATCGTAAATATGGAGGTACAGGTCTTGGACTAACCATCGTTAAACGACTTGTAGACTTGATGGGTGGAAAAATAATGGTAAATAGTGATGTTGGGGTAGGCTCTAGCTTTAGCTTTAACCTTAATTTTAAAATAGGAAAAGCCATGGCTCCTTCAACAATGAACAATATAATTGACGAGAAAGTATTTATTAACAAGAAAGTTTTATTGGTTGAAGACAACAAAATTAATCAAATGATTACCAAAAAAATTCTGGAGAAAAAACGAATGGTTTGCGAACTATGCGAAACAGGGGAAGATGCTGTTCTAAGAATGAAAAACAATAAATACGATTTGGTTTTAATGGATGTGCACTTACCAGGAATAAACGGAACAATTGCCACCGAAGAAATCAGAAAATTTGACAATCACACTCCTATCATTGCCTTAACCGCTATTTCATTAAATGAAAACAGAGAAATGTTAATGTCTTTTGGAATGAACGATGTAATTACCAAACCGTTTAATCCCGATCATTTTTACAAAACAATCGAGATCAACCTGACGTTGGAAACTAATACTGTGTAATTAATTCTTTAATCAAACTTCTTACGTTTGGTTCTGCTCCTTTAGCTGCTTCAAGTACTTCTTCATGTGTTATAGAATCGATACTTTCTTCATTACCCATATCAGTAATTACAGAAATTCCGAAAGTTTCCATATCCATATGTCTGGCTACGATTACTTCTGGAACGGTTGACATCCCTACGCAATCGGCACCTAAAAGTTTTACCATTCTGTATTCTGAAAGAGTTTCAAAAGTAGGTCCTTGAATTCCAAGATAAACCCCATCACGAACTTCTATATTTAAGTCGGAAGCAATTTCTTTGGCTTTAGCCATCATTTTTCTACTGTATGGCTCACTCATATTAACGAATCGAGGTCCAAAACGCTCTTCATTTTTACCTCTCAACGGGTGTTCAGGCATAAAATTAATGTGATCTTTAATAATCACGATCGAACCTACTCTATAAGTAGCATTTACACCTCCCGAAGCATTAGAAACGATTAACTTTTTTACACCAAGGTTTTTCATAACACGAACCGGGAAAGTAACCTGTTTCATATCATACCCTTCATAAAAATGAAAACGCCCTTGCATAGCCACCACTTTTTTACCGTTGATGACCCCAAAAACCAAAGCTCCTTTGTGTCCTTGCACCGTCGAAACTGGAAAATTAGGAATTTCGCTGTAAGGCAAAATAAATTCAATTTCCATATCGTTAGTAAATCCACCCAAACCAGAACCTAAGATTACTCCGTATTCAGGATTAAAATTGGTTTTATTTAAAATATAATCAGCTGTTTCTTCTACTTGTTCCCACATAATCTAAAATCATTTTATCAAAATCGTTACTACTGTTTACAAACGAACTTTTTATAGGCAAATAAAACAATTGCGCAGTTGGCAATTTGTCTTTTAAACGCACGAAATCTTTTTCGGTTGTAATAATTTTTCTTCCGTTGGCTTTCTCTAAAATCAGTTGAATATCTTTTTCTGAGAAATTATGATGGTCAGAAAAAACAATACTGTCAATTTTTGAAGCTTGCAAATATGCAAAAAAAGGTTCTGGTTTTGCAATTCCAGCGACAACTAATTTATCAACAAACTGAATTTCATCAAACGCGATTTTCCCATTTTCAGAATAAATCCAATCATCATATTCAATAAACGTGAAGAATACAGGTTTGTCCACTCCTACTTTCTTCACAATTTCAGCTTGAGCCTCTTCCGAAATATCTTTGGGACATTTTGTAATAATTATTGCATCCGCACGATTTACACCGCTCCTGCTTTCTCTAAGATTCCCTGTGGGTAACATCAAATCGTTGTAAAACAAATCATCAAAGGAAGTCAGCATAATATAAAAACCGGCTTTTACTTTTCGGTGCTGAAAAGCATCATCTAATAAGATAATTTGTGGTTTTACATTAGACTGTAATAATTGTTCAATCCCATTTTTACGGTTGGCATCGACAGCTACTTGAATGCTTTTAAATTTTTGATAAAATTGAAATGGTTCATCGCCTAAAATTTCAGCGTTAGACTTCTCATCGGCTAAAACAAATCCTTCCGATTTTCGCTTATACCCACGACTCAAAGTAGCCACACGATATTGATTGGACAATAATCGTATTAAATATTCTATTTGTGGTGTCTTTCCGGTTCCACCAACACTTAGATTACCCACAGCAATTATGGGCAAATCAAACGAATACGATTTTAAAATACCCTTATCGAACAAAAAATTACGGATACTGGTTATAAGACCATATAAAATAGCGAAAGGGAAAAGTATTTTTCTCAAGAAATTCATCTTACGAAAGTAGGATTTTTTATCTTTATATAAAAAGTTGATTGGTTTATTCGTTAATTTGTTTATCGAAAAAATAGAATAAAATCGAAGATTAACGAATACCAAAAAAATATAATCAGTGAGTACTATTAAAGACATAATTGCTGTTCTAGAACAAATGGCGCCTCTAGCCTACGCCGAAGATTTTGACAACGTAGGTTTGCTGGTTGGCGATACGAATAATGAAGCCACTGGTGTTTTAGTCTGCCATGACGCATTGGAAACCGTAATTGACGAAGCCATTTCTAATAAATGTAATTTAGTTGTATGCTTTCATCCCATTTTGTTTTCCGGAATTAAAAAAATTACGGGTAAAAATTATGTTGAACGAGCCGTTATCAAAGCCATCAAAAATGATATTGCCATTTATGCCGTTCATACTGCTTTAGACAACCATCAAAATGGTGTCAATAAAATTTTCTGTGATGCATTGGGATTAATAAACACTAAAATTTTAGTGCCAAAGCAAAATTTTATTCAAAAATTAGTCACCTATACGATTGCCGAAAATGCAGGACAACTTCGTAATGCACTATTTGATGCTGGTGCGGGGAAAATAGGTAATTATGAAGATTGTAGTTTCAATTCGAAAGGAATAGGAACATATATGGGTAACGAAAATAGCAACCCCGAAATTGGGGAGCGCTTTGAATTTGTGGAGGCCGATGAAATCAAAATCGAAGTGGTTTTCGAAAAACATTTGCAAAGTAAAATCCTGAAAGCTTTATTTTCCAATCATGTATACGAAGAAATAGCTTACGAAGTTTACGATTTGCAAAATACGCATCAAAATATTGGATTAGGTATGATTGGAGAACTTTCAACCGAAATGAAAGAAATAGATTTCCTAAACATGGTGAAGGAAAAAATGCATTGTGAAGCCATAAGACACACACAGTTATTAGGCAAACCAATTAAAAAAGTAGCCGTTTTAGGAGGTTCAGGAAGTTACGCCATAAAAAATGCTATTCAGGCTGGAGCTGATGCTTTTTTGACCGCCGATTTAAAATACCACAACTTCTATGAAGCTGAAAATCAGCTATTATTAGCCGATATTGGTCATTTTGAAAGCGAACGTTACACAAAAAACTATATAGTTGATTATCTTACGAAAAAAATGCCTAATTTTGCAATCGTTTTATCACAAATAAATACAAATCCAGTTAAGTACTTATAAAATATGGCAACTACAAAAGAATTGAGCGTTGAAGAAAAGTTAAGAGCGCTATATGATTTACAATTAATCGATTCTAGAATCGACGAAATAAGAAACGTAAGAGGCGAATTACCTTTAGAAGTAGAAGATTTAGAAGATGAAGTAGCTGGTTTAAGCACTCGCTTAGAAAAATTAAAATCTGATTTAGATTCAATCGAAGAGCAAATCAAAGACAAAAAAAATGCTATCGAAGGCCACAAAGAATCAATCAAAAAGTACACAAAACAACAAGAAAGTGTTCGTAATAATAGAGAATTTAACTCTTTAACTAAAGAAGTTGAGTTTCAAGAACTTGAAATTCAATTGGCTGAAAAGCACATTAAAGAAATGAAAGCTACTATCGATCATAAGAAAGAAGTGATTTCTCAATCTAAAGAAAAATTAGATGCTAAATCTTCTCACTTAAAACATAAAAAATCAGAATTAGACGCTATCATGTCTGAAACTGCAAAAGAAGAGTCTTTCTTATCTCAAAAATCTGAGGAATTTGAAGGTCAAATCGAAGAAAGATTATTAAGCGCTTACAAACGTATTCGTTCAAGTGTTAGAAATGGTTTAGCAGTAGTATCTATCGAGCGTGGCGCTTCGGCAGGATCGTTCTTTACTATTCCACCACAAACTCAAATGGAAATTGCATCACGCAAAAAAATCATTACTGACGAGCACAGTGGAAGAATTTTAGTAGATGCTTCTCTTGCTGAAGAAGAAAGAGAAAAAATGGAACAATTATTTGCAAAAATATAGTTAACTTAAAGCCTCCAAATTGGAGGCTTTTTTATTACCATTATGATGCAAAAAATACTTTACTTTTTACTCACAAAATCACTAGGATTGTACATCAATACCTTGAGTTTTGTACTTCCTAAAAAAGCATCGCAACTAGCGTACGGCTATTTTAGTGAGCCTAGGACAGGTAAATTATCTAAAGACAACCTTCCTAAAATTTTACAAGAAGCCAAAGCTGAAATCATCATACACAACGAAGATCAATTTCAAGCCTATATCTGGGAAGGAAATGAAAACACCATTTTATTAGTACACGGTTGGGAAAGCAATGCATCGCGTTGGGAAAATATTTTACCGTATCTCAAAAAATCAAAAAGCACTATTATAGCTATTGATGGCCCTGCCCACGGACTTTCCAGTGGCATCGAATTTAGCATTCCCAAGTATGCCGAGTTTATTCATAAAGCTGTCGAAAAATATCAACCACAATATCTTATTGGGCATTCATTAGGCGGAAAATCCTGCTTGTATTACCAATATTTGTATCCAAACGACTCGGTAAAAAAAATAGTAGTTCTGGGGGCACCAAGTGATTTTAGGATTTTACTCAACAATTACATTAATTTATTGAGTTTAAATTCGACCATATCCTCTTCTTTAGAAAATCATTATCTAACTCATTTCAAACAAAAAGTCGAAGATTTTTCGAGTCAAAAATTTGTTTCAAACCTTACCATTCAAGGGCTAATCGCTCATGATTCTGAGGACGATGTGGTATCTATAAAAGAAGCTAAAAAAATTGCCAATGCTTGGAAGACCGCTCAGTTTATTGAGACCAAAGGTTTGGGACACAGTCTCCATGACGATGTTTTGTATGAAAACATATATCGCTTTTTATTTGAAGCATAAACGTCTGGGCCTTTTTGGGTTGGCTTCCTCCTGCTGTTCGTTGCAATCTGTCATTGCGAGGAACGAAGTAATCTGCTCAATTGAATGATTCTTTTATTCCTCGCAATGGCAGGATTTTCACTTCCATCAGTCCCGAAACTTCGGGATAATGAATTACCTCAGGAATTCTTGCCATCATTTCTACACTTTCAAAACAACTAATTTTCAAATTATAGTATCTTTGCACCATGGAAGAAAATAAAACCCGAATTAACAAATTCCTATCCGAAACCGGATATTGTTCCCGTCGTGAAGCCGATAGATTACTTGAAGAAGGTCGTATAACCATAAACGGCATATCGCCTGAATTAGGCACTAAAGTTTCATTAGAGGATGAAATACGCGTGGATGGCAAGTTAATTCGTGAAAAGACTTCTAAACCCGTTTATTTGGCATTTAACAAGCCTGTTGGGATTGAATGTACAACCAACATAAACGTACGCGATAATATTGTCGATTATATTAATTATCCCAAACGTATTTTTCCTATTGGCCGATTAGACAAAGCCAGTGAAGGTCTCATCTTCATGACCGACGATGGTGATATTGTCAACAAAATACTCCGTGCCCGTAACAACCACGAAAAAGAATACATTGTCACTGTAAACAAACCTATTACAGATCGTTTCATACAACGCATGGGCAACGGAATCCCTATTTTAGATACCGTTACTAAAAAATGTAAAGTAGAACAAGTCAGCAAATTTGTCTTCCGAATTGTACTAACACAAGGTTTAAACCGCCAAATACGTCGTATGTGCGAATATTTAGGATACGATGTTACAGCACTTAAAAGAACCCGTATCATTAATATTTCTTTAGATGTCCCTCTAGGTCGTTACCGCGATTTGACCGATGCTGAAATTACTGAACTCAACACTTTGATTGAACCTTCAAGCAAAACGGAAGAAGCAAGCTTACCAAAAATTTCCAGCCCTCGAAATTTTAGGAAATAACGTATAGAGATTGTGTATTTTTGGATGGTGTGTAGAAGTTATTTTTTATGCATGAGACTCGTATATTTATGAGTTGTGCGTCAGTTTCTCGCGTCAGAAAGCAAAAAAATAAAAACCAAAAAACATTTTATGATTTTAAAATATAAATTAAAAGAAAATGACTTTTTACAATATTCGTTATACTTTTTTAAAGAACGAAATAGTTTAAAAAAAATAATTATCAAAACTTTAGTTTTTTGGCTAGTAATTCATTTAATAATTATTGTGACACTTTTTTTAAACAATCTTAAATTTGTATCAATAATAATTTCTCTTGGAGCAATAATCAGTTTAATTATAAATCCTTCAAGGATAAAAGAAAATTATTTTAAAAAAATAAAAAAAAATTCAAGTATATATTCAAATAGAATAGGTAAATTATTGATACTTGAAATAAATGATGATTGTATTAAAATCATTGGAGACGAAAGTGAATCAAAAATTAGTATTTCTGCAATAGATAAAATTATTGAAACTAATCAACATTTTTTTATAAAACTAAATCCTGAAGCCATTATAATTCCGAAAGCAGAAATTGAAAGTCAAAATTTTGTAAAAACTGAATTAATGACATTGGCGGAAAACCAAAAAATAGCATTTGAAAACCAATTAAATTGGAAATGGTAAAACCGAACACACAACAGCGATTTTATGAAATTGGGGTAGCTGTTTAAGCCGGTTGTAGATTTTCCGCTGGAAAATCTTATTTTAGCAGAAACAAAATCAATCACGAAGTCCCCAACTTCTTAAAGCCGGCGGGACGTTGTGCGACAGATTGCACGAACGAAACGAAAAACCAAAATCTGAAAATCAAATTCATTAATTTATGGAATTTAATGAGAATGTTAATAAAGGTTATATTCCTATTGAACCTGACATATATGAAAAATTAAATTGGGACTATGATTTAATTGTATTGTGTTTAGAATATATTCGAACTGAAATTCCAAATATTTTAAAAATTGAAAGTGATAAAATTGAAGTGTTTTTAGTTTCTTTTGACAACTTTTTAGGGCAAAATTACCCTGCAATTGGAATTCGAAATAAATCAGATTTAGCAGAATCTATAAATTTAGATTTTTTCGAAATTGACGAAAAAATTGAAAACTGGTTAGCAAATATTGGCGGAGTTGAAAATCTAAAACAAAAAGCAAAAAATATTAAATGCGTTGATTGGAAAACTTTGGAAAACTTAAAAGAATATCCTAAGTATTAATAAAACCGATCGCACAACAACGGTTTTGAGCAAGTGGGTTTTTAGTGTGTATCTGGAAGAGCCAGTGTTTGCATTTCATTCTTTGAATGGAGTTTTTTCTTTCTAACTTTTCGGTATATTTGTAAACATCAGTAACAAATTATCCGCCACTTCTTAAAGCCAGCGGGGCGTTAGTAGTCAGCGTTACCAACATTCGATAAAATAGAAAAAAATGAGTGAAATCAGAATTGCATTAAGTAAACGAAAATTAATTTTTGCATTTATTGGATCAATGATCTTTGTTGCGCTTGGAATACAATTTGTTTTAAAACCAGAAAAGTATGTTTCCTTTTTATTTAGAAGTGTAGAAATAATTAATGCTGTTGGATATGCATCTTTAATCTTTTTTGGACTTTGTTTGATTTATATATTCTATAAAGCTTTTGACAAAAAACCTGGACTAATAATCAATGAAAGCGGCATAACAGACAATTCGAATTTTACAAGTGTGGGATTAATTGAATGGACAGAAATAATTGGAATCAGAACTCAACAAGTAATGTCAACTAAGTTCATTTTAATTGATGTTTTAAATCCTGAAAAGTTTATCCCAAAAAATAGGTTCAAGGCGTCGCTTATGAAAGCTAACTTAAAAATGTATGGAACTCCAATATCAATAACTTCAAACAGCTTAAGTTTTAACTTTGACAAACTTGAAAAATTGTTGCAAACAGAATTTGATAAATATAACAACAAGTCGAACCGTTAAGAGATGATAGCAAAACAAAAAAAACTAAATGGATAAAACCAACTTTTTAAACATTACTAGTTTAATTAGCATTTTTATAATGTTACTTCTTGCCTTTTTTTTGTTAACCGTAAATACAAAAAACAAACTCTCTAATAGGCTTTTTGCTGGTTTTCTCATCATTACGACATTCGATTTGAGTAGTTTTTATACTGATAACTATTTTGAGGCTAATTTAAATTTTGAAGTTTTCAGAATGACCATTAGTTTGCTAATCATGCCAATATTCTATTTGTATGTAAAGTCAGTTTGTCATTCAGATTTCCGATTAAAACTAAAACACTTAACGCTAATCATTCCGTTCGTGGTTGCAAATTTAGTGCTCACTCCTAGATTTTATTTAGCGACTCCGGCTGAAACCATTTATATTTATGAGCATTTTAAACAAATGTTAGAAATACGCTTTTTTTATATTCTGGGAGAACTTCAATATGTTTTGTATATTATTTTAGTTTTCAAAATTTTAAAAAAATACAAAGAAATATATTTAGAAAATTATACCAATTCGAATAATTCATCTTACAAATGGTTGTTTCAGATGACTCTATTTTTTCTAATTGCTCATTGCATTGTTTTCTTTAAATCAGTAATAAGATATACTGATTATAATGTATTACTAAACTTATCAAATGTAATTATTGTAATTATTGCACTAATTATCAGTTGTTGGTTTGTATTAAAAGTCTTAAATAACCCTGACCTTTTTAAAGGTGTTGATTCAAATATGCTATTGGTAAATGAAGTAGTTATTTCAACAGAGAAAGAATCATTTGAAACTCCAAAATCAGCAGAAATTGCTTCGCAAATTGAATTTATAAGAAAGCATGTTTTAGAAAACGAATCCTATCTCGAACCATCATTGACAATACAAGAATTATCAAAACAAGTTAATATTCCTGTTCGTGATTTATCAATTTTGATTAATCATCATATAAACCAACATTTTTTTGATTTTATAAATGAATATCGAATACAAAAAGCCATGGATATTTTAAAAAATCCTTCAAAAAGTAAGCTTACTATTTTAGAAATTCTTTATGAAGTGGGTTTTAATTCGAAATCATCTTTCAATACGGCTTTTAAAAAACACACTAATAAAACACCTACAGAATTCAGAAACTCTTAATTATTAACGTTTTGTAAAAAGCCGAACGTTACCAAAATAAAGTCGAACCCATTTAATTACTTCAAATGGGTTCGACTTTTTTCATTCGGTCTTCAACGTTAAACTTATGATGCAATTTTGTTTCAAATTAAAACTAACAATTAAAAATTTGAACTTATGAAAATTACATCTTTATTTATTTTATCTCTATTGTCTTTTATGTGTTTCGCACAATCAAAACAAAATATAAAAAATAGTAAAAACCCTTCGGAAATTGTAGCTGTACATTCCGAAAACACCAAAAATGCTTCTAAATTAGAAAATCAAATTATTGAAGAAAAATTCGTTTTAATAAATGGTATTGAACAATGGATTACAATAAAGGGCAATAGTTCAAAACCTATCATATTGTTTATTCATGGTGGACCAGGAAGTCCAATAAGTCCTTACATTGATGTTTTGTATAAAGATTTAGAAAAAGATTTTATTATCGTTCAATGGGATCAGCGAGGAACGGGAAGGACTTATGGGCAAAATTCACCGCCAGAAGAACTTACACCTGATTATTTAAAATCAAATCCTTTAACACTAGAACAAATGACTAGCGACGGGATTGCCGTTTCAGAATATCTATTGAAGCATTTAAATAAACAAAAAATTATTCTTTTTGGTACTTCTTGGGGTTCAGCACTTGGAGTAAAAATAGCCACCAAGAGACCCGATCTTTTTTATGCTTATGTTGGACATTCTCAAATTGTTGATCCTACAATTGATGTAGAATTTTATACTAAAATTTATAAAATGGCAGTAGAAAAAAATGATAAGGACGCATTAGAAATATTAAATGCTATCGGCAAACCACCATACAGTAGAGCAAAAAATGTAGGTCAATTATTTAGAATTGTAAAAAAATATGAAAGA
Organism: Flavobacterium sp.; assembly: GCA_030153045.1. Taxonomy (GTDB): domain Bacteria; phylum Bacteroidota; class Bacteroidia; order Flavobacteriales; family Flavobacteriaceae; genus Flavobacterium. Next base: position 70,842 of record JASLID010000025.1, read on the forward strand.
GAAAATTCAATACCTGCTCCAAACAATTGGTTTCAAATTTCTCCTGCTTACGACAACGAGGTAGACAATAAAAACAGAGCTGATGGAGACGATTATTCGTTTGTAAATTATGCTGGAGATGCTAAATTGGGTGTTCTATCAATGAGTGCCTCAATCAACTTACTAAAAGACAATACAGATTTTAAGATTCCGGTATATTTAATACAAGGCAATGAAGATATTATGACACCAAAAGAAAGCTCAAAAAAATATTTTGATAAAATTAAAGCACCTAAAAAAGAGTATTTTTTATTATCCAAATCAGCCCATGGTTTTAATCAATCTGTTGTAGAAACACAATATAAAATATTTAAGAGCATAAAAAATTTGTAAATTGAAACCAAAAAAACCAAGCAAGAACGGTTTTAAGTAAGTGGAGTTTTAAGGCAAAACCGAAACTTCTTTTAGTATATTTGACTGTAAAAAACATGAATAACATGAATAATGAATTAATTGTTGAGAAAAGTTGGTGGAAAAAAAATTGGAAATGGTTTTTACCAACAGCGTTGTTTTTAATGGGAACTCTATTATTCACTACTTTAAGTATCGACGGAAATGTAACGGATATTGCCAAAGCCTATTCCGAAAATTCACTTTATGAAAAAGCAATTGAGAAATCGAATACAAATGAACGTGTGCTGGAACTTCTTGGTACTTTGGAACCCATAGATAAATTGGCCATAATTGAAGGCAATGCAAAATATTCAAGCAATAATAATTCTGTAGAAGTAACCGTGAGAGTTAAAGGAAGTAAAGGAAAAGGAAAAATAGATATTTCTGCTGACAAAAAAGGAACGGAATGGGAATATAAAAAAATAAGCATTCGAATAAAGCATCCAAAAGAAGAAATTCAAATTCTAAACAATACGGCTAAACTCTAGAAATTTACCTTAAAACATCAACCCTATGAATCAAAAAATTCAAGACATTTCACAAAAAGTTAAAGACGCTGTACTGGGTTATCCTATGGTTTTGCTAATGTCATTTATCATGGCATCAACCATTATTTTTATGATTGAAAAAGACTGGAAATTGCGAGAGGATTTTCTGCCCATGAAAATCATTATCACCTCAGCACTTGGAATTTCATTGATGTTTGCACTCAAAATGCTTTCGCAGCGTATTGGAAAAGAATTGTTGTTGCATCTTTCAGGTCTTGTTTTCCTAGTAGGGTATTTTTTTATTTTGCCAGAAAAAGAAAAAGATTTCACTGAAGTGTATGCTTTTGTAATTGTTCCATCTTTTATCCTCTCCCATTTATTAGTGGCTTGCATTGCATTTCTGGGAAAAGATTCGGAAACAAAGTTTTGGCAATTCAATAAAAATCTATTCATAAATACTTTCTTGACAGCCGTTTTTACGGGTGTATTAACAGGAGGTGTATTATTGGCAATTCTAGCCGTGCAACAACTTTTCGGATTTGATTTTAAAGATGAGCTTTATGGAGAAACATTTGTTATGTTATCCATTTTCGGAAGTTCCTTTATCTTTTTACTATTTAATGAAAAAGGACTCGAGTATTTAGAAAAAGACGGAAGTTATCCAGTGATTTTAAAGTTTTTCACTCAATTTATTCTCATTCCGTTGTTGCTTATTTACGTGATCATTTTATACTTCTATTCAGGCAAAATACTTTTAAATTGGGAACTTCCTGAAGGATGGGTATCGTACCTTATTCTAGCCTATTCGATTGTGGGGATTTTAGCCTTGCTTTTGGTTCATCCATTGAAAGATGAAACTACAAAATCGTGGGTAAAAATGTTCAGCAAAGTCTTTTATTTTTCGCTGCTTCCACTAATTGTATTGCTTTTTACCGCCATTTTTACACGAGTTCTACAGTACGGTTTTACTGAAGCAAGATATTATGTGGTTTTATTAGCAGTGTGGTTGCTAGGTGTGGTTTTGTACTTTATTTTTATTAAAAAAGCCAGTATAAAATTCATTCCAATTTCACTTTTTTTATTGGGGCTATTTTCCCTTATTTTCCCCTATCTGAATACCTTTTCCGTAGCGAAAAGAAGTCAGAAAAATGAGTTAGAACAGATTTTAAACCAGCATCATTTATTAGAAAATGGTAAAATAAATTTTAACAAAAAAGTTTCCTCTGATGTGGTCAGTAATATATCAGACAAGTTTGAATTTTTAAGCATGCGATTAGAATATGACTATCTGGGTGCATTACTGGATGAAAAGTCTAAAAAAGGCTTAATCGATACTGAAACTTGGCACATAAACAGCTTCTTTAAAAACGTCACAGAAGGCAGTCAAACAAATAAATTCAGGTATTTACAGCTAAACAATAATACCTCATATTACAAAATCGACAATTATGATTATATGATTCGAGAGCAGGATTTGTTAGGAGAAGGAGTAAAATTGGGACAAAATCAATTTACACTAAAAAGTGAAATCCATAACGAATCTCCCGTTTTTAAATTAACCCTGAATTCAACTACAGAAGTAGATTTCGCTCCTTCAATTAGAAAACTTCTAGAAAAATACAATGGAATGGAGGGCAATATAGACACAGACAGTTTATTCGTTGAAAACAACATAGGGAATTATCACGTGAAAGTTATTTTCGAATCTGTAAGTCGAAACTCTCAAGAAAAAAGTGTGAATTATTATTTTTCAGATGCCTTATTTTTAATCAAAGAAAATTCAAGTGCGGACGAAAAATAACTATACAAAAAAGGGTAATAAGATTGTATCTCATTACCCTTTTTAAATAATTTAATTATTTTATAATTTAAGTGCTTTAATCATACTTCGATTATTTCCTTGAATTACTTCAACAAAATACAATCCTCTACCTAAATCATTTCCAAAATGAATAGTTTTATTGTAATCTGATTTTAACTGTTTTACAAATCTTCCATTAATATCCATTATTCGTATACTGATGGTTTCATCACTCAATGATTTTACATCTAATGCAAAGTCATTCGAAGATGGATTTGGAGCTAAAGTAACTACCATATCAGATTTTGCCAATTTATTATCAGCTACAACTGGTGCAACTGGTGTCGAACAGTTTGGTACCAAATTAATACTTGTACTACTACCCGCTACTACGGTTGTTCCATTAATTTTACTTACAAATGTATATTGACATATAGGAGCAGCTCCAGTAAAAGTCGAACCTACAACCGATTTAGAATCATATTTAACAGATAATACATACTGAGCTCCCGGAGTTGCGTTGTTTATAGATACTCTTCCAAGTCCCAATACAACTTGTATACCGCTGGCTACATTCCCGCAACTTGCATTGTATAAAGTAATTTGATTGCTCTGTTGGATGCTGAATAGTTCAAGCCCACTGCATGATTTTGTCTCAACAATATCAATGTAAAAACTGGCTGATGGTGCAGTTATAGTCGTATAATAAAAGAACTGACCTGGAGTTACGTTAGAAACTTTATTAGATCTATAAGCATAACATAATTGCCCAATTAACTGACTACTAGAATTATTTCTAAAATCTGTACATGTTACATTCGTATGGAATATACCTGCAACATTACATGATGTAGGTTGCGGATTCACGGTCAACGAAATAGCTGGTGAAGTACATCCTGATTTAGTAGTTGTTACCGAATAAGTTCCTGAGGCCAATCCTGAGAATACTCCCGTTGTATTGCTTTGTGCAGCAACAACTGGACTGGTTCCCGTTACCGTATAACTAATTCCAGCTCCTGGTGCCGGAGTACTAACAGTGATTGTTCCTGTAGCCAACGTACATGTTGGTTGAGCAGTTACTGAGGCTGTTGGAGCTGCTGGTGTTGTAGGTTGTTGATTTACCGTCAACAAAATAGCCGGTGAAGTACATCCTGATTTAGAAGTAGTCACTGAATAAGTTCCTGAGGCCAATCCTGAGAATACTCCCGTTGTATTGCTTTGTGCAGCAACAACTGGATTGGTTCCCGTTACCGTATAACTGATTCCAGCTCCTGGTGCCGGAGCACTAACAGTAATTGTTCCTGTAGCCAACGTACATGTTGG
>JASLID010000044.1 GCA_030153045.1 Flavobacterium sp.
ACAACAGCGGTTTTATGAAATTGGGGTTTTAGTGTTTAATGGGACGAGCTTTTTGTATATTTGGCTTTAGTTCTAATGGAATGGTTTTGGAATAAATTTCCCCAACTTCATAAAGCCGGCGGGACGTTGTGCGTTATTTTAGAGCGACAGAAAACTAAAAAGAAACATAAAAAATGAGTTGGGAAATTGTATTATTTAGTTCAGAACAAAATTTAGTTTCTTTAGAAAATCTAAACGAAGATTTACTAAAACCAATTGATTTTGACAAAGTATTGAAATCAAAATTTGTAAACATAAAAAAATCCGAAAATCATAACGAAATTATTGGAAAAGATTTCTCAGTTGAATTTTTTGACGATGAAGAATTGGTTAGTAATAAAATGTTGAGTGTTTATGGCGAAAATGGATTATTTGAATTAATCAGAATTGCCAAAGAAGAAAATTGGCAAATTTATGATAGCGGAATTGACAAAATGCTGAATCTTGAAAAACCTGAAGAAAATGGTTACGAAAATTTCAGACAATTTTTGAAAAATATATTATCAACTGAATAAATGAAACAAATTTTAAATATAATTATTATGCTATCATTTTTAGGATTTGGAAAATCGAATGCTCAAACAAAAAAAGAATTTAAAGATCCATTGAACACAGCAGTATTTACAACAAAATATATCATCGAGGATGATAAAGATATCACATATGTAACTCACGAATTGGAAGATGGTTCGTGGCAGTTTTTTAGTGATGATAAATTCGAAGATTTCACAAAAGTTGCATTATTAGTATCAATAAGCAATATTATTAAAAGAGATAAAACTGTTTTAGAAATTGCAGACTTACCTTTGGGTTATTATGCAACAAGAAAAAACAAAAATGAAAAATGGGAAATTTTTAAAACAAAATAAAAAACAACGCACAACAGGGGTTTGCCGCAATGGCTTGGGCTTGGTTTTTTCCTGCGGAAAAAACGCTGGCTGCCAAAATTTGGTCTATATTTGTAATGGTCAGTCTTGAATCTCAAGCCACTGACGGCAAGCCCCGGGACGTTGTGTGCAATGAGCATAAAAGTGACGTCCTTGAAATAGACTACCAATTTTTAAGTTATTAATTGATTAAAATTTACTTAAAAACATTATTGAAAGAAAAATAATTATAAAGCCTATTTGTTTTTTAACGAGAATATTAGTACTTAATCGTAGAAGGGACAAAAAGAAAGATTTTTTTTTTAAATTCACATAAAATACCACCAATTTTTATTTAGCATTATTAATTTAAATTATAAACTATGGATATTAAAAAAGGTGTGTATGTGTTGTATATAATGATTTTATTACAACCAACGATTGTCAATTGTCAAACTGTTTCAAGTTCAAAATCTTTTTACGAAAGCATAGTTCAAAATGTTGAGAGCAGTGAAGGAAGATTTGTATTGTATTTAAACTCCGGTGAATGGAAAACAACAGTTGAGAAAAAAAAGTATGTTATCAACACTGAAAAGAATAGCCCTATTTCCCCCAAAATATCTGTAATCTTCCAATACGCTAAAAATAAATTACAATATGTTAAAATTGATTTTATGCCAGCCATACATGTTGCATATTATGACAAAAGATGTGCATCATTAGGTATTTCTAGTTTAACATACAATAGTGATGGTGACGTAATTGATCAAAAATCCAAATGGGACAATGATGCTTGTAAAGATCCAGGAGTTCAAAAAATATTTAACCTTTTCGAATTTTCTACCGAGTTTGACAAATTAGCCTTAGGCAGCCCCTTTCCAAACCTAAAAGGTTTGCATAACATAAACGAAAGAGAGCATGGTTTTATTCCCTTAATATATCGTGTTCGATTTCTGCCAAATGAAAATGAAAACAAAGCATTACAGGTTATTCTAAAAGACGGTGCTACTATATTTTTTCAAAGAGAACCAACCCAAACAAATTTTGTAAAAGTTAAATCTCCAAGTTTTTTCAATTTTAAAAAAATAGATTACAACTTAAATTCTGATGAACTTGAAGGAGAATTAGAAAAATTTGAAGTATATACAGAAAGAGGTCAAATTAATAATAAAAATTGCGTTTTTAATATTGGAGCAAATAGCGAAATAAAACTTGCCTCTATTAGATTTAAAAAATCAAAAGATGAATCATATGTTTCAGCGGAATCAGGAACGATAAACTGTTCTTTAGCTAAAGGCTCCTTTCTGGTTTTATATAACCAACCAAGACCAAATAAAATTCTATTTGATGATGGTTCATCTGCTGATTTAATTGGTTTTAGAATGGAGTTTGATGACAATATGAAATCTTCAAATATACAATTTGATAGTGGGTCAATTTTCAAAATAAAAGTTGAGGATGGAATTTTAGCATTTGGAGACAATGGCTATTTAAAAATTGCAAATAGTGATATACAAGCAAATTTATCTTGTGTCTTTCCTTCCTCAGGGAAGCCTAATGTTTCAGGAATATTGACGACATTTGATGTTACAATCTCATCTGGCGAATATATTCCTAATGAAGAAACGTCTTTACTGCTTGGTAACGGTACTGTTAGAGCTAATAGCCTTACGTTAAACAGTACAGAAAAACCATTTATCACAGGTACTTTAGAAAAATTTGATGTTGCAATTCTCGAAAATTCAACTTTTAATATCCCAAATGGTTTTCATTCTTTATTAGCTCCGGGAGGTTTTATTAAAATGAACAATCCTGCATCTCCAATAAAAATCGATATTGGTAAAGATTATCCCTATGGTGAAATTGAAGTAGATCTTCCATATAAAAATTTTGACAATGGATTAAATAAAGTATTTACTTTAAAAGATGGGAAAATTAGTGGGAAAATTGAGCATAAGCAGACTGGGGCAATTATAGGAAAAGATATAAATATAGATGGAATTTTATTTTTTTCTATTCCAAGTGAAATAGGTGGTGGTATTACTAAAATAAATGCTTCTATTAATGATGGAAGCTTAGTGAAGAATAATAATCAAAAACCTTCTTTTACAGGTTTATTATCATGCACAATCCCTTCTGATAATAAAATAAAATATGTCACATCAAGGATGACAACAGATGACAGAACTATCGTTTTTCCTACAACACTAAATGTTTTTTTTGCATCACCTATTTCAATTAATCGTGAGCCATTCACTATTGATGGTAATATCGTGAAAATAAATTTCTCAAAAAATATTGCAGTAAATGTAAACATTCCAGCAGGTTGTGGTGAGCATGACATAGACAAAGGAGATTTATGTCCAAGTGACAAAGGCCCAGATGATAGGAAGAATTGGCAAGAAGTAGTTAGGTATGATATTAAAGATCCATTTGGAGTTGCCCACATCTACCTGGCACCTGACCAAACATATACTTTTGATATGAAGTTTGATATAATCTTTGATGCTAATGGTTTTCTTGTACAAGTTAGTGATATGCATCCTAGGCAAGCAATAGTTTGGGATAGAGATGGAGGCAAAGGGATTGCGGTTGCGGTAATTTCCGCAATTGGTGGTTTCATATTAGGACCAGGAGTTTCGGTCCCTACTTTCGTTCTTGGAAATGTGATTGCTGATACCGTTGCTGATAAGTTAATTAATACTCAAATCTATTCAATGTTCACAAAATTTCAGCCCCGAATAATAAAATAGTAACTACAATTCAAATAAATAATCACTGCACACAACAGCGGTTTTATGAAATTGGGGTTTCAGTGTTTAATGGAACGAGCTTTTTGTATATTTGGCTTCA
>JASLID010000134.1 GCA_030153045.1 Flavobacterium sp.
TCAGCTCGGTGGTGGCCCGGGCGCTGAGGTTGGCACTGACGCGCTACGGGCCGACGCCGACCTACGACGCTGTCGCCGCCGACCTCGGGTTCCGGCCCGACGCTGAGGCGGCGTCGTGAGCGGCCAGGACGCCCCGGACCCGCGAGCGGCCGAGCCGGGCGCGCGCCCGGGCGCGTTCCGCGTGATCCGCCGAGTCCCCATCGTGACGTACTGCGAGGAGGTGTTGTTGGAGACGGACGACTGGCTTGCCGCTCACGCGAAGGTCATGGACTCCATGCCTCACATCTTCAGCCCCGACCAGGAGTTGCCCCACGTTGTAGGCGTTCACCCGACGCACGTTTTCGCTGATGGTGAGTGCCTACGGTGTGGCGCCTGCAATAACGGCTCCTACGGCTCACACGCTCCGTGCGGGACCGAGTTCCCCACCTCGCTCGCCGCGATGGTCGAGGACTGGCGATGCGCCGGCGGGGGCCGGTCGTGAGCGCCCCGGACCCGCGAGCGGCGGTCGTGGAGTACGTCGTCGGATTCGCCATCGACACCCGCGACCGGGTCGCGCTGATCCGCAAGAACCGCCCCGCGTGGCAGGCCGGTCGACTCAACGGAATCGGCGGTCACGTTGAGGACGGAGAGCGCCCCATGGACGCGATGGTGCGCGAGTTCCTAGAGGAGGCTGGGACGACGCTGAGCGGGTGGGATGAGTTCGTCGTCATGGACTTCCCGGGCGCGCGCATCCACTTCTACCGGAACGCCGGACTGCACCCGGTCCGGCTCGACGGGCTCCGGTCCATGACTGACGAGGAGATCGTCGTGCTCCACGTTGACGACATCGGAATCGACGGTCCCATTATCCCAAACCTCGCGTGGCTGGTGCCGCTCGCCGCGTACACCGCCGACACCTACGCGCCGCTCCATGTCCGCGCCGTGATGGCCGAGGTTGTGGACGCCTCCGAGCACGCCGCCCTCGACGCCACCCCGCCGGACCCTGCCGACCCGGCGGACGGGCTGAGCGAGGAGCGACACCCCGAGGACTACTGCCACCGTTGCGGCGGCCCCAACATCTCGTGGTACACGCCCGCCGAGGCGTGGAACCCGGTCATGCGGCCCGGTGGCCACGACACCACCGAGTGGCTGTGGAACGAGATCATCTGCCCGCTCTGCTTCGCGGAGTTGGCCGCTGCTCTCTGGCCGCAGGCGACGTGGATGCTGCTGCCCGACGAACGGACCATCGGCGGCAAGGCGTACCGCGCCGCGGTGGAGGCCGCCCGCCAGCGTCCGACCCCACAGGCGGACCGGGTGACCGCAGCGGTGGAGGCGGTGCTGGCCGAAGTAGCGCAACATCGGACCCGGAACGCGAATGGCGTCCCATGGTGCGAGGTCTGCGACACGCAGGTCAGCGCCGTTCATATTCCCGCTGCTCTCGCCGCCGCCCACACCGACACCCCCGGGGACGACACGTGACCCGCGACGGCGAACGCGCGCTCTACGACCTCGCCCCCTGCGCCGCCTGCCCACGGTTCGTCATCGCGGCCGAGCTGTGCGAGTGCGACGACGAGCTCGGTCCGTTCTGTCCGCCCTGTCACCGCGACTGGCACGAGGACGACCGGAGGATCGCATGAAGATCGCTGAGCCCGGCGTATACCCCAACCTGGCCCCCGAGCACTACCACGCCCAGACCGACTGGCTCAGCGTCAGCGGCGCCAAGAAGCTGCTCAAGCCGTCGTGCCCCGCGAAGTTCAAGGCGGCGCTCGACGGCGGCGAAGAGCACCGCCCCCAGTTCGACGTCGGCAAGGCGTTCCACACCCGCGTCCTCGGCGACGGCGAGGCGGTGGTCGTCATCGACGCCGAGCACTACCGGGGCGCCAATGCCCGCCTCATGCGCGACTAGGCATACGCCGCCGGGAAGGTCCCGCTGCTGGCCGCTGAGGCGGCGGTGGTCGAGTCCATGGCGGCGGCGGTCAACGCGCACCCCATCGCCGCCGCCCTGTTCGCCAACGGCACCCCCGAGGTGTCCCTGTTCTGGGTAGACGCCGCGACAGGCGTTAAGTGCAAGGCCCGCCTCGACTGGCTTCCCCACCCCCAGCCCGGGAGACGGCTCATCGTCCCCGACATCAAGTCCGCCGCCTCGGCGGAGCCAGGGGAGTTCTCGAGGAACGCCGCCCGGTTCGGCTACGTCAGCCAGCACGTCTGGTACTCCGACGGCATCCGCGCCTGCGGCATCGACCCCGACCCAGCGTTCCTGTTCTGCGTGGTCGAAAAGGAACCGCCCCACGTCGTCACCGTCGGCCAGTTCGCCGACGACGCCGACCTCAAGCTCGCCGCCGCCATGAACGACAAAGCACGGCGCGTGTTCAAGGAATGCACCACCACAGACCAGTGGCCCGGCTACGTCGACGGCATCGCCGACCTCACCCTGCCCAACTGGTTCCACTACCAGATGGAGGACATGACGTGACGACCACCGAACTCGACAGGCTCGCCGAGCCCCGACCGATCACCCCCATCAGCCAGGCCACCGCCGTCGAGCAAGCCCGCGCCGTCGCCGAGGTTGCCGCCGCCGTTAGAGTCGCCCAGGACTGTCCCCGCGACATGACCGCCGCCGTCGAGCGGATGCGGCAGGCATGCTCCCAGCAGGCCCTCGCCGACCGGGCCTTCTACTCCCTGCCCCGCGCCGGCGGCCGCGTCGAAGGCTCCACCGTCCACCTCGCCAGGGCGCTCGTCGCCTGCTACGGGAACGCCGACTACGGCATCCGCGAGCTGAAGCGCGACGACACTGCCGGGGAGTCCGAGATGTCGGCGTGGGCGTGGGACCAGGAGACCAACGTCCGCTCCTCGCGGTCCTTCATCGTCCCGCACGCCATCATGGCCGGGAAGGGCGCCGACAAGCGGCGCAAGGCGCTGACCGACCTCGGCGACATCGCCAACAACAACAACTCGGTGGCGGCGCGGGCGGTCCGCGAGACCATCTTCACGATCCTCCCGGTTTGGTTCGTGGTCGAGGCGGAGGAGATCTGCCGGGCCACCCTGAACGGCGCTGGCGGCGACAAGCCCATGGCGCAGCAGGTCGCGGACATGCTGGCGCTGTTCGAGTCCCGGGCCGGGGTGACGCGCAAGCAGCTCGAGGACTACCTGTCGCTGCCGACTTCGGAGTGGACCTCGCAGACCCTCGGGTCGCTGCGGGTGCTCGGCGGTGAGCTGGCTCGCGGTGAGAAGTCGGTGGCCCAGGAGTTCGGGACCGCCGCCGCTCCCGCCGGCGGCAACAAGGTCACCGCCGCCGAGGTGACCGGCACCGACCCCGGCGACGTGTTCGTCCCCGAGCCGGAGCCCGCAGCGTGATCCGCCACCGCAGGGTCCGTGGCGGCGACGGCGAACTCCACGGCCCCGAGGTGCTCGACCAGTACGAGCAGGCGCAACTGGCCGGCTGGGTGCCGCCGGACCGGGTGCGGGTCGAGCGTGACCCGGCGCTGGTGGACGACGTGGTGCGGCTGCAAGAGGCGGCGCGGCGATGACCCGCCCACGCACCCCCGCCCCGTTCCCCGGCGTGGCGGCGAAGTACCCGCCCGACTGCCCGCTGTGCCCGAACGGCATCGAGGTCGGCGCGCGTGTGGTGTTCCGTCGGGGCGCTCCTGTTCATGCTGCCTGTCACGCGGAGGCGCACCAGTGAACGTGCGGGCGGGAGGTGCGGCGTGAGCCACCCAGGACGAGCAGCCCGCGCCCGACGGCTGATGGACCTCTACAACCTCCGCAGCCGCATCAACGCCGAGATCGTCGTCATTGAGCACGAGATCCACGCCGAAGCTCAGCGGCCCGAGCTCCAGGCGGAGGAGTTGCTGCAACGCAAGCGCCGACGGGTCGCGGAGTGCGGCACTGACGGCGGCTACCACAACCACCGTCGCATCAAGAAGGAGCCCGCGTGCCAGGCCTGCAAACTCGCCCACGCCGCCGCCGAGCGCGGCCGGACACGACGGGCGGCGTCGTGACCGTCGAGCGCGCCGGGCAGCTCCGGCTGTCGGGCTGGTGCGGCGTCCACGGCAAGCCCGACTGCGCCGGCTGCGAGCGGCATGGGCAGGCGGCGGCGTGTTCGTGTCCGGGGTGCAAGAAAGCGCAGGTCAACGCCGCTTTTCGCACAGATGTTCGCGTAGAATCAGAGGTGAAGCGAGGGCCGGATCGCGCTAACGAATCCGACCCTCTCGCCACCGTTTCGACTAGACCGAAAGGGGCGTGACGGCAAGTATGCCGCAGCCAAGTTCCACCATGAAGATTCGGGCCGAACGAGCCGCTCTGGCCGAGGCCCTCGGGTGGGTCGCCAAGGCGATTCCCAAGAACCCAGCGGTCCCCGTCGTTGGCGGCATAAGGGTTTCTGCGTCTGCCGGCGTCGTGAGCCTGAGCGCGTTCGACTACGAGAACCAGCACACGGCGGCGATCGAGGCGACCGTCGGCGACGAGGGCGAGTGCGTCGTCCCCGGACTGTTCCTTCGCGACGCAATCGCAGGCGGTCGTGGCGCTGAGGTGGACCTCATCCTCGACGGCATGCAACTGGAGATCGCGTCCGGTCGCTCGACCTACCGGACGCGATGCTTCGCCGCCGCCGACGCGCCCGGTCTGCCGGACTTCCCAGCGGTG
>JASLID010000148.1 GCA_030153045.1 Flavobacterium sp.
CGTTATCGTCAGCTGTTCCGTGAATTAATAAAAAGTTTCCTTTTAATTTATTTACGTGTGTAATTGGCGAGTTATTATCGTAACCACTTGCGTTTTCTTGTGGTGTTTGCATGTATCTTTCTGTGTAAATACTGTCATAATATCTCCAAGAAGTTACAGGAGCAACGGCAATGGCAGTTTTAAAAATATCTGCTCCTTGGAAAATACAGTTTGAAGCCATAAATCCACCATAAGACCATCCGAAAATTCCAATTCTAGATTTGTCAACATAAGCATATTTTCCAAAAACTTTAGCAGCATCAATCTGATCTTCTACTTCGAATTTTCCTAATTCTTTTTGCGTGCATTTTTTAAATTCTGCACCTTTAAATCCAGTTCCTCTTCCGTCAACACAAGCTACAATGTAACCTTTTTGTGCCAACATCATAAACCAATAATCGTCAGTTGAATTCCAAGCATTATCTACTTGTTGTGAACCTGGACCAGAATATTGAAACATAAATACTGGATATTTTTTAGTCGCATCAAAATCTTTTGGCTTAATCATCCAAGTATTTAAAACATGACCTTTTTCTGTAGTGATTGTTGAAAATTCTTTTGGAGAAACATTGTATTTAGCTAATTTTTCTTCAACAGCTTCATTAGATTGAATTTTCTTTACTTCTTTTGAAGTTTTAGCATCGTTTAAAGAATAATATGGCGCTGAAGTTGCGCTAGAATGTGTATTGATAAAATATTGGAAGTTCGGGCTAAAAGTAGCGTTGTTTGTTCCAGATTTTACTGATAATCTTTTCTTAGATTTTCCGTCAATTGAAATGGAATAAATATCTCTATTAATTGAACCATTTTCAACCGATTGGTAATAAACTGTTTTGTTTTTTTCGTCGAAACCGTAGTAAGAAGTTACTTCCCATTTTCCTTTCGTTACCTGGTTTTTCAACTTTCCTGTTTTATCGTAATGATAAATATGATTGAAACCGTCTTTTTCAGAAGTCCAAATAAAACTATTGTCTTTTAAGAACGTTAAGTTGTCTGTAACATCAACGTAGGCTTTATCTTTTTCGTTTAAAACGACTTTTTTCGCACCCGAATTCCCATCTACAAATAACAAATCTAAATTGTTTTGGTGACGGTTTAAAACTTGTGCGCTTAAAACATTCGCGTCATTTGTCCATTCTAAACGAGCAATGTAAAAATCGTTATAATTGTTTAAATCAATTTTTTGAGTTTTTGAAGCAGTTACATCGTAAATATGTAAGGAAACATCTGCGTTTTTTTCACCTGCTTTTGGATATTTGAAAACCGATTGAGCAGGATACAAACCTTGATTATACAAATCCATTGAAAATTCTGGAACGTTAGTTTCGTCAAAACGAATATAAGCTATTTTAGTTCCATTTGCATTCCAATCGAAAGCACGAACAAAAGCAAATTCTTCTTCGTAAACCCAGTCCGTAATACCATTAATTACTGAGTTTTTCTTTCCGTCAGTTGTAATTTGAGTTTCTTTGTTTGAAAGCAAATCATAAACATATAAGTTGTTTTCAAAACCATAAGCAACTTTAGTTCCGTTTGGAGAAAAAGTTGGTTCTTGAATCGCTTTTTCTGTAAATTTTGATAGTTTTTTAGTAGCAATATCGTACACGAAATAATTTGCAGTAAATGAATGTCTGAAAATTTGAGCAGACTTTGTAGCAATTAAAATCTTTTTTTCAGCTTTATCAAACGTGTAACTGTCAATAGATTCCAGTTCTTTGTGGTTTTTTGTATCAATTAAAGTTGAAACTTTGTTTAACGTTGCATAATCAAACAAGTTAATTTGAAAAGTATCTGAAGTTCCATCATAATTTAAAACAGTATATTGATTGGTATTCTTCATGGCATTCAATTCGTCCATGCCTTTTGTTCGGAAAGCGCCGCCCCAAATTTCCTCTAAAGTTAGTTTTTGTTGAGCAACAACTGATACTGAAGTTGTTAATAAAAGTAATACTAATTGTATAGATTTTTTCATATGATTAATTTGTAAAAAACCCCCAATTTTAGTGAAAATTTACGACATAGCCATAAAAAAAACTGACATTTTGAATTTTAACATTTTTTTTATATATTTATCAGTTCAACTTTAACAATTTTGGATGCCCAAACATTACAAATATATTCTCCTAATCATTTTTATTTTTATTGCTCAATTCACGACTGCGCAACAATTTAAATTTGATGTCATCAACCACGAAAAAGGTTTGTATTCCTCTACAATTAATAAGCTTTATAAAGACAGTAGAGGTTTGTTATGGATTTGTGGTGATGGAGCTGGTTTGTTTAGTTATAACGGTTACGAATTTAAAAATTACAACAAAGTAAATCAACATGAAAATCTTTTTGTGGTTGATATTATTGAAAACGAAAACAAACAACTGGTTTTATCTTCAAAATATTTAGGATTGCTTTTTTTTGAAGGTAACAAGTTTATTAAATTCACAAATTTAACGGATAAAAATAACACACCACATACCAATGTTTCTAAGTTTGCCAAAACAAAAAAAGGAATTTATGGTTTTAGTACTTTAAACGTTTATTTCATTGATAATAAAAACGAAGTTACTAACATTAAAGACTTAAAAAAGCTTTCCGTTTCAAAAATAACTTCTGCAGAAACCATAAATGACGAGCTGATTCTTTT
>JASLID010000116.1 GCA_030153045.1 Flavobacterium sp.
GAAAATATGATTCCATTTAACAAACCTTATTTAACAGGCAAAGAAACACAGTATATAGAAGAAGCGGTCAAATCGGGTAAAATTTCAGGTAACGGTATGTTTACTCAAAAATGCCAAGATTTTTTTGAACAAAAATATGGGTTCAAAAAAGCATTGCTAACCACTTCCTGTACAGATGCTTTAGAGATGTGTGCTATCTTAGCCAACATCAAAGAAGGTGATGAGGTAATTGTACCCAGTTTTACTTTTGTATCTACAGCCATTGCTTTTGTAAGACAAGGAGCAAAAATTGTATTTGCTGACTCTTGTTCTGACAATCCAAATATCGATGCAACTAAAATAGAAGCATTAATAACACCAAAAACCAAGGCGATTGTGCCTGTGCATTATGCAGGAGTTGCTTGCGATATGGATAAAATCATGTTTCTTGCTCATAAATATAATCTAATCGTAATTGAAGATGCAGCGCAAGCTATCGATTCGTTCTATAAAGGCAAAGCCTTAGGGAGTATAGGTCATATGGCGGCTTTTTCATTTCACGAAACTAAAAATATTATCGCTGGAGAAGGAGGAATGCTCACAATAAATGATGAGCAATTTATACCTAGAGCCGAAGTGATTTGGGAAAAAGGAACCAACAGAGCCGAATTCTTTAGAGGAGAAGTAAATAAATATGGTTGGGTCGATATTGGTTCTTCCTTCCTTCCTTCTGAAATTATCGCTGCATTTTTGTGGGCTCAGATTGAAAATATTGAAAATATTCAAAAAAAAAGATTACAACATTGGCATTTTTATCTAGAACATTTGAAAGATTGGGCAACTAAAAATGAAATAAAACTAATGTCATTCACTAATAATGCCCATATGTTTTATTTGGTATGTAATTCGATAGCACAACGAACGGCATTAATAAATCATTTAAAACAAAATGAGATACTGGCTGTATTTCATTACATCAGTTTGCATTCTAGCCCGTTTTATAAAAAAAAGCATGACGGACGAATACTGGAAAATAGCGATAATTTTACAGATAGATTGTTAAGACTACCCATGTATTATGAGTTAGATGTTGAAAATGTAGTTTCGAAAATAAAAAAGTATGATAATTAATTTAAAAAAGATAAAAATAGCAGAAGTGTCATTTTTGGTGATTGTATTAATATATTCACTCGTTTCTGCCTATTTTTTTTTGAGCAGAGATTCTGGTCCAGGTGATGAATCACTATTTATTAAAGATCTGGATTTTATAAAAAATGAAGGTTGGAACAATGCTATCAAAAAGGGGATTTCGATACCATACCTAGTAATAGTATATCCTTTTTCATTGTTTTTGAAAAATTTTGTTGCCCTTCGATTGGTTAATGTTTTAATTGTTTCAGGCTTATTTTTTTATTTCTCTAAAAGAATCAAACAACAATTATCATTTTATGGTTTTTTACTTTTTTTTATAAGTACCGTTGGCTATTTTTATTCAGGAACAAATGACACACTTTTTTTTGTTGCATTGATTATTTTTATTTGTGAAGTGTTCTTTTTAATTGAAAAAGGCGAATGGAATGGTGCTTTGGCATTATCTGCTTTAACTATAGCTTTCTTTACAAGAGAGTTGATTCTGGTTTACACCCCAATAATTTTAATATGCTTTTATATCATATATCATAAAAAAGGATCAAATGTTTTGAAGTGGTATTATCCTTTGGGATTGGTTGCTCTTTTTCTTGTATTAAACCTGTCCTCTTTGATGGAAAATGGAAATTTGTCTTATGACCTTAAATCACCACCAGAATCAGCTAAATCGAATTGGGCTCAACGACAATATCTTGCCCAGTTAATGGTAAATAAAGGAGAGTTACCCAATCATAATCACCCAAGTTGGGAGCAAACAGATGCTTATTTGAAAGAAAATGGAGAAGATTCATTACCGAAAGGAATTTTAAGCGGACTTTTATTCGATGTTAAGCTAACTGTTATTGAGTTTTTTAAAGACTTTTTTGAATGCCTTTTTTTTGGATTCAGACAGTTAGGCTTTATTCTTTTACTAACATTATTTTTTGGTGCTCGTGATTTTATCAGAAAGAGAAAAATAGATGAAATGACTTTTATTCCTTTGATGTTAATTGCGATGCTTTCAATTTTTTCATTAATAATCATTTCATTTGTTGAATTAAGATGGTTAGCGCCTGTTTTTATTGCCAGTATAGTGTATTATTGGAATTTACAGGATAAAAAAAGCATAAATAAAAAGATGATTATAATCAATTATATTGTCTTGATATTGATGAGTTTGTATGGTTCTTTTAATCTTTATAATAAAATAATAAGCGACTGTGGTTGAAATTAAAAATAAGATTCTTTTATTATTTCCTGATGGAGTTGGGATTCGGAATTATCTTTATTCGGATGTTTTTAAAAACAATTCGTCGGAGTTAATTTTGTTTCACAATTTTGACAGCGAAACCGAAGCTGATGTGAAAAAAGGTGCCAGAATTTCTGAGGCATTGCAAATTCCAAAATACAAAGAATCACTCGAAGAGAAATTTTTAAGGGAATTAATCTGTTTATCCCGTTTGTATAATAATTCAAAAAAAACAGCCAATCCAACAATTCTTAAGAATTGGAACAGGAAACACAAGAGTTTTCCTAAAAAAGCAGTTTATAAAACCATCGAATTTATTGCTCCTTTTATAAAAAAATACGAAACGATACTAAAATTGGAGTCGGCTTATCAAAAAGCAATACGAAAGAATAGTTTTTACAGAGAAATAAAAATGATTCTTGAAGAACTGAAACCAGACACCTTGTTCTGTTCTCATCAAAGGGCTATTCAGGCTGCTACAATTTTTGCAGTTGCACAAGATTTAGGGATTGCTACTACAACGGTCATATTTTCTTGGGATAACCTTCCCAAAGCAAGAATGGCTTTGCGCGCCGATAATTATCTTGTGTGGTCTGATTACATGAAAAAGGAGATGGAATTCTATTATTCCGAAATTCCTCAATCGAGTATACATGTTACAGGAACGCCGCAATTTGAGTTTTATAATGATACCCGAAACATTATTGAGAAAGAAATATTTTATAAGAAATATAATTTAGATTTAGATAAGAAAATTATATGTTTTTCAGGTGATGACGAACTAACTTCGCCAGACGACCCGAAATATTTGGATGATATTGCCAATGAAATTACCAATGCAAATCTAGAGGATAGTTATCAGATCTTATTTCGTCGATGTCCTGTCGATATTTCAGGAAGATTTGATACTGTTATAAAAAAATATCCAGACTTAATAAAAGAAGCTCCACCACTCTGGAATTTTAATTCAAGTTTTGGGTTTGCAAACATTTACCCAACTATTGACGATGTAAAACTATTGGTTAGTACGGCTTATTATGCCGATTTAGTAATTAACGTTGGTTCTACAATGGCTTTTGATTTTGCTATGTATAATAAACCTTGTATTTTTATTAATTACGATCAAGAAGATAAAATAGATGAAAGTTGGTCTACAAATACAATATATCAATTTCAACATTTTAGAAGTATGCCATCTAAAGCGGCTGTTACATGGTTAAATAGTAAAAATGATATAAGTGAGTCATTACAAGTTAAAAGTAACTTTAATGATATGATAAAATGGAGGGATATTGTGATAGGTAATTACCAAAATGCTTCAGACATGATTATAAACACCTTAAATAATCACTAAATGCATATTTGTTTTATAGCAAGCGAATTTCCATTACCAGGAATGACATTTGGAGGAATAGGAACGTTTTTAATTTCTTATTCTAAAATACTCATTCAAAATGGGCATTCAGTATCTATTGTTGGAATTGTAGCCCCAAAAAATGAATGTGAAGTAACTGTAGAGGGTGTCAATATCTATTACAAAGGTCAATCAAAAGTTAAAGGTTTGGCTTGGTTTTTTAATTCTAAAATGATATCAAAAACCATAACTGAGATACATAAAAAAAATCCCATTGATATTGTTGAAGCCCAAGAAGCTGGTTTTGCTTTTGTGAAAATTCCCAAAGAAATTCCTAAAGTTATTAGAATGCATGGTGGGCATTATTTCTTTTCAAAATTTGAAAATAAAAAAACAAACAAATGGAAAGCTTGGCAAGAACAAAAGTCGTTTAAAAATTGTGACGCCGTGATATCTACTTCAGAATTTGTAAAAACACAAACTTCAAAGTATATTAATTTTAAGAATAAAAAGCAGGTTACAATTAATAATCCCATTTTAATGGATATGTTTTATCCCGCTGATACTTCTAAAGCAACTAAAGGCTTAGCTATTTTTGCTGGTACACTATGTGAGAAAAAAGGGATTCGTCAATTGTGTTTTGCTATTCCCGAAATAGTTGCCAAAGTACCAGAGTTTCATTTGTATGCCTATGGTCGTGATTGGTTTTTTCCGGACGGAACCAGTTATAAAAAGTGGCTTTTAGAACAATTGTCTGATGAGATAAAATCTAAAATTACATTTAAAGATCCTGTGCCCTACAAAGATTTACCCAAAGTTTATGAACAAGGTGAAATTTGTATTTTCCCTTCACATATGGAAGTTCAAGGATTAGTAGCTCCAGAAGCAATGAGTATGCGAAAACCAGTTGTTTTTACGCAGTATGGTCCTGGTCCAGAAACAATTGACGATGGTGTTAATGGATGGCTTTGTGAACCTAAATTGCCAGAGAGTATTGCTAAAACAGTAATAAAAGTGTTTAAATCTCGTGAACACTTTGAAATGATAGGAAAAAACGCAAGAGATAAAGTTGAAAGTAAATTCTCACCATCTATTATTTATAAAAAAAACATGAATTTTTATAATGAACTTTTATAATTGTGTATTAATTTGAAAAGGTTATTTTAGCATATTATAAGTTATTAAAAGCGATGAAAACGACAGAAGAAATTATTGAAGTAAATAAAAAACAGAAAGAATTTTATAACTATAAAACTCATAAAAATATACCCACTCGTATTTGGGGGTTTCTTAGGGAAAAAACTTTAAAACAAATACGCCGAGACATTGGTGCTTTGAACCAATCGTATGACCTACATCAGGTTTGGTTTGGTGATTTGTCGAATAAAAAAGTACTAGACTTGGGTTGTTTTTCTGGAAATAATTTGAGTTTATATATGGCGCATAATAGCAAGGAATATATTGGTTTAGATTTAAGCGATGTTGCTATTGCAAAACTAAATGATAAACTAAAAGATATTCCAACTGCTAAAGCTATTGCAGCCGATTTTTTATCAGAAACAGATTTTCCAGATAAAGATTTCGACGTGATTTATGCTTATGGTGTATTGCATCATTTTCAAAACCCAGATGTCCTAATTGCAAAGCTAAATGAGAAATTAGCAACAAATGGAATGATTGTAAGTTATGATCCCTTTGAAACGAGTTTGCCTATAAAAATTATTAGAGTATTGTATCGTCCTTTTCAATCGGATAAAGACTGGGAGTGGCCATTTTCTAGAAAAACCTATTATAAGTTTCAAAACACATTTGACATTATAGAAAGACATGGTGTTCTAGGTAAAGCGAAATGGTATTTTTTAATTAATTTATTACCAATATCAAGTGCTAAAAAACAAGAAATAGGTAAAAAATGGCATCAGCAGGATTGGGATAATTCAGCGACTTCAGATTCGGTTTTATTTAGCTGTATGCATGTCACTATGCAAATGAGAAAAAAAAACTAGAAATTTAATCTAGAATGACTTTTGTAATTATAACACATGTTCCTCATATCATTGAGAATAATCAATATTTTGCTTATGCTCCGTATGTCCGAGAAATGAATATTTGGGCAAAACATGTGGATAAAATTATTATTGTTGCACCCGTTGAAAATACTAAAAAAACACCCATTCATATCCATTATGAACATGCTAATATAGAGTTTGTTGCTATTGATAGTTTTGATACACTGTCATTAAAATCAGCTTTTCAAACCATATTTAAAATACCATCAATTCTATTTAAAATATTTAGCAGTTTTAAAAAAGCGGACCACATTCA
>JASLID010000021.1 GCA_030153045.1 Flavobacterium sp.
AAAGAGCACGTTTAGAAGCAGAACGTTTACGTAAAGAACAAGAAGCAGAAGCTGCTAAAGCGAAAGCAGAAGCAGATGCTCGTGCCAAAGCTGAAGCAGACCAACTAAAAGCGGATCAAGAAAGAGCACGTTTAGAAGCAGAACGTTTGCGTAAAGAACAAGAAGCAAACGATGCCAAAGCAAAAGCTGATGCTGAAGCCGAACGTTTACGTAAAGAACAAGAGGCTAATGAAGCTAAAGCCAGAGAAGAGCAAGAAAGATTAAGAAAAGAAGCGGAAGAAAAAGCAAGACTTGATGCATTAAAAACAGCTGAAGATAAAGAGTTAGACAACTTAAGTCAAGTAATTGACGATTCTAAGAAAAACCAATCTGAATCTTTAAGTAAGTTCGAGTCTATTGTAGAAACTAAAGAAAAAGAATTATTAGAACTTAGAAGAGTAAATGACTTGTCAGATCAAGGTATTGCCACAGAAGTTAAAGAGTATCAAAGTACAGCAGGCGCAAACAGAGCACTTGACGCTTTGAAAGCTGAAATCGCGCAAAACAAAAAAGATCAAGAAAGATTCTTACAAGAATACCAAAACCTTGCAGCGGAACGTTTGAAAAAAGTGCCAAACAAAAACGATCTCTTGAATCAGAGCTATGTTAAAACAATTGAAAAATTAAAAGCTGAAAAAGCATTGTCTGATAAGAAAAATGATGATTTGTTAGCTAAGCTTGAAAAAATTAAAGAAGATACCGAAGTGGAGAAAAAACGTAGAATCAAACGTGCCCAATTCGATAACTCTCAAGCTAAATATCAAAATGACAGACAAGCTCTAAGTCAAATTAAAGCAACAACAACACCAACAGGTCAAACTTATCAACCTACTGATTTTGATTATGGTGATGATGATCAGTCAAATATGCAAATTGTTAAAAACGTTGAAAATATTGAGCCAGGATTCTACCTAGTGGTAGCGGTTCATAAAGATGAAGCAAGACGTGACGCTTTCTTGAAAAAAGCAATTCAAGCAGGTCAAACAAACATAGACTTCTTCTATAATGTTGCAACAAGTACATATTATATTTACTATCAAAAACACTCTGAAATTCAAGATGCAACAACAGCATTAGAAGCTAAGGGTAATAAGCCTTTTAACGGAAAAATGGTAATTGTTAAAGTGGAAAAATGATAAAACATAAAACAGTATTAGAATAAATAGCATAAATTAAGTTGAGATATTTAAAAAAAATATAACTTTATAGCCCATTTAAAATCAGCCCCCTATGAGATTAAAACACTACCTAATGTTATTTTTGCTTTTAGTAAATATACTAAATGCATACAGTCAAACTGTGGAGCCTTTTGTGCCTGCAAGATATACTGATAGAATAAAAGGAGATATTTTAATGATTGGTAATAATGTTTTAAGCATACACCAATCAAATGAATACAATACAGTAGGAAATCCCTCTACAGCCAATGATGACATCGATATGGTATATGTTGATGTTGATGGAGACGCCTCTACATTTTCTTCGAGTAGTGCTATTATGCAAGTGCCTAACACAAGTAGAGATTGTTATAAAATTGTATACGCAGCTTTGTATTGGTCTGGTACATATAGAACAGGTGATAGAAGTCAACTAAACCAAGTAAGATTTAAAACACCAGGATCTTCTACCTATACTAATATTACAGGATCGATCATTTATGATGAAGGTGTTAGTGATTTATTAACGAATGATTGTTTACCTTATGCTGCTTTTGCAGATGTAACTAGTCTAATAAACCCTACGAATGCAGAAGGAAATTATACAGTTGCAGATGTTCGTGCAAGTTTGGGTGATAATTCTAGTTGCCCCGGAGGTAATTCTGCAGGATGGAATTTATTTTTAGTTTACTCAGATCCGAAATTACCAGGAAAATTTATAACAACTTTTGATGGATTTGCAGGAATTCAAAATGGAGAAACATTAAATATACCCGTAAGTGGTTTTCAATCTAATCCAGCTGGAAATGTAAATGCAAAATTAGCATTTGCTGCTTTAGAAGGAGATAATAAACTTTCGGGAGATGGTATGCAAATTAGAGGAACTACACCAGCATTACCTGTAATTGGTTTTTCTAATGTTACAGCACCTTCAAGAACCACAACAAATTTTTTTAATAGTAGTATTTCAGATGTAAGTGGTAACTCTAGTGGGAGAACACCTAATAGTCAAAACACTTTAGGTTTTGATGCTGGTATTACAGATATTGCAAATCCAGCAAGAAGTGTTTTAAGAAATAATGAGACAGATGCCGAAGTTAGAATATATACAAATCAAGATAAATATTACTTATATTTTCTAGCCTTTTCAATTGAAATTATTGAACCGGAAATCTTAATGACTAAAGCGGTTCAAAATTTAGCTGGTCAAGATATAGGTAACCAAAACGTAACACTTTGTCAAGAATTAAATTATGTAATTGCATTTGATAATATTGGTAATGATGATGCCGAAGGAGTTACTGGGCAGGCTTTACCACCTGGTGGAGTTGGTTTAGGAAGTGATTATGTATTAATTAGAGATGTTTTACCTATTAATACTACATTAGTTAGTATAGATACTTCAAATGTTCCTGGTACAATTATTGTTAATTCGCCAGCAGGAACATTAAATATTTATGTTCCTAAAACTTATCTTACTTCTAACGAAACAAGACATTTTGTAACGATAAGAGTAAAAATTGCGTGTTCATGTGCAGAATTAACGACTGCCTGTTCCAATTTAATTGTCAACCAGGCTTTTATAACTTATCAAGGGGTAATTAGTGATATTGTTATTTCAAACGACCCAAGTTCGGCAACTTACAATTTAGCCTGTTTGAGTGGTAATGCTGATTCAACCAATTTTCTGGTTGGCTTAGACACCTGTGTTTTTAACACAGATGTAATTATTTGTGGTACAAATGCAACATTAACTGCAGGATCTGGATACGATAATTATGTATGGACAGGTCCGGCAGGGGCAACTTTTGTTCCGAATAATACCAGCCAAACCGTTACGGTTAATATGTTAGGAACTTATACGGTGAATGGAACGGATGCGCAATGTCGTCCAATTAGACAAATTTTTAATGTCATTCAATTTGGAGCAGGTATAACAAATCCTATTATTCCTTATGACGAAAATCCAACCCCAGTAATTTGTACGGATAACGGTGAACGACTTCCGTATATCTTTTTATGTGGAAGTGGAGATTCTCAGCTATTACAAACCAACATTACCGATGCCATAAGTGTTCAGTGGTTTTTATATAATCCTGCCTTGGCAGGCTGTGGCCCTTATCCAGCTACCAATTGTCCGGTAACCAATGCCGCGTGTTGGACCAATCAAGTCGGTACAGGAACAAATTATACCGTTACTGCTGCAGGAATGTATAGTGTTGTTTTTACTTTCCCTGGAGGATGTACTAGAACATTTTATTTTAACGTGTACCAAAACTTATTGGATCCTCAAATTGTTAAAGAAGACATTATTTGTGGAAACCCAGGAAGTATAACAGTTACAAACGTATCCGGTTCAGGATATGAATATCAATTGTTGAATGGTGCTGTTGTAGTGTTCCCTTGGCAAGCAAATAATATTTTTACACCAATTAATGCAGCAGGTACCTATACCGTACAAGTGAGACCGACAACATTTAGTGGGGGTTGTGTCTTCAGCGTTCCAAATATTGGTATTCAAGTATTAGATGTGACTGTAAGCGCTATAGTAACACAACCTTTGTGTTTTGGCGAACAAGGCTCTGTTAACATTCAAATAACAGGAGTGCCAGGTCAATACTATTATACGCTTCATCAAGGGACTATTGCAGGACCAATAGTGGGCTCGGTTGGACCTACAAATAGTACATTTAATATCTTTAGTAATTTAACTCCAGGGCAAACCTATACATGGGAAACACACACCGATGATGGCTGTCCTCGTACAGGAACATTTACAATAAACAACCCATCACAATTAGTAGTTACTTCTTCAATAACAAGACCACTAACAAATTGCGGTGACGGTGAAATTACTGTTAACACTACAGGAGGGACACCACCTTATTATTATTATTTAAATTCAGCTCCTCCCGCTCCGTTTATTGCAAATGGAGTATCATCAGTTGTTATTCCTGTACCTTCACCAGGTGGTACATATACCATAACAGTCTATGACGCAAATAACTGTATTGGCACTACCCAACAAGTTATTACAGCTACATTGCCACCAGTTTATACAGTAAGCCATACCGATATTTTATGTGCTAGTGCTCCAAATGCTGGAACTATCACATTTAATGTAACCAATGCAAATGGTAATACATTAATGTTCAGTATAAATGGCGGTACAACATGGCAAGCTAGTCCTGTATTTACAAACCTACCAGCAGGTAGCTACAATACTATGGTGCAATACACCATTGGTACTGCGGTTTGTACTTCTGCAGTGCAAGTAATTGTAATAGACCCAGCGAATCCTTTAGCAGCAACAGCGGCAATTTCAACGGCTTATACTTGTACAAGTGCAGGAGCCATAACTGTTACAGTAACAGCAAATGGAGCAGGAGGATTACAATATAGTTTAGACGGAATAACATGGCAAGCAAGCCCAATATTTACGCCTTTAACAGCAGGAACTTATACAGTATTTGTAAGAGATGTGAATGGTTGTACAATAACCATAGCACCTTCATTAACTATAGTGCCTTTAACACCACCAACCGATTTATCGTTTAGTGCTACACCACTAACCTGTCCTACAAATGTTTCTACCGTAACGGTAACAGCAACAGGAGGTTCGGCACCATTAAATTATCAAATTACAGCTCCAATTGTAGTAAACAATGGTAACAATAATGTATTTACCAATCTAGCACCAAACACATATACGTTTTTAGTGACTGATGCTAAAAATTGTACGTATTCAGAAACCTTTACAATAGCTCCTTTGACTCCATTTGTACTTACCCCTACAGTAGTAAGTAATGTGGTGTGTTTTGGAAGTTCAACAGGTGTAATTCGATTTACAGTTTCAGGATATGCACCTACCTATAATTATACAGTTACAGGTCCAGGAGGTTATTCTCAATCAGCGACTGGAGTATCTGCAAGTACAGTAACTTTACCAGCTGGTCCAGCAGGAAGTTATACTATAACAGTCACTAATCCTGTAACAAATTGTCAAGACTCAGAAGTAGTTACCATATTAGGTCCATCGGCAGCTTTAACAGCGAATGTTGTTACAACTCCTGTAACTTGTGCTGGTTTAGGAACCATTACAGTAAACGCATCAGGCGGATGGGGTGGTTATGTGTATACTATTGCACCACCAGCAGGAAATTTATCAGGGAATGTATTTAGCAACGTTCCAGCAGGAAGTTATGTTATTACAACTACCGATGCTAACGGATGTCAGGTGACTAACAATGTTACTTTCACAGCACCGACCATGCCTATATTAACACTGTCATCATCACCAGCATCTGATTTTTGTTTTGACAGCGGTAATCAAGCGACTTTAGTGGTTACGGCTTCCAATGGAGTAGCACCATATAGTTTTAGTATAAACGGAGGAGCTTATGTTCTAAGTAATACTCCGGTTAATAGCCATACATTTAGTAATTTAGTACCAGGCTCTTATATAATTTCAGTGAGAGATGCCTATGGGTGTACTAATTCCGTTGTGTTTTCACAAACAATAAACCCACAGTTAACCGCAAATATTGTTTTAACAAAAGATTTTGATTGTACAGCTTCTTCTGGTGCAACCATAATAGGAAACATCTTTAATGGTTATCCTGCTTATCAAGAGTATTTGGTTAGTTATAACGGAGGAGCATATGTATCACTAGGAGCCCCTACTGGCTCTACATTTACTTATACAGTACCAACAACGAATCCAGGAACTTATCAATTTCAAGTAAGAGATTTAAGAGGGTGTATTGCTTACACAAATATTATTACGATTAGTCCATTATCATTACCTGTATTAACAGTAACACCAGCGACTCAAATGTTGTCTTGTTACGGAGATTCTACAGGAGTAATTAATGTTTCAATCGCAGGAGGTAACCCTACATTTACAGTAACGGTAGTTAATACAACTACAGGAGTAAATTACGGTACACAAACAACCGGATTACCGGCAGGAAATTATACCATTACGGTTGTAGATTCTAAATCGTGTAGTGATACAGAAAATGTAGTAATCAATCAACCTCTGCAATTAACATTTACACCAGCAATTTCACCAATTACATGTAATCCAGTTGGTGGTTATACATTAGGGCAAATTTGTGCTAATGCGGTAAGTGGCGGTACACCTCCATTTACGTATACCTTAGTGGATTTAACTGGGGGTACTCCCAACCAAGTATTTGGACCTACTGCGGCTACTAGCCATTGTTTTACAGGAGTAGATTTTGGTATCTATGATATATTTGTAACTGACGCAAATGGATGTACACATGTTGTTTCTAACCAAGTGATGTCTAATCCACCAAGTGATTTAACGTTTGTGGTAAATCCTACAATACCTTCTTGTGCAGCAGGGGCGACTATAGATGTAACTTTGGTTGGAGCTATTGGGGCCGGACCATTTCAATTTGGTATTGTAAACTTAACTGCTTTCCCATGGTCAAGTTCATTTGTAAATGCAAGTAACCCTCCTTTCCAACATCAATTTACAGGATTGACACCAGGTACTTTCTACACAATTGTGGTTAGAGACATGACAACAGGTTGTTATTATTTTGAACCTGTAAATTCTCCAACACCTACAAACTCGACTTTAAATCCTACTTACACACCTAATAATGTTACGTGTCGAGGTGCCAATGATGGTTCGATTACCATTACAGGAATATCAGGAATTCATCCTAGCACAACTTCGATACAGTATACAATTAATTATTCTCCATCGAATGTGCCAATAAGCATGCCGGTTCCTCATGGTACTATAGTTTTACCAGCTGTTTTTCCAATTACAATTGGAGGAGCATTAACACCTGGAACCTATAATATTCATTTTACAGAAATTGGAGGTCCAGCCATTTCTGGTTGTGGTATTACAACCGCACCTTTCGTAATTTCACAATCGGCTACCATTTTATCATTAACAGCTTCAGCTACTAACGATAATTGTAATGTAAATGCAGGTGTAATTACTGCAGTTGCATCTGGAGGAACAGCGCCATATACCTATCAATATTTAGCCTGTGGAAGTCCAGCACCACTTGCTTCTTCAGTTTTATGGGGACCATCTAATATAGCGAATGTAGAAAGTGGTTGTTATGATGTTTATGTGAAAGATGCCAATGGTTGTATTCGAACTGTACCAGTTACGGTCTTATTAGATCCAACACCTGCAATAACAGCAACTATTGTTAATGCTTGTGTGGCACAAGGAACATATCAAATCACGGTTAATCTATCGTCACCAGGGGTTGCTCCATACATGTTAAGTATCAATAATGGTGCTTATCAGTTGGTTACTTTCCCTTACACTATTTCAGGATTGTCTTCTGGAGTGTATAGTTTTGAAGTAATCGATAGAAACGGATGTGGTAATAACGGTACGCCAATTAGTGTGACTATTTTAGCACCACTATCAGCATCTGCTACCTTCACAACGCAACCTACTTGTAACACCACAAGTGGTACAATTACGGCTGTGGCTACTGGAGGTTCTGGAAACTATACTTATACACTGGGCGCAACAACCAACGCAACGGGCGTGTTTACAGGAATGGCACCAGGAACATATACAATTAATATTCTTGATACTACCACAACGTGTACAACTACCGCTACAGTTACTTTAGCTGCCGCAATTGTACCTTCGTTTACATTGGCTCAAACGCCTGTACTTTGTGCTGGCGATAGTAATGGTTCAATTACCGTAACATTATTAGCCGGTAATACAGATGTTCCTTATACTTATGAAATTATTGCTGGACCAGTAATTGTGCCAGCTCAACCGAGTAATGTGTTTAGTAATTTGCCAGCAGGAAATTATACAGTTCAGGTAAATTCAGGTAGAGGTTGTATTAATACGACTTCAATAATTGTTGGAACGCCGTTAGCTTTAACCGGTACAGCAACATTGCCAAACCCATTATATACTTGTACGAATAATGTTGTAAATACAATTGCAGTTCAAATAAATGTTACTCCTGGAACAGGAACCGCTCCTTATACCTATAGTATTAATGGCGTTAATTTCTTTAGTACGAATGTGTTTAACATAGCTGGAAGTACAACAGGACCAGTTACCGTGAACTATCAGATAAAAGATAATAACGGATGTATTTTTAATGGAAACATTGTTATCCCTCAAATCGTTCTTATCTCAGCAACGGTAACTCAAACACAACAAATAAACTGTATCAATACAGGTGAAATCGTAACGATTAATGCTGTAGGTGGTTCAGGAACTTATTCTTATGTTTCTTTACCTCAACCGGGTGGCGCTCCAAATGTAGTTGCTGGACCAGGTGCAAATCAATTTACGATTACTGCACCAGGTACATATTACTTCAGTGTAATTGATACCGTTACAGGATGTCATTTTGATACTACAGCTTATTTAGTGCCTGTATTCAATACGATAGATGTGGTTGCAACAGCAACGAAACCTGTCACTTGTTTTGGAGGTACGGATGGTGAATTGACCTTTAGCGTTTCAGGCTACACAGGACCATTTACTTACGATGTTTTAAATTCATCGAATGTATCTGTATTTAATGGTGCAGGAAATGCTCCAGCAGCAAATGTTTTAGTAACAGGATTAGCTGCAGGTTCTTACACAATTCAAGTGGTTGAAACGGCAAATCCTAGATGTACTGAGGTTTCTAATTCTGTAACTATACTTTCTCCTTCGGCAGCATTAACTATTTCTGCTTCTGAAGTTGCAAATGTTACTTGTGATAACAATAGAGGTATTATTGTGGCAACTGCTACTGGTGGTTGGACAACAACACCATACACCTATACACTTAATCCTGGTGCAGTTACGAATACAACAGGGGTATTTACAGGCTTATCCGGAACTACTGTTTACACAATCACTGTGACTGATGCATTAGGTTGTACAGTTCCAGCTAGTGTAACACTAACACGTCCTACTCAAATTACTGCTAATCCAATTGCGAATGTGCAGTTGACATGCTTTGGCGTAAATAATGGAACAATTACAGTAACAGGCGTAACAGGTGGTCAAAATAGTCCTACCGATTATGTATACACGTTAACGTATCCTGATGGAAGTGTTTCTGGACCTCAGGCATCGCCTACATTTAACAATTTAAGTCCAGGTAATTACTCTGTAGTAGTTAATGATCCATACAACTGTTTATCGGCTCCTATACCATTTACGGTATTACCAGCCAATCAAATTGTTGCTTCACTTTCTAAAGTGCCAAATTCACAAGTTTGTGATACAAGTCAAGAGCAGTTAGTATTGTCTGCATCTGGTGGAACAGGAATATTTTTCTATAGTTTATCACCTACTGGACCTTGGACTCCATTGGTACCTAATCCTTTGAACTTAGGATTATTGCCAGCAGGAACTCATACCTATTATGTAATAGATTCTAATAACTGTACGGCAGTTGTTTCCAATACAGTTGTTATAGATACACTAAATCCATTAACATTAGTAATATTACCTATTACCGATACTACTTTAGATTGTAGTTATGATTTAGGAAGTATTTATGCGGAAGCATCTGGTGGAGAAGGAGCTTACACCTATACCTTATTACCAGGAGGTGCTACGAATACCACTGGTATTTTTAACGGCCTTGGCGTAGGTAATTATACTGTACAAGTAACTAGCGGTGATTGTACGATGGTTCAAGCACCTGTAACAATTACGGCTCCTCTAGAATTATTAGTTACTGCAGTGGCTCACAACACAAAATGTTCGTATAGTAATGATGGAGACATTGTGATTACACTTACAGGTGTGGATGGAAGACAAATTCAGTACGAATTAATTTCTAGTGATGGTGTGTATACTGGATCACAATCCTTTGACATCCCAGATCCAAGTGTTCCTTTCACTATTCCTAATTTAGGACCAGGAACGTATACTTTAAATGTACATACGGTACCTAGTAACTGTGGACCTGGTATTATTACTCCGTTAGTTATTACGCGACCAGCACCAATAACTTTCACTTCAACCATAATGAACCACGAAACCTGTTTTGGGGATAATGATGGCGAAATAATTGTGGATGCAATTACCGGAGGAACAACTACTGATGCTTTAGGAAATCCAATTCCAAATCCGTATCAAATTACATTAAATTATGTAGTAGATAATTCAACTACTCCACCAACAGATAATTCTGTATATGTACCATTAAATGATTTAGCTGGAGCAGGAACACACGTGTTCTCTAATTTAGCGGCTGGAAGTTATTATATTAATGTTACCGATGGTAATGGTTGTGATTTCCCTCAACGAGTGTCTATTAATCCTGGAGATAATTATAATCCAGAAATTTTGGTAACGTATCCATGTAATCCTTTAACTAATGAACCAATGGTTCGTATAGAGGTAATAAATACAATTGCACCAAATACATTTGGCCCATTATATGAATTCCAATTAGATGGTTTCCCAAGACAAAGTAGTCCAATTTTTGAATCTACAAATGCAACGTATACAGCAGCGTTATTGGCTCCTGGAACACATACCCATTCTGTAGGAGTATTTAGCCCAACAGGATGTGATAAACTTGCTTTACCAAATCCGTTTAGTGTAACACCTAGAGAAGCTGTTACTGTGGTACTGTCAGAAGGTGGTTTAAACACCGCTTTAGCAACTGCTACTGGTGGTTCAGGAAATTACACGTATACTTTCTATGCTAACGGCCAAGAAGAGCAGTCAGGCACTAGTAATACTTATGTGTACTTCGAGCAATATAACTCTATTAGGGTTGTAGTTACTGATAGTGAGGGTTGTTATGACGATGACACCAAAACATTACCATATTACCCTATTTTCATTCCAAACGTGTTTACGCCTAACGGAAATAACACGAATGAAATGTGGGGTCCAACCAATACAGCGAACTACAAAAACCTTAAAACCAAAATCTATGATAGATACGGTCGTTTAGTGGCTGAGTTAGCTGAAGGACAATTCTGGGATGGTAAATACAGTGGTAATGAATTGCCATCAGGTGATTACTGGTATGTGATAAAAGTAGATGGAAATAATGATCGTGAATTTGTAGGTCACTTTACATTGTATAGATAATTTTAATTCACGAGCGTTATGAAATTTCAAAATAAAATAATAAATATGAAAAGACTCTTTTTAGCAGTTCTTTTAGCTTCGTTTTCAAACGGATTTGCTCAAGAGTTAAATTTACCTGCAGCTACACAATACTTGGCGGATAACCCTTTCGTTATCTCGCCAACGTATGCGGGTATTGGAGATAATTTTAGAATTAGATTGAATGGTTTTTCTCAATGGGTTGGTATTAAAGACTCTCCGCAAAATCAAGCCTTATATGCTGATTTTAGAGTTTTGGATCAATCAGGTATTGGAATTAATTTGTACAACGATAAAAACGGTTTTACAAGACAAACTGGGGGTAAAATATCATTTGCCCACCACATTATTTTAGATTATTATTCAAAGCAATATTTGTCGTTTGGTATTTCTTATAATTTGAATAATTTTAGAATTGAAACCAGCGAATTCAATGTGGCTGATCCAAGTATCATTAACGACCGCTATACTTCAAATAACAATTTTGACGTTAGTTTGCTATACAGAAGAAAGGCATTTTATGTGAGTTTCAATGCAAGTAACTTATTAGACAAAGATTTAGAGAAGTATAAAATTATAAACGAACCTAATTTACTTCGTAATTATCAAGTGTATACAGGTTATGTGTATAAAAGCAATCGCGACAGTAGAGTTGAGATTGAACCATCAGCTTTCTTTCAATATTTTCAAAGTGATGGACGTTCTAGTACAGATATAAATGCGAAAATACGTTATTTAGACAATCAGAGAACAGGTTATTTCTGGTTAGGTGGAACGTATCGTTTCTTAAACGATCAGCCATTAAAACCTTTAACTGTTGGACCTATGCTTGGATTGAAAAAAGGCGGATTCTATGCTGGATATTCATACCAAATAACATTAAACGAATTGTCTGCTTATAATTCAGGAACCCACATGATTACCCTTGGATTCGATTTCTTCCAAGGAATAAGCAACTGTCCTTGTACACAAACCGGACACGACGAAGATTAATAAAGTAAAAGCCATAATGAATACTATCAACGACTTCAATTTCAACAATAAAAAAGCATTAATAAGAGTAGATTTTAATGTACCGTTAGACGAAAATTTTAATGTAACCGATGCTACTCGTATTGAAGCAGCTAAGCCAACTATTGATAAAATTATTTCTGAAGGCGGAAGTGTTATTTTAATGTCCCACTTAGGAAGACCAAAAGGTGTTCAAGAAGAGTTTTCATTGCGACATATTGTGGCTACAACTGCCGAAGTTTTAGGAGTACCTGTTACTTTCGCTTCAGATTGTATAGGAAGCGTTGCTGAAAATGCAGCGGCTAACTTAAAACCGGGAGAAGTTTTATTATTGGAGAACCTTCGTTTTTACAAAGAAGAAGAAGCCGGAGACGTTGATTTTGCTAAAAAATTAGCTTCATTAGGTGATATATATGTGAACGATGCTTTTGGAACTGCTCATAGAGCGCATGCATCGACAACCATAATTGCTCAATTTTTCCCTCAAAACAAATGTTTTGGAACATTGTTAGCGAAAGAGATTGAAAGCTTAAACAAAGTGCTTAAAAATAGTGAAAAACCAGTAACAGCGATTCTAGGAGGAAGTAAAGTTTCTTCAAAAATCACGGTTATCGAAAACATTCTGGATAAAGTAGACCATATGATTATTGGTGGGGGAATGACTTTCACGTTTATTAAAGCCCTTGGCGGAAAAATTGGAAACTCTATTTGTGAAGATGACAAGCAAGAGTTAGCATTAGAAATTTTGCGATTGGCCAAAGAGAAAAATGTACAAATTCATTTACCTGTTGATGTCGTTGCGGCCGATGCTTTTGCAAACGATGCCAAAACACAAATCATAGCAGTAAACGAAATTCCTGACGGTTGGCAAGGTTTAGATGCCGGTCCTCAATCGTTAGAAAATATAAAACAAGTTATATTAGAATCCAAAACCATTCTTTGGAACGGTCCTTTAGGTGTTTTTGAAATGGAAAATTTCGCCAAAGGGACTATCGAATTGGGTAATTTTATTGCCGAAGCTACTCAAAAAGGCGCTTTTTCTCTTGTTGGAGGTGGCGACAGTGTTGCTGCTGTAAAACAGTTCGGTTTTGAACATAAAATGAGCTATGTTTCCACCGGTGGAGGGGCAATGCTCGAAATGCTAGAAGGTAAGAATTTACCTGGAATTTCGGCTATAATGTGTTAATTAACCGATTTTTTACAACTTTTATCGATGTTTTACGTTTAAACTCATTATGTTTGTATTCGTAACACAATTAACTGATTCATAACTACTTACAATAATAAGCTTATGATAAAAAGAATTTTTGCCCTAACCCTGCTATTAATTTTACCTATCTACACCGTTTTTGCTCAAGACAGTTTTGTCAATGAAAGCGTAAAACCTATCGTAAAATTATCCTTTTTAGACTCTCTTAAAACCACTTTTGTTGATGACGAAATGACTTCATGTGTAGATAATCTATGGATGAAAGAAATGACCAATGAAGAGGTTTTCGCCGATTTATATTCAGAAATTAAAAACAACAATTTTGATAAAGCGGTAGATTATGATTTGCCAACCGATCTTTTTAAAGAGAGATTGCGTTTGCTAGACGAAAAATCACCGTTTAATATCGAGTACAACGTTGGACTTGAAAACTTAGTCAAATCCTTTCTTAAAAACCGCAAACGTTCTATGGAACGTTTGATGGGGATTTCACAATATTACTTTCCTGTTTTTGAGGAAGCCATGGCCAAATACAACGTGCCATTAGAAATTAAATACTTGGCATTAGTTGAATCAGCTTTAAATCCTAAAGCAGTTTCGCGTGTTGGAGCAACAGGATTGTGGCAATTTATGTTTCAAACCGGTAAACAATATGGTTTGAAAATTGATTCTTATGTAGATGAAAGAAGCGATTTGCTTAAATCGAGTGATGCAGCCGCGCGTTATATGCAGGGGATGTATAAAATCTTCGGCGATTGGGAATTGGTTTTGGCTTCTTATAATTCTGGAGCAGGAAACGTAACCAAAGCGATTCGCCGCTCAGGCGGTCATCAAAATTATTGGAATATAAAAAAGAATTTACCTCGTGAAACTCAAGGATATGTTCCTGCGTTTTACGCATACATGTATATTTTTGAATACCAAAAAGAACACGGAATTGTACCAAACAAAGCCGTAGCCAATCATTTTGCAACCGATACGATTGCTATTAAAAAGAAAATGTCTTTCAAGCAAATTGCACAATTGTTGGATATGCCTGAAGCACAAATCGAATTCTTGAATCCTTCATATAAAACCAAAGTGATTCCTTACGTGACGAATCAAACGAATTTTTTATGCTTGCCTAAAGATAAAGTAGCAGTTTTCACCTTAAACGAAGACAAAATGTATGCTTTTATTGATTATGAAGAAGCAAGACGTGAAAAACAATTTGTTCCAAAAGCGAAGACTAGAATTATTAAAGATTCTATTTCGAATGACAATATTGAAGAAGCTTTAGCTGAAACAGTAAAAACAACTAAAAACGTTTCTCGTACAAAATACCACACAGTAAAGCGTGGAGACAACTTAAGCGACATTGCCGACAAGTATAATGTTGCTATGGCTGAAGTTAAAAAATGGAACAAGTTAAAAGGAAGCAATCTTCAAGCGGGTAAAAAACTTAAAATTATTACAGAAGAAAGAATTACTGTAATTCAAAAAGTTAAAAAACCAAAAGAAAATACTTTAGTAGCTTCAAATGAAACAAGTGTAGCCTCGGTTGAAAAACCAGCTCCTAAGAAAGAAGTAGTTAAAGCCATTAAAGAAACCCAATCTGTAGCTATTGCTGCTATTACTGAAAAACCAGAAGTTGTTGCAGAGCATGTAGTAGAATCAGGAGAAACATTAATATCAATTGCTAAAAAGCACCGTTTGTATGTTGCCGATTTGAAAAAATGGAACAACCTAAAAGACAGCAATGTTAAATTAGGTGATAAATTAAAAATCAAACCATCTGCTGATATCGCTTCAGTTGAAGAAAAACAAAGTGAAACGGAAACAACACTTTACACCGTTAAAAAAGGCGATAACATTTCAGTGATTGCCAAAAACAATAAAGTATCCGTTGAAGATTTGAAGAAATGGAACGAGTTAACCAGCAATAACCTAAAAGCGGGAGATCAATTAAAAATCGAAAAAGCCAAAGAAGTTGTTGCAGAAGTTTCTAAAAAGAGAAACAAATACCAAGAACAACAAATGTATGTGGTTCAAAAAGGAGATTCGCTATTTAGCATTTCACTAAAAAATAAAACCACTGTGGCCGAAATTAAAAAGCTGAACGACATGAAAGATGAAAATCTTCAACCGGGAATGAAGCTAAAAATTAAAGGATAAGCAAAAGGGAATCATTACGATTCCCTTTTTTTATTACATTTGTTATAGAAATACTATAGCCAATGCAACTAGAATTTAAAATAAAGCCATTTACGGCACTTTCTGTCCAAGAACTATATGATGTGCTAAAACTACGAATAGAAGTGTTTGTAGTAGAGCAAATTTGCATTTACCAAGACATTGATGGTAAAGATCAAAAAGCATTACACGTTTTAGGGTATTATGGTGATGATTTGGCTGCGTATTGCAGATTGTTTAAAGCCGGTGATTATTTCGATCAGGCTTCTATAGGACGCGTTATTGTTGCTCAAAGATTTAGAGATAAAAAATGGGGAAACAATTTGATGATTGAAGCCATAGATGGTGTAAAAGCAAATTTCAACGACACCAACATTACGATTTCGGCACAAATGTATCTGCAGAAATTTTATGAAAGTCACGGATTTGTGAAAACTTCTGAAATGTATTTAGAGGATGATATTCCGCATATTCAGATGAAAAAGAGTTAGCTGACATTATCAGATGAACGACTTTGAAAAAGACATAACCAAATACTGGACAAATTTCCCTGAAGTTTGGACTTTCTTATGGTCACCTGAAGAAGCGCAAGAAATTTCAACTGAACACAAAGATCAAATACATTTTCTTAATGAAGAAGGGACTAAATTCATTAAGAATTATTTAGAAAGTTCTAAAATGACAAAAGGCCTTCCTGATTTTCCGTTTAAACATTATTTCAAGAATATTGATGAATTTAAAGTAACTCAAGATTGCGAAGAAAAAATCAAAAAATGGCTATATAATAGAGGAATTCCATTCTCGAAGTATGTTTTTATTGATTGTGACCAAAGTGGACAATCTGTTATGCTAACTTGGAAAATGGTAATCAAATATTGGAAAGGATTATTTTTTGCAGAGGATTTATTGATTTTTGATAATTCCCTTGAATGGGGACTTTTCTACTACCACGAAAGCGAAATCTATTTTGGTAGCGAAATTATTTTTGACAAATTAGCTGAAGAGCAAAAAACAATAGAACTAAATAAATTAGCAACTACCATTAACAAAGGTTTTAAGTAGGTAGGTTGCTAGATTTTAGTAATAACCAATTCCACTCTTCTGTCGTATTGAGGTTCTTTTCCTAAAGGCTGACTATTCCCATAGCCTTTGTAAGTCATTCTCGTTTTCTCTATTTTTTTAGAAACCAGGAAATTGTATACCGTTTTCGCTCGATTGACAGAAAGCTGTCTTTTTTTAGTATCTCGGTCAATGGCTTCTTTGTAATTTGGAGGCGTACAACACACATGGCCTTGTATTTCAAATCGTAAGTTTTTGTATTTCAACAACCCTTTAGCAATTTTTTCCAGATCGTTTTTGGCTTTAATATTGAGTTTACTGCTTCCTTTTTCGAAAATAATATCACTTAAAAAAATGCGGTCGCCTACGATATGGTTTTTCTGAACCACATCAAAAATGCCCAGCATTTTAATTTTGGGCAGTGGTTTCATATTGATTACTACATCAACACGGCGATTTTTCGAACGAACTTCAGGGAGATTCTCAATAATATCATCGTCAATCATCACACGGCCTTTGCCCTCAATGGTCACGATAATTTTGTTTTTAATTCCGCTTGAAATTAACTTGTGTTTTATTGTATTGGCTCGATTGTTCGACAATTTAAAGTTGTAAGCATCTTTTCCTCGATCGTCGCAATACCCATAAATTTGAACCGATTCAATTCGGATAGAATCGATGGCTTTTATAAAGTTTACAGTGGCATTGGCTTGCTTTTCATCTAGATTGTATTTGTCAAATTCAAAATAAACAGAATTTACAATTTCCTCTTGTGCAATTGTGTTTGAAAGAGGAATCAATAACAACAAAAACCCAAACCATTTGAACATTATTTCAACAATATTTTATTGTATTCGGCAGTATTAGAAAGGACTTGCGCAGCTTTTTTAATTTCCGAATTGTTTTTTAAATAATACTGGTACAATCCTTCTTTGTATTGGTAACGTTTGATGATTTCGTCACGAAGTAAGTCTACAATCTCGGTTTTATGTTTATCCAATTCGGTTTCTTCTACTTTTTGCAAAGCCAATAACAATTGATCGTATTGTGATTTAATCGAAGCGTCGATTTTTTCCTTTTTGGCTTGCTCCATGGTTTCTTTCAACAACAACTCGGTTTTGGTATCGAAAGAGAAGTTTTTAGCCTTTAAGAAGCTTTTAAATTGAGCAAAATCGGCATCGGTAATACTTGGGGTTTTGTCGCCTAAATTTGGATTTTTATAGACATATTGAGTAGCAAAATCGAAAATCGCATCGTTTTTAACCAAAGCATCGCTTATCGCATTCATTTTGCTTTCTTCTAATTCGATATCCGGTTGAATACCACCACCATCATAAACGGTTCTTCCTTTTCTGGTTTTAAAAGCGTTGTAGTTTTTGGCATCGGTTTTAAACACTTTACCATTGCCGTCTTTTTTTGAATAATCTAAGGCCTGAATACATCTTCCGGAAGGTGTATAATAGCGTGAAATAGTTACTTTTAGTTGTGTTCCATAGGTTAATTCCAAAGGGCGTTGCACCAATCCCTTCCCGAAACTACGAGTGCCAATT
Organism: Flavobacterium sp.; assembly: GCA_030153045.1. Classification (GTDB taxonomy): domain Bacteria; phylum Bacteroidota; class Bacteroidia; order Flavobacteriales; family Flavobacteriaceae; genus Flavobacterium. Next base: position 18,310 of record JASLID010000021.1, read on the forward strand.
ACGACTGCTCGGTCTAAATCTTGCAAAGCACCAGCCACAATTTCACTGGCCGAAGCACTTTTCCCATCTACTAAAATAGCCAACGGAATTTCTAAATCGACTGGGTTTTTTGTCGTACGATATGTATTGTTGTGTTTTTGAATTTTCGATTTAGTCGTAACAATCACTTCATTATTCGGTACAAATAAATTACAAATATTTACCGCTTCGCCCAGTAAACCTCCTGGATTCCCACGTAAATCTAAAATGATTTGGGTAGCTCCTTGGCCTTTTAATTTTTCAAGTGCGTCTTTGGTTTCAGTAGAAGATTTTGCATTAAACTGAGATAAAACGATATAGCCGGTTTTGTCGTCTACTTTACCAAAGAAAGGAACGGCTTTAATATCAACTTCATCTAAAACGATTTGCACTGAATTAATTTGATCGTTTCGTTTGTATTTTATGTCTACTTTGGCATTTTTACTGCCTTTTAAAAGTTGTGAAGCATCTTCTTTAAAATCGGCTAAAATGACATCGCCAATTTGAGTAATTTCATCTCCAGCTTTCAGTCCCGCTTTGTCGGCAGGATAATTTTTATACACTTCGCGAACAATTAATTTCCCGTCTTTGCGGCTAATCATCGCGCCAATTCCGGTGTATTCCCCCGTGTTGTTAATTTTAAAACGAGCTACGTCTTGTTCGTTAAAATAAACAGTGTAAGGATCTAAATCGGCCAACATGCTTTTTATGGATTTGTCCATTAAACTGGCAGGATTGGTTTGGTCCACATAGTTCATGTTTACCGTTTTAAATAGCGTGGTAAAAATTTCTACTTGCTTGGCAATTTCAAAGAAATCATCTTGAAAACTGACTCCCACAAACAGGAAACCACTGGCTATAACGCTTAGAATATATCTTTTTTTGATTGATGGTATCATAATTTATCCTTTTTTCTTAAAAAATCGTCTTCTGATAAAGACAAACAACAATACGAAAATAAGGATAAAAGGCCATATACTTATGATGCCAACGATAAAATTTGACAGTCCGTTAAATCCTGATTTGATAGCGTTCCAAATTTTCCCACCATACGAAACCGTGGCGCCGCTTTGAGAAGGATTGTTGGTGTACATTTCAATGTTTATGGTACTCATGGAAACCCTGCTTTGCATGTATTTTAATTGTCCTTCTTTGGCTTCAATTTCTTCTCTAATTTCGGCCAATTGCTTTTCTATTTCCAACATTTCCGAAACTTTATTGGCTTTGGTCAGCAGTTGCAAATACCGAGCTTCCAGTTTCTTTTTGGCATTCATTCTGGCTTCCACATCAATATATTCTTCGGTCACATCTTGTTGTGAAATTTCTTTTCGGTCAAAATGAGACACGCCCTGGCTTATTTCGGCAATAAACGCATCAAAATCTTGATTGGGAATGCGAATCGATAAGTTTCGGTAACTCGAATAATCGTCTTTCCCTGCATCATCATTCTGAACGATGGCTTTGTGTTTTTGTGCTGCTTTTTGTATGTTCTCGAAAGACGAATTCAAATTGGAAGTTTCAAAACGAAGGTTGGCTGTTTTAATGATTTTCGTCTCCATTTTTACTGGAGGAGGAGCTTCTTCGGATGCCGCGGCAGCTTCTTCGGAAACTGCATAATCTGCATTTTTCACTTTCATCAATGAGGGTTCAGCTAATTTTAGATTTAACTCTTTTTTATCGACGGCTTCGTTTTTGCAGCCCAATACCAAAAGAAATAGCGAGAAGAGAAGAACTAGATTTTTCATACAATGTGGTTTTAAGAAGTTTACTTTTTAAAGCACATCAAATATTTAGCCAAAGATGTAAGAAAATAATTAATAGTGGAGGGAGGGTGGTTTTTGTTTGTGGAAAAGACCCCGCTTGATTAAAACCGCTGTTACAAGCTGGCTTTTCTTTTATTTAGAATATTCTTCAAGTTTCTTTTTTTCTTTTTGTGATAAATTGTCTATTCCTTTGCGACTTATTTTGTCAAGTAACTTATCGAGTTCTTTCTGCTTATTTACTTTAGCCTCATTGTATTTGTGGTCAATGTTGTAATATTTTTTATGTGTTTTAAAAAAATAATTGTCAATTAATAAAAACTGAGGTTTTGTTATTATCAAGTAGATAAACACTATTGTTGGTACTGTAATAACGAATATAGTTAAATAATTTTCTTTTAAGGAAATAGGTTGTAAAATTATTGCAAGAAGCATACCTGCCAAAGCACCTCCTAAATGAGCCTCGTGTCCAATGTTGTCTTTATTTGATTTAATACCATAAATGGAATAGCTTATGTATAGAATTCCATATATCCAACTTGGAATTGAAAACGGAAGACCAAAAAAACCAATTCCAAGCCCTGGAAATAATGCAATTGAGGCAAAAATAACTCCACAGACTGCACCTGAAGCGCCAACTGCACTATAATCTCCGTGATGTCTATGCACAAAAAGGGCAAGCAAATTGCCAAAAATTAGACTTGTAAAGTAAATTAATAAAAAATATAAGCTTCCTAATTGAGTTTCTAAAAGACCACTAAAAGCATATAAACTCATTAAATTAAAAATAATGTGCGTCCAGTTTACGTGAAGAAAACCAGATGTAATAAGCCGCAAGTAATCTTTTTTTATTAAAACACCGTCAACCCCAAACTTATAATTATTAAAAAAGAGTTGATTAGTAAATCCCTTGTATGAAAAAGCAATATTTGTTATTATTAAAAGTAATCCTATTATTCCAATGTCTGTCATTTAGTGTGTTTTAAGTTTGCTGGTAACGTCCCGCCGGCTTTATGAAGTTGGGGGAATTTGTCCCCAAACCATTCCTTTAAGACTGAAGTCAAATATATAAAAATGCATTTAAATTTAGTCTTAAAGCCCAATTTCATGAAATCGCTGTTAGCAAAAGTTTTAATTTTAAGTTCTGTTTAATAGATGTTTTTGACCCAGATTGATATGTTTTTCGTTATACAATTAAGTAACTTAAATTAATATTTTATGGGAATCGATACAAACAATATTCTTTCAGAGTTAATTTCTTCAGGAATTTTTTACGCTTTAGTATTTCTTATTGAGCTTAGGTTTAAAAAGAAAAAAGAAAAAAGAATTAAAGTAATAAATTAATTAATTAAATGATTGCTAATTTTCTAGTTGATTTTTTTCAATTCTAAATTCTATTTAAGATTTCACTTATCCAAAAATTTCTACTACGTCACGCTGGCTTTATGAAGTTGGAGAAATTTATATCCAAACCATTCCATTAAGACTGAAGTCAATATATAAAATTGTGTTTAAATTTAGCCCTAAAGCCCCAATTTCATGAAACCGCTGTTACCAGCAGTTATTTTTTTATGAATTTAATATAAAGGAAGATAATAATTCCAAGTATTAATAAATAGCAAAAAATCTTCCCAGCAATATATCCAGCTTTAAAATCACTTGTATTACCGATTGTTTGACTTGGCTTCAAACTTGATTCTATTTTTATCGAATTCATGAAATCATCTTTGTTTTTTTCATTGAAATCAACATTATTGAAATATGTTAACATATATGAGTGTTCATTTAGAATTAGGTAGTTGACTTCAAAAACTTTTTTGTTTAATTCTTTAGAGTCATTAAAGCTTGCTTTGAAAAATATATATTTATCCCTTTTAAATTCAGATGAATTTGAAAAGGTATATCCGCTAGCTTTCATTGAAGTTGTAGACCCTTTTATAAAGTCATTATAACTTTTTCTGAGACTTTCGATATCTGAAGGTAAACTATTAAGTTCATTTTCTTTTTCTCCTAATTGAGTTTTTTGAACTATATAAGTCTCATTGTTTATTTGTGAAAAAAAATTTTCAACTGAAATATTTCCCACTATTGTATCTATTTTTGTTACGTTTCCAGGGAAATTTATATTTATTAATTCGTCAATTTTTGTTTGTCCTTTGACTGAAATAGATAGTATGATAAGTAAAAAAGAGATAATTGTCTTATTCATTTGTTCTAGTTATGTTGTAATTGCTGCTAACGTCCCGCCGGCTTTATGAAGTTGGGGAAATTTATTCCCGAACCATTCCATTAGAACTGAAGCCAAATATACAAAAAGCTCGTTCCATTAAACACT
>JASLID010000140.1 GCA_030153045.1 Flavobacterium sp.
AAAAAGATTGAACCGTCAGGCAATGGGTTTCAGCGCGTCTAAAGATTTAGATAAAGTGGATGAAACTAATTTGTTACAATACATTATTCCACGTGATGTAAAAGAGTTTGGTTTAATTCCTGAAATTATTGGTCGTATGCCAGTTTTATCACACATGGATCCATTAGATGCAAAAACATTACGCGCTATTTTAACAGAGCCTAAAAATGCTTTAATTAAACAATATCAGAAGTTGTTTGAAATGGATGGTGTTGAGTTTACAATTGAAGACAAAGCTTTAGATTTTATTGTTGAAAAAGCATTGGAATACAAATTAGGAGCACGTGGTTTGCGTTCGTTATGTGAAGCTATTTTAACAGATGCAATGTTTGAATTACCAAGTTCTGATGAGAAAGACTTAAATGTAACTCGCGAATTTGCAGAACAAACCTTAAACAAAAATTTACTTCAAAAGTTGCAAGTGGCTTCGTAAAGTAAAATCTATAATATCAAAAAAGGCAATCAAAATATTGATTGCCTTTTTTCTTTTTTTATAGTTGTTGTGTTTTATGCTGCTTTTTTCTCAGTTACTACTGGTTTGGCGTTTACGTATCTTGCTTTACAACTCCATCCTCTACTAGAGCATGATGTTAAGATTAATCCAACTGCTAATACTGCGATAATTTTTTTAATTGACATTTTGGTTTTTTTTGTGGGTTGTTATTATTTGTTTATCTTAAATTCTGTTCTTCTGTTCAATTGGTCTTCTTCAGCAGTGCAAGTTGTACATTTTACTTTCAATTCCATTTCACCCATTCCCATATATTTCAATCTGTCTTTGTTAATTCCTTTCGAAACTAAATAATCAAAAGTAGCTTTTGCTCTTTTTTCAGATAATACTTTGTTGTATTCGTCTGAACCTTTTGCATCTGTGTGAGCGAAAATTGAAATAGACATTTCTTTGTTTTCATTCAATACATTGATGATTTTATTTAAAGAAAGTGTAGATTCTTGTTTCACTGAAGCTTTATTAAAATCGAAATAAATATTTTCAATCATAATTTCTGTTTCCGTAACAATTGGTTTAGATTGTTTTAATTCAATAGCGCTATCACTATAAAAATCACCTGAAGTCAATTGTTTTGTAAATGGTTCATAACCATCTTTTTCAACAGTAACATTATAAATTGTTAATGGATTATAAATGATAGAAATATTTCCTTTATCATCTGTTTTTCCATCCGCTAATATTTTTCCAAATTCGTTTTTAACAACAATTTTTGCGTTTGGTAAAGTAATACCAGTCATTTTTTCTTTAATAGCTAATTTAGAAACCGTATTTGGAGCCATTTTTAAATTATATCTATAAATGTCGTAGTTTCCGTCTGTAGCTGTTTTGTCTGAAGACACATAACCTTTATTGTCATTAACCATAACAAAAGCTAAATCGTCTTTTCTTGAGTTTAACGTTCCACCTAAGTTAAATGCTGTATGGTAACCATCTTCTGTAATTGATGATCTGAAAACATCAAAACCACCCATATTTGTATGTCCTTTTGAAGAGAAAAACAAATAGTTATTATCATTTGAAATGAAAGGGAATTTTTCGTCTTCTCTAGTGTTGATTTTAGAACCTAAATTCATTGGAACTCCTAAAGTTCCGTTTTCTAAAATAGCTACTTCATATAAATCGTAACCACCTGCACCACCAGGGATGTTTGAAGAGAAATATAATTTTTTACCATCATTTGCAACAAATGGAGTTTCAACTGAAAACTGGTCGTCCATTAATTTTAATTCAGTAATGTTTGTCCAATATTTGTCAGATTTAATATCTAAATCAGCCGTGTATAATTTGTAAACAGTAGGATTTTCTTTTGAGTTTTGTGTAAAGAAAACTTTATTTTCATCTGGAGTAAAAGCAATTGTACCTTCGTTATCTTTTGAATCAATTGCAGAAGCAAATAAAAGTGGGAAAGTTAAGTTTCCAGTGCTATCCACATTTACACAATATAAATTGTTGTTTGGTGTTTTAGTGTCTTCATTCATTGTAGTTTCATAATGTCTTCTTTTTTTGTTAGACAAAATGATAAACTTGTTTTTGAAGAACGAAGTTCCAATTTCAGATAATTCAGAATTTACGCTAACTTCATTTAAAACAAATCGTAATCCTTTAGCGTTTTTATTAATAATATCATTTATAGAATCTAATCTTGCATTTCTAACTGGTTCTTGAGCGGTAACTGAATTAAATAGTAAAGAAATTAATGTAACTAATAAAAATTTTGTTTTCATGTTAATTTGGGGTTAATATTTTGGGTGTGCAAAAATATGCATTTTTGTTATATAAATACTTTATTTTCTGAATTTTATGCAAAGATGTAGTCTTGGAAACGGCAAAAAAATTAAAATCGACAATAAACCGCTTTATTCGATAAAATGCACGAATGTCAATTTTGCGTTAAGAAATAAGGCTTTTTTTAAGATTGAAGTAGCTCTTCAAGGTAGTTTCTTGAGTTTGAAAGTCTTGGAATTTTATGTTGTCCACCTAACTTGTCATTTTTTTTCAGCCAATTGTAAAATAAATTCTCTTTAGCAACATGTAAAACAAGTCTGTTTAAGGTCATATTGTTAAATCGTTTGGCTTCATAATCTGAATTCACTTGTTGTAGATTTTTATCTAATAATTCCGTGAAATTTTCAATATTTTCTGGATGTTTTTTAAATTCAATTATCCATTCGTGTCCGCCTTTTTCTTTGCCTTCCATGAAAATTGGAGCCACAGTGTAATCCAATATTTCGCAATGTAAAGTCGCACAAGTTTTGGCTATAGCCGAATCGGTATTTTCAACCATTAATTCTTCTCCAAAAACATTAATATGATGTTTAGTTCTTCCAGTAACTTTTATTCTGAACGGATTTAATGAAGTAAAACGAATCGTATCGCCAATTAAATAACGCCATAAACCAGAATTTGTAGTAATAACCAAAGCGTAGTTTTTATTCAATTCTACATCGCTCAATGGAATCACTTTTTGATCGTCTTTTCCGAAAGTATCCATTGGAATAAATTCGTAAAAAATACCATAATCTAGCATTAAAAGTAATTCGTTAGAATCATTTTGGTCTTGCAATGCGAAAAATCCTTCCGAAGCATTATAAATTTCGTAGTATTTGAAATCTTCCTTTGGGAATAATTTTTTGTACTGTTCTTTATAAGGATCGAAACTTACGCCACCATGAAAATAGACTTCCAAATTGGGCCAGATTTCTAAAATATTAGTTTTGTTGTTTTCTTCTAAAGCTTTGTTTAATAAAACCATCATCCAACTCGGAACGCCAGCAATACTTGTAACATTTTCTAAACTACTTTCTTTAATTATGGCTGGTAATTTGGTTTCCCAATCACTCATTAAAGAAGTTTTATTACTT
>JASLID010000042.1 GCA_030153045.1 Flavobacterium sp.
TTCATTGTATTTTACAGCGTGAAGACTTTTTTCCGGGAGTTCTTTTTGCGCTATTTCTTGAAGTTCAGAAGGCAATAGGTAAGGAGCATTTTGCGTCTTTACAAAACGGTATTCTTCTGTAATATTCTGTATTTCTTCCTGAAAAGCATACAAACACCCTGTAATAGCAATGATAAATACAATGAGTCCGGATCCTAATCCTAACCAAAGATGGATTGTTCTAATTGTATTTTTAAAATTACCTTTTTTCATATTTATAAGTATAAAAACTCCCCAATTAATGAGGAGTTTTGATTTAAACTAACTAATAAAATTTAAAATCTATAGGTTACTGTTAACCTTCCATTGGTTCCTGGCTCACTTTGCCAATAAAGGAAGTTGGCGTACCCTGAACCAGAATATAAATATTTGTTAAGGATGTTGTTGACGTTGGCAGTAATACTGATTTTCTTTCTTTTCCAAGATAAACCACCATCTAATCTGAAATAGTCAGGTAATTGTGAGTTGTTATCGGTACCCCAGTTCCATGAAGAACGGTCTACCTGATATTGATATCCAATAGAAGCTCCAAAGCCCTTGAAGAATGTTTTTTCATTGAAATTATAGTTTAACCACCCGTTTGTGATGTGTTTGGCAAAACCGGCTACTTTATCTCCAATGTTTTCAGGATTAGTGTCTTTGGTAATTTCAACATTCGAATTGGCATAATTTAGAATAATGTTCAACTCTTGAGTAATTTGTCCTTGCATGTCAAACTCGATTCCTTTTGATTGGATTTCACCAAGCTGTAAACTAAAATACATATGATCCGGATCTCCAACCAATACATTTTCTTTTGTTATCTGATAGGCTGTTAAGGTTGTTTTTAATTTGTCGTTAAACCATGATTTCTTTAACCCGGCTTCAATATCTGTTGCGATTTGAGGATCAAATTCTTCCATTGTAAAACTTGCTCCGCTTTGTGGAACGAATGACTGATCATACAAGCCGTACAAAGCCAAAGCTGGTAAGATATCATAACTCACACCAAATCTTGGTGTAAAACGTGCGTCTTTGGTTTTTGCTCCATAGGCGAATGTTTCACCTTCTACATAACGGCTGGCTAATGTTACTCTCAATTTATTATCCAAAGCTGAAATTTCATCTTGCGCATAAAAAGAGAAGTATTTGGTTCCCTGATGGTTTGCTTCACCTCTTTCTTTGATACTCAAAGTTCTGTCAAAAACTGGGAAAACTGCATTTCCGTACACGGGATTAAATACGTTGAAAGGTGTTGCAGGATTGTCAATTAAACCGCCCTGACTCCAATCAGCATAATAACTTTGGTTTCTAAAATCATAACCTCCCATTACTTTGTGTGTTAATGGACCTGTAGTAAATTCGCCATTGGCATAAATTTGACCCAATTCATTTGTGCTGAAAGCATCCCAAATACCGATTGTTCTTTTTATATCACCATTATCCATCACCCCGTCTACATAATCTACCCATGGGCTTGCACCAAATTGTTTTGATTGCATTGTCATATATTGAGCATCAATAGACCATTTGTCGTTAAATTTGTGTTTGAAGCTGGCCAGAAAACTTATTTCATCAATATCTGTTTCAGGGAAACCTTTGTCAATTGCTGTGAAATCTCTAGACAAGCCTCCAAAACCTACATGACTTGGAGCAAAAATATAAGCTGCTCCAATCATTTGTGTTGAATGTTGATAAGTGAATTCTGTTGTTATTGATGTGTTATCAGATAGTTCGTATTTGAACGATGGTACAAAACTATAGCGGCTGCTTTTTTCAAAATCACGATTGGTTTCATTCGTTTGGTACATTCCGTTGACGCGGTATTGTAATCTCTTATCATCTGTTAATGAGCCGCCTGAATCGAATGATCCTCTAAAATAGTCAAAAGTTCCGCCTGATACTGATATTTCATTGACAGCATATTTTACGGGTTTTTTCGTAACAACATTGTAAAAACCTCCAGGTTCTCCTGCAGACATCATAAATCCGGATGGACCTTTGACAAATTCGATGCTTTCAACCATAGACATGTCTTCTGAAAGTGGCCCCCAAGGCATTTCCACATTCATACCATTTCGGAAAGCAGGTAGCTTAAATCCTCTCATGTTAATGCTTGCAAAATGACCCCAATGCTCAATCATTTGTGCGCCACTGACATTTCTCGTCACACTTTCCATCATGTTGGTGATGTTTTGATTTTTTAGAGCTTCACTAGTAACGATCTGAATGTTTTGAGGGACTTTTGCAAGTTCAGTTTTTAATCTTAAACTGCTTGACGGTTTTGTTGCCGCAAATTTGTTTGCTGATCCATTTACGGTGATTTCTTCAATTTTGTTGATTGAATCTCGCTGTGCTTGTGTTGGTTTCTTTTCTTGCGAGTAGAGCAATGCTCCTGTAAATAAGGTGCTTAAGTAAATTAGAGTGTATTTGTTCATTTTTATTTAGAATAAATTAAAATAATGAAGCAAATATAAATGCAAGAAAAATAGCAACAAAATTTATTTAGACTAATTTTAAATAACGAATTAAAACTAAAATATAATGACTTGTAAATGAAAATTTTAGGAATAAAAAAATCCTAGAGAGTATCTAGGATTGTAATACATTTCTTATTTTTTCTTATTCATGGGATAACTTTCCTTACTTTCTTTTCCTTCTTTAATTCCAGAAATTTCAGCAACTAAACTATCGGCAGAAATTTTATTATAAGTAATTTTTTGCGGAAAATCATGTGCTGTATTTTCAAAAACAAACTGTTTGTCTGTTGCAGTTGTCATTCTAAAAGTTACTGATTTTCCTTTATTTTGGTTTTTAACTGTTGGTATATAAAATAAATCATTTCCTTTTTGTTCTAAAACAATACTCTCGGCATGAACAGTGTCTTTACCAATTATAAAATAAGCTTGTGCTGTCAGTGTACTATCGTTTTGTTTTGTCCAGGTTTCGATTACTACTCCTTCTTTAGTCGTATTTCCCCATTCACCTATAAGCCAATTTACTTTTTCAATTTGAGCAAATGTTTTTACAGCTGGTTCTCCTTCAACTGATGTGTTCTCTTTCTTCTGACAAGAAACAAAAACTGTTGTAAAAGCAATTGAAGATAAGATTAGAATTGATTTTCTCATAGTTATAAGTTTAAGTTTCTTATAAAAATAGTTAATTTATATCAATATGTTTGGAACTAAACAAAAATCTGAAGGCTGAAATTTAAAATCTGCAAACTTTTTTTTGTACTTTTGCACTCCAAAATAAAGGAAAAAGAAAATGTTAGATAGATTACAAATTATCAAACAAAAGTTTGACGAAATATCTGATTTGATAATTCAGCCGGACATTATTGCTGACCAAAAGCGTTATGTGCAATTGAATAAAGAATATAAAGATTTAAAAGCATTAGTTGAAAAACGTGATGAGTATGTAAATCTTGAAGGAAACATTAAGGAAGCTCAAGAGATTATTGCTGATGGTTCAGATGCTGAAATGGTCGAAATGGCCAAAATGCAAATGGAAGAGGCTAAACAGCGTATTCCTGAACTAGAGGAAGAAATCAAATTTATGTTGATTCCTAAAGATCCTGAAGATGCTAAAAACGTTATGGTCGAAATCCGTGCGGGTACTGGAGGCGATGAAGCTTCCATTTTTGCAGGTGATTTGTTCCGTATGTATACCAAATATTGCGAAAATAGAGGTTGGAGAACTTCGGTTGTTGATATGAACGAAGGAACTTCTGGTGGTTTCAAAGAGGTTATTTTTGAAGTTACAGGAGAAGATGTTTACGGAACTTTAAAGTTTGAAGCTGGTGTACACCGTGTACAACGTGTACCTCAAACCGAAACACAAGGTCGTGTACATACCTCGGCAGCCACTGTCATGGTTTTGCCTGAAGCAGAAGAATTTGACGTTCAAATTGATATGAATGATGTTCGTGTTGATTTCTTTTGTTCGTCAGGACCTGGAGGACAATCAGTAAACACAACCAAATCGGCTGTTCGTTTAACACACATTCCTACAGGATTGGTAGCACAATGTCAGGATCAGAAATCACAACATAAAAACAAGGACAAGGCGTTTATTGTATTGCGTTCACGTTTATACGAGCAAGAATTGGCTAAAAAACAAGCGGAAGATGCAACCAAACGTACGTCTCAAGTAAGTTCTGGTGACCGTTCGGCAAAAATCCGTACGTATAATTATGCGCAAGGTCGTGTAACGGATCACAGGATAGGAGTAGACGTTTTTGATATGGATGGTGTGATGAATGGAAAAATTCAAAAATTTGTTGACGAACTACAGTTGGTCAATAATATGGAAAAATTAAAAGAAAGCGAAGTTTATTAAACTGTTAAGCCTCACAATTGTGAGGCTTTTTTCATTTTACCATAATATATTTTTAAGTTTTTCGTTTGTCACAGTGAGAAATAATTTATTAAAAAATGCTTACTTTTGTTTACATATCTAAATTTTTTAAAATGAAAAAGGGACTGATTTTATTTTCGCTTTTGACTACAGCCTTAGCAACTAGGGCACAATCATACTTGGGATATTATCATGATAACTATGCCGGGGTTCAAAGCGTATTGTTTAATCCAGGATCTATTGTTGATTCAAATTTTACTGCTGATATTAATTTGTTTTCAGCAAGTATTACAGGAACTAATGACTACTACGGAATAAAAGCAACGGATTTGTTAAATGGAAATTACAATATAGAGACACAAGCAAAACTTTTTCCATCAAATGCCAATAATTTTATTTTGAATGCAGATGTAATGGGACCTTCGTTTATGTTCAACATAAAGCCGAAGCATTCATTAGCTTTATTTACAAGAGCAAGAGCATTTGTAAATATTCATGATATTAATGGAGAGTTATTTAATCAATTATCAGACGATTTTAACTCGTCAGACGATTTTAATTTAAATGCTGGTCGATTTAATATGACAGCAAATTCTTGGGGAGAATTAGGATTGACATACGCTACTGTTTTATTAAATAAGGGTAATCATTTCTTAAAGGGTGGTTTAACTTTAAAGTACCTTCAAGGTATTGCAAACACCTATACAAAAGGCGATAATATTACTGTAAATTATAACAATAATGGAACTCCAATAACGAGCACAATAGCAACAACCGGGACTTTAACGTATGGTGGAAGTCAGGATTTTGCTAATTCTGATGATTTTGAATTTGATTCTAACTCTAACGGAATAGGAGGAGATTTAGGCTTTGTTTATGAATACAGACCAGACTTTAATAACGTAACTGAAAACGAATACAAATTCAGATTGGGATTGTCAGTAACTGATATTGGTTCAATAAATTACAAAGGAGCTACTCAAAAAAAATACGATTTAAATCAAACTGTTACCGAAGCCCAATATGAAGATGCCAACTCAATTGGAGAGTTTTTAGATGCCAATTATACTGTTTTGGAAAGCTCTTCAGTATCAAAAGCTGTATTGCCAACCGCTCTTCATGCTAATGTAGATTGGAATTTCTTCCGTAAGTTTTATTTGAATTTGAATGGAGATATCAACATGAACAATTCTTCTTCTTTAAACACATCAGCAATAGCAAATACAGTTTCATTAACACCGAGATATGAAACTAAGTGGTTCAGTGCTTATTTGCCTTTAAATTATATGGATTATAGAGGATTTCAAGCGGGTGTTGGTTTTAGAGCAGGTCCTTTATTTGTAGGTTCAGGTTCAGTTATAACGAACTTGATATCAGATGAATCTAAAGGATTTGATGTTCATGTAGGTTTAAAAATTCCAATTTATAAAAGTAAAGGTAGTGTTAAAGAAAAACCTGCGCCAGTTCCGGTTCATGTTGCTGCACCGTCTGCTAAAGTAGTTGAGAAGGATTCTGATAATGATGGAATTTTAGATAGAAACGATCAATGTCCAACAGTGGCTGGTCCAACAGAAAATAATGGATGCCCTTATAAAGATTCGGATAATGATAAAGTACTGGATAAAGATGATAAATGTCCAACCGTTCCAGGTCCTATAGAAAATATGGGTTGTCCTTGGCCAGATTCTGATAGTGACGGAATTTTAGACAAAGACGATAAATGTCCTAATAAAAAAGGAACGGCAAGAAATAATGGTTGTCCTGAAATTAGCGAAGCCGTTATCAAAAAATTAAACGATTATGCTAAAACGATTTTGTTTGATGTAAACAAGTCGACATTCCAAGAACGTACTTTCCCTGTTTTACAAGCCATGACAGGAATTTTAAAAGAATACCCAAGTTCTAAATTCTCAATTGAAGGACATACGGATAGTGATGGTGCAACTATTGCTAATCAAACATTATCAGAAAGTAGAGCTGCTGCTGTAATGGGATATTTAGTTGAAAACGGGATTGATGCTTCTAGGTTATCTTCAAAAGGATTTGGCGAATCTAAACCCATTGCAACAAATGCAACTAAAGTTGGTAAAGCTTTAAACAGAAGGGTAGAAGTGAAATTGGTTAAATAGTAAAATTTATATTTCTATAAAGTAAAAATCCTCCAAGTAATTGGAGGATTTATTTTTTTGTAAAAAATAACGAATACTATATTCTACAATATTAAATTTTTTAAAATGTTCTGCCTTTATTCATTTCCTTTAAATTAGAAAGATTCGTTTTTCCTTCTTCAAGAACTTCTTCTGTTCCAGCTTTCAAATCATGAAGTTTTGTGGCTGAATCTTTAGCAAATTTATCAGTATTCTTTTTTAAAAAATTTTTAAAATCCTTTTGTTTATCTGTAATTTTTTTTCTTGTATTGCTTCCTTTATCGGGTGCAAATAAAACACCTAAAATTGTTCCAGCGGCTATTCCGCTAATTACACCTAATGCTACATTGCTTGCTTTCATAATAATTATTTTTAATAGTTAAAATTGAGAGTTTCGTCCTTTGATTAAATTTAGTAAAACAGCAATTACTGCTATTACCAATAATATGTGTATCAAATTTCCTACGCTATATACTAAGAATCCTAAGGCCCATAATATGACCAATATTACAGCGACCATGTATAATAAGTTTTGCATTTTTTTATTTTTATTAATTGGAGTTTTTATCCTTCTTTACATTACAAAGGTGCAATTCAAAGGATAAGATAGTGTTATATGAATTTTTGAAAATGTTATAGAATTTCCATAAAGGGTATTGTATAAACTTTGTCATAAAAAAAGTCCCATTTGTATTAAGTGGGACTTTGTTCAGGTTTATGATATGATGTAATTAACTTTCAGTAGGAAGGTAAATAATAAATGTGGCCCCTTTCCCTTTTTCGCTTTGAGCAAAAATGTAACCTTTATGGTTTTCGACTATCTTTTTACAAATTGCCAAGCCAATACCAGTTCCGTCATATTCTTCTCTATTATGAAGCCTATGGAAGAGAATAAATATTTTTTCGGCATACTCTTGTTCAAAACCAATACCATTGTCCTTAAAAACGATTTTATGGAAAGTTTTGTTTGAATTTTCAGGAAGTAATTCCTCCTTTTCTGCATTTGTTTTTGAAACAGTGATGTCTATTTGTGGAGGAATATTTTCTTTAGAATATTTTAAAGAATTATTAATCAGATTAGTAAACAACTGCTGAATTTGAAAAGGAATAACATTTAATATTGGAAGTATGTCATTTCTTATTTCAGCATTTTTGTCTTCGATATTCTGATTTAGTTCGAGTTTTGAATTTTCAAGTAATTCATTGAGATCTACTGTTTCAGATATTTTTTCGGTTCTAGTAGTTCGTGAAAACTGAAGCAAATCATCTATTAGTAAGCGCATTCGTAATGAAGCTGCTTGTATTCTTTTTAAAAAGGTTTGACCGGATTCAGATAAATTATCCATTTCCGAATCTGCTAATCTCGATATAAAAGTCTGAATTTTTCTGAGTGGCTCTTGCAGATCATGACTGGCTACATAATTAAAGGCTTGAAGTTCATTGTTATTTAGCTCCAGTTCTCTATTTCGTTCTTCAATGGCTTTATTTGCTAGTACTTCATCAGTAATGTCTGTTGTGGTTCCGAGTAAGAATTCCTTGTTAGATTTGTCCTTTATTAATCGGTTATTGGCAAAAAAGTGCCGGATTTGCCCATCATTAGCTCTAATTATTCTGTATTTGAAAGGATAAAATAATTTTGTGTCCATCATTTTATCTAATATCGTTTTTACATATTGAATATCATCCGGATGTACGTGTTTTAAAAAGTTGTCTAAGCTTGGTTCAAAACTTTGTGGTTCATGTCCTAATAACTTATAAATGTTGTTAGAATACGTGTATTTGTTATTTTCAATATCCCATTCCCATTTCCCGAAACTTCCAATTTCTTCAGCTAATCTACTGGATTCGTTAGCGACTAGTAAGTTGTCATTAAATCGTTTTACGGCTTCAATATCTTTATTGATTTTTACGTAGGCAATGATGATTAATGTAATGGTTATTAAGAGGATTAAATAAATGAATATTGGTGTAAAACCAATAATGTCCAGATAATTACTTTGCCTTTCGGAAAGAATAGAACCTTCTAATTGCATCATTTTTTCTACCTGATGCTGAATTTCGTAAATTATGCTTTGTCCTGACAGTAAATCTTCTGTCAATTTATCAACAGCAGTGTCTTTTTTAAGATCTTTAACTAATAAAGTATCAATTACCTGATATTTTTTGTGAATTAGTTCTTTTAGATGTACTATGTTTTTTTGTTGTACAGGGTTATCAATCGTCAATTTTTGTATATCATCAATTGAGTTTTCAATATTCTTTCGTAATATTTTTACCGAAAATTTTATAGTCTCATCCTGAGTTAAAACATAATCCCGTTTAGAAATTTCAAGATCCTTAACTAAAGCGAATAATTTTTCAAGTTTAAGTGTAACATTGTAAGTATGGGAAAGTTTAACAGTCGTTTTGGATATTTCTGTAATGTGTTTGTACGTAACTGCAGATATAAAAAAGATGATAGCAATGGATAGCACAAATACTATTTTTAAAAACACCGAGGACTTATAGAATGTGATCATTTTCATAATATTACATTCTTAGTAAAAAGTTATCTTTATTTAATCCGGAAGTATGGTATTGCCAATTGATGGTAACCACGTCTGACAATATTTTTTTTAGTGTTTTAAAATCACTGGGTTTTTTAATGTAAATATTAGCTCCACTAACAAAGGTTTCTTCAATATGTTCCTCAGAGGATGAGGTCGAATAAATAGCAATCGCAATATTATCAAATTTGGAATCTTCTTTTATTTCATGCAAACACTCAATTCCACCTTTGCGAGGCATATTTAAGTCAAGAAAGAGAACTTGTGGTAAAACAGCATCCTCACTTTTTAGATAATCCATAAGCGCTACACCATCATTGTAGGTTTGAACTTTAGTGTTTATCTTTAATTCATTAAAAGCATCGGTAAAAAATAAGCGATCGTCTTCATCATCATCAGCTAAAATGATGTGTATATATTCTTTTTGCATAAGGTTAGTTTTTAATTGCGTTTTCTCTTCGTTTTGTAATAATTCGTTGAAAAGCAGAAGGTGTTATGCCTGTTGTGTTTTTAAATTGTGTACTCAAATGTGCTACACTCGAATAGTTGAGTTTGTAAGCTATCTCGGTTAAACTTAAATTTGAGTTTGCAATAAATTGTTTGGCCAATTCTATTTTTTGAATGATAATAAAATTTTCAATAGAAGTATAAGTCACTTCGGAAAACAAATTGGATAAATAACCATAACTATGATCTAGTTTTTCGGCCAAATACACAGAAGATTTTACGTTGAGAGCATCTTCAAGAGAAACCATCTCTACGATAACATCCTTTATTTTTTGAACTAAAATGCTTTTTTGATTTTCAATAACTTCAATTCCGTACTGGTTTAATGCCTCAGAAAGCTCTTGAAAACTTTCATCAGAAACAGGTTCTAAAAATTCAACTTCTCCAAAACTTACGATTTTATGCTTTAAGTTTAATTCGTTGAGTTTATCTTCTAATACTTTTTTACAAACGGCATTAAAATCAAATTTCACAAATATTTTCATAATTAAGGCTTTAAGAATCTATGTAAATGTAAGAAAATATCATGGGATAGTAAACTATGATTGCAAAGGATGAAGTTATTAAGGAAGTATTATTCTCATATTACATGATTTTTCTGATTTGTTACAGAATTATACTATTGAAAAGCCCCAAGAAATCCTGGGGCTATCTAATTTGGAATTATAAAGTGTTATTACACAATTATTTTCCCAATGGAATATTATAACTAACTCCTAAACCTATGCTGCTCAAATTATAATCTTGCGGGCCTATTTTACCGGTATCCCCAGTAAAGACTTTAGTGTATTGTACTGAGAAGTTCCAATCTCGGTTATGGTAACCAATTTCAGGTTTTAAATACAAACCACCATCAGGTCTTTGTGTTGAAACATTACTGGCTACTTTGTCTTCACCTACAATAAATCCATACCCTAAATCGGTTCCGAAATAAAACCCTTGTTCTTGTGGGTAAATTCTAATAAGTGCTGCTAACGGAACCACACCAACGTCGTTGTTATTTATAGTAAATCCATCAACGGTATTTTCGTTGCTCAAAAAATGGTTGTAACCAGTGGCAATACCTAGCCCGAAGCCTTGGGTAATTAAATGTTGGTAGGCAAAATCAAACCCAACATTTGCTTTCACGTTTTCTGTTGGAACGGCAAGCCCTCCATTAAGACCCATTTTAAACATGTTTGTCATTTGCGGATCCTGTGCATGTACCAAGCTAGCCGTTAGTAGACTCAATCCTAATACTGTGTTTTTTAATGTCTTCATCGCTTTAAATTTTAAATGATTATTATTGTTTAAATGATTAAGTCAAAGATGCGATGGTTATATCAGCTTTTTATTACAATATTTTTGACGATTTTTACATAATAACTACATTTCAAGGGCAAGTTTTGTAAATTTGACCCCACAACTAACTTATACAATGACAACACAACAACTGATTCAGCAAATCAAACAAAAAAAATCTTTTCTCTGCATTGGCTTAGACGTCGATTTAACCAAGATTCCACCACATTTACTTCAAACCGAAGATCCTATTTTCGAATTTAATAAAGCTATTATAGATGCAACGCATGATTTATGTGTTTCCTATAAGCCAAACACAGCTTTTTATGAAGCATACGGAATAAAAGGATGGCAATCATTGCAAAAAACGATTAACTATATTAACGAAAAGTATCCTGAAATTTTTACTATTGCCGATGCAAAACGTGGCGATATAGGAAATACTTCCACCATGTATGCCAAAGCTTTTTTTGATGATTTAAACTTCGATTCGGTAACTGTGGCGCCTTATATGGGGAAAGATTCGGTAGAGCCTTTTTTAGCTTTCGAAAACAAACATACCATCATGTTGGCATTAACGTCTAACGAAGGAGCATTCGATTTTCAAACGAAAAATGTGGAAGGAAAGGAACTGTATAAAACAGTGATTGAAACTTCTAAAAACTGGAAAAACGCGCATAATCTAATGTATGTGGTTGGCGCTACTAAAGCCGAATATTTTACAGAAATTAGAAAATTAGTTCCAGACAGTTTTTTCTTGGTTCCTGGGGTAGGAGCACAAGGCGGAAGTTTAGCTGAGGTTTGTAAGTATGGTATGAACACTAACGTTGGATTGCTAATTAACTCTTCTCGAGGAATTATTTATGCTTCAAACGGATTAGATTTTGCTGAAAAGGCTAGGGAAGAAGCTTTAAAATTGCAACAAGAAATGGAATCAATATTAAATCAACAATAGTTAATTATGGGAAATTTATTTATTTTAAGATTTGCATTGGCAGTCATATTCATAATGCATAGTGTACCGGGAATGTTTAATAACGGAATAAATGATTTCGGAAATTTATACTTAAATACCATCGGTTTTGCTCCTTTTGGGGTTTTAATAGCTTGGTTAATCAAATTATCTCATTTGGCTACTGCCATTTTATTGCTATTGAATAAATACATTAAACCCGCTTCGATAATTACTATTCTAATACTAATTATAGGCATTTTTATGGTTCATTTACCCGATGGTTGGTATGTTGTAGGTGGCGGAAGAAACGGCGTTGAATTTAACTTCCTCTTAATTGCTGCTTTTCTAACATTAATGTTTCCTGACGGATTTAAAATAAAGAAAGATTAAATTGAAAACTTTTATTGATCAATTAGGGACTTACCACACTTTTCAATCGACCCCTAAACGAATTGTTTCACTTGTACCTTCTCAAACCGAATTATTGCATGATTTAGGATTGGAAGAAAGCATTGTTGGTATAACCAAGTTTTGCGTACATCCGTTTCATTTAAAATCAACAAAGACAATAATTGGCGGAACAAAAAAAGTCAAATACGATAAAATACTGGCTTTACAACCCGATATTATTATTGCCAATAAAGAAGAAAATACTTTAGAAATAGTTGAAGAATTGTCTCAAATTTGCCCAGTTTGGGTAACCAATGTGATAACGATTGAAGACAATCAGCAAATGATTCAAGACTTTGGGGAATTGTTTAATAAAAGAACCGAATCTCAAAAATGGATTAATAAAATAAACTTTGCTTATCAGGATTTTCAAAATTTCATTCAAGATAAAACGCATAAGAAAGTAGCGTATTTTATTTGGGCCAACCCTTATATGGTCGCCGGAGGAGATAATTTTATTAATGAATTGCTCAAACTGAATAAATTTGAAAACATCTACGACAATAATCCTAAATACGAAGGACGATATCCAGAAATTGTGATTCAAAAAATGCGAATTCAAGGTGATCCTGATATTGTTTTTCTGTCTTCCGAGCCTTTTCCGTTTAAAGATAAGCACGCATTTGAATTGGGCCGACATACGCATCACGCCATGACTGTTTTTGTAGACGGAGAAATGTTTTCATGGTATGGCTCCCGATTGGTTAAAGCTTTCGATTATTTTAAAAAACTACACGAAAGAATTGGTGATGCTCAGTTTCATTAAATCATTACATTTGCAAAAATCAATTTTGTGATAAACTATACTATTTATAAAAACGAATCGAGTGATCAATGGGTAACATTTGTACATGGTGCCGGCGGAAGCTCTTCTATTTGGTTTAAACAAATTCGTGATTTTCAAAAGTATTACAATGTGTTGTTATTGGATTTGCGTGGTCACGGAAGTTCAAATGCACAAATTAAAAAAGCTTTTAATCAAAAGTATACCTTCAAATCTATCGCGAATGATGTTATTGAAGTCATCAATCATCTAAAAATTGAAACTTCTCATTTTGTAGGCATATCGTTAGGCACAATAGTTATTCGTCAACTCGCCGAAATACATCCTGAAAGAGTGAAAAGTATGATTATGGGAGGTGCTATTTTAAAAATGAACTTCCGATCTCAAATTTTAATGCGTTTGGGAAATATCTTTAAATATGTATTACCTTATTTAGTCTTGTATAAGTTTTTCGCCTTTGTCATCATGCCTAATAAAAATCACAAACAATCTCGTTTGTTGTTTATTAATGAAGCCAAAAAACTATATCAAAAAGAGTTCATACGTTGGTTTAAACTCACAGCCGAGATCAATCCGGTACTCAAATGGTTTCGTCAAGTAGAATTAAATATACCCACACTTTATGTAATGGGAGAAGAGGATTATATGTTTTTGCCTTCGGTTAGAAAAGTGGTCGAAAAACATTATAAATCGTCAAAATTAGTGGTTATAGAAAAATGCGGGCATGTGGTTAATGTAGAGCAATCGACCATTTTTAATACACAAGTACTGTCTTTTTTGAATGGTGAAATGGAGCCAAACCTCAGTTAAGCATTTTACTTTTTCTTTAATGAAGTATTGATGATTCCTTTTAGAACTTCCAAATCAATCTCCTCCAACTTATTGATGTAAAGACAGCCAACACCAGTCTTATGCTTACCCAATTTTTCAAGAGCAGCTGCATGCTCTTTAATGCCAATACTAACATATAACGATAAATTTGCTTTACGCGGAGAGAAACCTATTCTTAACCAATCTACTTCTCTACCAGTAGTAGGGCTTTTGTATCTTTTATTACCAAAACCAATAATCGAACTGCTCCACAATACAGGTTCTTCCCCGGTGGCGCTTTTCATCATTTCCATAAGCACAAAACTGTCTTTCCGCTTTTGCTCATCGGGAACACTGTTTATAAAATCTTCCACGCTGGCAGAGGTTGGTTTTGTTTTTATTTCTACCAGTTTTGATTTCTTTTCAGCCATTTAGAATTGTTATTTAGTTTCTCACTTTAAATCTAATTCAGCTTAATGTATTGTCCATAAAATAGATGTTATTGTACGCTTAATTGTTCTCTTTTTACAAGGGTAGAATGTAAAACTTTAACTTTCCAAGATTTTTTATCTCTTATCAGAATGGCAGTTTCTAACCAATGAATTTTATAACGTTTGCCATCTTTTATTATATCGGCTCTGTTGTTATAAGTTGTCCAAGCCGTATTGGTTTCGGTATGGACATTTACGAAATTAATCTTGTTCACTCTCCTGAAGTCTATAGATTTGTTTTGATTTGTTTTTTTTACCAGCGTGTCAAGATTCCATACTCTACCACTTTCCAGGATTTGAATATCGTTGGTGCAATATAGTTTTAGTTTCTTTGCGTTTCGATTTGATAATTGTTTATACAGTTCAGTAATTGTTTTTCGTACTGGATCTTCAGTTTTTTGAGCCGAAAGATTCAGACAAAATACCAAGAGAATAAGAGATAAAAGTGTTTTCATAACATGATTTTAGATTAGTGTTAGTAAATGCACTACAACGTCTTCTTGCTGGCTTTAAGCAGCAGGGACTTCTATTGCTTTATTTTCGATTTTTACGAAGTTAAATGTACAAAAAAAAACATTCAGCTTGAGGCTTTAAACCCTCACTTGCTCAAAACCTCCGTTTTTAATTTCTTGCAAAGTAATGTGATTTCATTCAATCAGTTGTTTTTTGAACATTCGCCCAAGCAACAAGAGCCAACGCAATCAACTCTGCAATTGTCCGCATGATGTGAAATGTCCACCATTTGTCCCGCAATATTGTCCAATTTTCGGGAAAAGAATTAGTCTTCCATGTCAGTATTTCTGTTTGAATAGGCAGATTACCAAGCCGTGTTATAAATATACATGATAAAAGAAATAATGCTGCAAATAGCGAAGCAATGAAAATATTTTTGTTTTTCCGTTGAAGAAAAGCGGAAGTAATCGTCACTAATGTTGCTATAATTACCAACGAAACCAACAAAGTTTGAAGTGAGAGAACAAGATGTTGTTGTTGCTCAATATATGTTGAGGCTGAATAATTCATTGGGTTGAAACCCATCCATATTCCAAAACTTGCCCCTGCCAACAGAGCGACTAAAATGATGTTTGAAAATCGGATGATTGAAGTTATCATATTATAAAATTAATTCGTTTATAATTCTTTTGATTCAATAACATTCAGGATTTTTCGCGTCCAAAAATGGTTACTTACGTTCCGGGGCTTTAAGCAGTGGGGACTTTTATTACTTAATTTTCGGTTTTAGACCAAAGCCAAATATATAAAAAGAACTTTCAGTTAAATTCGAAACTCCCATTTGCTTAAAACCGCTGTTAACGGCCGTTACTTTATTTTCATTATTTCGCAATCTGTAACAAAATCTGAAAAATTGGAGCTGAGTCTCAAAAATATTTTGGAACCTTCAACTTTTAAAATTTCAGCTTTCAGGACATCTGTTGATTTACTTTCAGGATGAGTTTCTCCTTTAAGAACTTTTTTATTTCGAAGTTCATAATGGCAATCATCTATCCAGATAACATCATATCTAGCCTGAACTCCCATAAACTCATTTGTTTCAATTTGAGAATTTTCAGTTCGCTCAATTTTCAAAATTCCATACTCTTTTGAATCTAGTTCAAAAGTGCCAATGTGTGCTGTATTACACTTTGAAATTTGTGCGTTTATACTCAAGCTAAAAATAAAAGCGATAATAGTAAAGGTTCTTGTCATTGTTTCTTGATTAGGTTAGTTTTCTGATTTCACGTGATAATGGCCGCTAACGTGTGGTCAGCTTTGAGAAGGTTGGTATTTTTGTTCCTTTAGTTTGTTTATTACTAAAGCCAAATATGTAAAAAAATGTTGAAATTTTCCCTTAAACCCACTTGCTCAAACCACTGTTAGCCGTAGTTTTATTTTTTTATTGGACCAACAAAATCAACGTTTAGTTTTACTTTTTCGTCATTTAGATTAATTAATCCTTCTTTAAACAATTGATCTATCTGGTGCAATATTACGTCATCCAATTCATTTGGTATTTTTTTATATTGTTTAGCCATATGAAGAACAAATTCTTCAATTGTCTTTTGACCATTAGCTTCTAAAAAAACTAATTGTGGCCACGCATCCATTGTTATCATTCTTGGACTTTTCGGATCTAATACACTTATTGAATCCTCATTTAACCAATTCCAGCTTGCGATTCTATAAAAATATTTATCTTTTATTTCTGATTCATTTAATTTTTTGAATTCAGGTAATTTTTGACCATTTGATTTGAAAAGTCCAAACATAATAACTTAGTTGTTGAATTCGTTTCGTTCTGCTAAAATTACGGCTAACTCAGTTATATCCGCTACAACAAATGCTCATACGCTCCTAAATCAGGTGGAGTAGTTGTTCTTGTTTTCCCATCAGCATCTACAGGAACTAAAAAAGCAGGATTTCCTTTACCAATAGCTGCTGAATTATTTAAAATACGTAAATTATTCTTACTAGTGTTTTTAAACTTCGGGTCATTCGCAGTTTGACTATTGCTTCGTAAGTTGGTTGTCTCACTTAAAAAATCAGCATACAAAGGATTGCTTGTAAATTGATTGTTTGTATCATTAAATCGTACTAAACAATAGCTTATATTGTAACTAAAACCCGTTCCGTTATCCTTATTTAAACCCAATTCGATATTGTTTGGACCATAAATAATACAATTCGTAAAATTAGCTTGAACTAATTCAGATACAAATAAGGTACCATCTTGTTTATAGGTATTGTCCAATAAAACAGTAGGAGTTTGTCTGTTACCGCCACTCCAATAATTAGCAAAAGTACAGTGTGTAAAATCGTAAGCTCCTCCAAGAGTACAAGCTAATGCATACTGTCCAGCTTTATTAATAACAATATTTTCTCCATTAATTTTACCCGTTCGAGCTAAAATCCCCACATTAGAAGAGTTGTAAATCTGTGTGTTTTTTATTTGAACCGTTGTGGCATCTTGCCCCTGAATAAAAATTCCAACCGATGCATTTTTAATAGTAATATGATTGAAACTATTATTTGTACTTCCTTGCGTTAATAAAACAGTTCCCCACTGTCCTGGGACTTCTGCAAAACCAGGTTCTAATCGATCACCTTCAAAAATCACTTCATTTTCAAGTAATACGGGATCGGTTGAAGGTAATCCGTTTACCTGAATACTACCGGTGTTCGCAACAATTAACCCTGATTCGGCATGGAAATGAACTCTTGCACCAGGATCTATAGTTAAAGTTTTATTTGGAGGAACAGCCGCATAACCATAAATCACATACGGTTTCGCATTAGTAAAATGCAATTCGTCTCCATGAATGGGATCGTTTTCATCAAGAAAAAAACCATAAATTGTATCTTCAGGATTTGGACCTATCTGTAATGACTCGTAAGTACCATCATTAAATCTTTCAGGATATAAAAAAACAGCATCTTGAATTAAGGTAACCAAGTCTACTTTTTGTTGATTAGAACCACCGTCAAATAAAATTTGATCAGTATAAAGCATATCGGTAGGGTTGGCATCAGCAATATCGGCAGTTTCTTCAATAAAAACATACAAACTGTCATTGGCTAAAAGTTCTACATTTTCAAAGAATTTTCCATCACGACCTGTCATGCCATCCACCATAATACGGTATTTCGAATTAACGCCTTTACCTAAAGCGATGGAAGGGATATTGATGTCATCATTGCTTCGGTTGTATACTTTTAAAGTGTATGTACTTGAACCTACATTAGTAAAAACAGTGTCTAAATAAACCGTTGCTTTCGAAAATTCTAAATGGCCATCACTAGCTTTAGTATCAAAATCTTTACGGCAAGAAGTTAATGATAATGCAAAAACAAAAAATATCAGGGTTAAATAACGCATTATGTGTTTAATTTTTGATAAAAATAGTGAAAATGAGTAAACGAATGAAATAGTTTTTTATTCTTATCAATTAAAAATTTTATTCTATATTTCGTAAATTTGATTAACAAACACACGATATGACGTATAATAAGGAGGAAATTCTTACATTTTGCAATAATGTCTGTCAAAACACCTTGATGGAAACACTTCAAATAGAATATATAGATGCTGGTGAATATTTTTTAGTAGCTAAAATGCCAGTAAATCCTAGAGTACATCAACCTATGGGATTACTTCACGGTGGAGCTACTGTAGCATTAGCTGAAAGTGTGGGGAGTATGGCTTCTTTTTTACATATTGATAGAGAAAATTTTGAAGCACGAGGCATAGAAATTTCTGCCAATCATTTAAAAAGCAAACGTGAAGGAACTGTTTTTGCAACAGCTAAAATTCTTCATAAAGGAAAATCAATCCATCTTTGGGAAATAAGAATTGTTGATGATGAAGGGAATTTGGTTTCAATTTGTAAATTGACCAATATGATTTTACCAATAAAAAAATAAGTATGCATTCAATTTTTCAGAAAGTTTCACAACATAAGAAACAAAATTTGCCTTTTGTTATTTACCGAAAACCGAATGCAAAAACGATTGTTGGCGTTTTTCAAGAAGATGACCATCTGTATTATTCCAATAGTTTGTCCGAAAAAGGATTTGTATTTGCTCCATTTGAAGGAGATCCTATTATTTTTCCTTTCGATAAATCGGAAGTAAATTATAATACTGTTTATTTTGAAAATGAATTAAATACAAATGTGATTGAATTTGATTCAGATGTAGAAAAGAAATCTGCTTTCGAAAATTTAGTACAAAAGGGAATCGACGAAATAAATAGAGGAACTTTTAGTAAAGTAGTTTTGTCTAGAACAGAAATTGTAGCTGTTGACCAATTTGATTTGGAAGTAGTATTTGAAAAAATGTTACAGCAATATCCCACTGCATTCTGTTATTGTTGGTATCACCCAAAAATAGGCATGTGGATGGGGGCAACACCAGAAAAACTGTTAAATGCTAAAGAAAGCAAATTCAACTCGATGGCATTAGCCGGCACACAAATTTTTCAAGATATGGAGCCTGTTGTATGGCAAAATAAAGAAAGGGTAGAGCAGGAGTTTGTAACGCAATTTATATTAGAAAACCTAAAAGATGCAGCAACCGAAATAAATGTTTCAAGTCCATACACCACAAGAGCAGGAAGCTTATTGCATTTAAGAACAGATATTGAAGGAACATTAAATTCAGATTCGAATCTTAAAAAAGTAGTGGATATTTTGCATCCTACGCCAGCTGTTTGTGGTTTGCCAAAAGTATTGGCTAAAGATTTTATTTTGGAGAATGAAGGTTACAATCGAGAGTATTACACTGGTTTTCTAGGCGAAATTAATCATGATTTTAATAACAATGATAATGCAACTGATTTGTACGTTAACTTACGTTGCATGAAAGTAAAAGATAACGCTGTCGCATTGTTTATAGGTTGCGGAATAACGAAAGACAGTAAACCCGAAGCCGAGTGGAATGAAACTGTCAACAAATCAATAACGATGAAAAGAATTTTATAATGAAATTAGATATACTTGCTTTTGGAGCACATCCTGATGATGTCGAACTGGGTTGTTCGGCAACAATTGCTAAAGAAATTTCTTTAGGGAAATCAGTAGGAATTGTCGATTTAACTCGAGGTGAATTAGGTACTCGAGGGACAGCAGAAATTAGAGATACCGAAGCTGATAATGCAGCTAAAATTTTAAATGTATCAGTTAGAGAAAATCTTAATTTTAGAGATGGGTTCTTTAAAAATAACGAAAAGCACCAATTGGAAGTGATTCGTATGATAAGAAAATACCAACCCGAAATTGTGATTTGTAATGCCATTGATGATCGCCATATTGATCATGGTAAAGGAAGCAAATTGGTTTCAGATTCTTGTTTTTTGTCCGGGTTATTAAAAATAGAAACTAGTTTTGAAGGAGCTATTCAAGAACCATGGAGGCCAAAAGTGGTTTATCATTACATTCAATGGAAAAACATTGAGCCTGATTTTGTTGTTGATGTAACTGGTTTTATGGATATAAAAATGGAAGCAATACAGGCTTACGATTCTCAATTTTACAATCCAAACGCAAGTGAACCTGAAACGCCAATTACATCAAAGAACTTTTTAGACAGTGTAAAGTACCGCGCACAAGACCTAGGACGGCTAATTGGTACTGAATATGGGGAAGGATTTACTGTTGAAAGGTATTTGGCTGTCAATAGTTTAGGAGATTTGATATAATTTTTTTATTTTTTTATTTGCAAAACCCAACTTTTACAATATCTTTGCACTCGTTAAATAAATGGTGGTTGTAGCTCAGCTGGTTAGAGTATTGGTTTGTGGTGCCGAGGGTCGCCGGTTCGAACCCGGTCAGCCACCCTAAATAACGCAAAAGCTCCGAAGTAATTCGGAGCTTTTTTTTGTTTAAAAAAGCCTTCGTAATAAATATCTTACTATATTAGTACAAGCTTTAAGATGAAGCAAGTTAATTACTAATGTATAATTTTTATTTATGGGATCATTTTTAATTTCTAAAAGAACAAACGGTGAATATCAGTTTGTATTAAAAGCAGGTAACGGTCAAGTTATTTTAACAAGTGAAGCGTATACTACCAGAGCAGCATGCGATAACGGAATAGAATCGGTTAAGAAAAACTCGCCAGACGATGCTCGTTTCGACCGACTTGAATCTAAAAGCGGAAAACCGTATTTTAATTTAAAAGCAGCAAATGGTCAAAACATTGGAACCAGTGAAATGTACGAATCAGTA
Organism: Flavobacterium sp.; assembly: GCA_030153045.1. Classification (GTDB taxonomy): domain Bacteria; phylum Bacteroidota; class Bacteroidia; order Flavobacteriales; family Flavobacteriaceae; genus Flavobacterium. Next base: position 21,071 of record JASLID010000042.1, read on the forward strand.
GCTGCTCGTGATAACGGAATTGAATCAGTAAAGAAAAATGCACCAGATGCAGATGTAAAAGAAGATCTGTAACAATCTGAATAATTGAAAAAGCCTCGATAATTTCGAGGCTTTTTTTGTTATATACTACAATAGTAGTTTTTAGTACTTAATTTTAATTAGCTGTAAGTCAGTGTTTTTTAAATTATTTTTTATATTTTAGTAGGAATAATCTTAAAAAATAATCAAACATGACAAAAAATGCCTTAAAATTATCGATTGTTTCCCTACTTGTTTTTGCCTCTTCTTGTTCCAAAGAAGATACAGTTGAAAAGGAAATCCTAATTGATTCAGCCCAGAAGAATC
>JASLID010000043.1 GCA_030153045.1 Flavobacterium sp.
CGCCCATTGGCATTCCGCCACCAGCGTTTTCTTCTTTAATTTCTATTAAAGCACATTCTGTAGTCAAAATCATTCCAGCAACTGAAGCCGCATTTTCAAGCGCTACACGCGTTACTTTTTTAGGATCAATAATTCCGGCTTTTAACATATCAACGTATTCGTCGGTTTTAGCATTATATCCAAAATCTCCTTTTCCGTCAGCTACTTTAGCGACTACTACCGAACCTTCAAGACCAGCGTTTTCTACAATTGTTCTCAACGGAGCTTCTACAGCACGAGATACAATTTGAATTCCTGTTGCTTCGTCAGCATTGTCAGCTTTTAATTTAGCCAAAACACCTTTAGCGCGAAGTAAAGCGACACCACCGCCAGCAACAATTCCTTCTTCAACAGCAGCGCGTGTTGCATGTAAAGCATCGTCAACTCTGTCTTTTTTCTCTTTCATTTCCACTTCAGAAGCAGCACCAACATAAAGAACAGCAACTCCTCCGGCTAATTTAGCCAAACGTTCTTGCAATTTTTCTTTGTCATAATCAGAAGTTGAAGCTTCCATTTGACCTTTAATCTGACCTACACGATTTTTAATCATATCGGCTTCACCAGCACCACTTACAATGGTTGTATTATCTTTGTCGATAGTTACTCTTTTGCAAGATCCTAACATATCAAGCGTTGTGTTTTCTAATGTAAATCCTCTTTCTTCAGAGATTACAGTTCCGCCAGTTAAAATTGCGATGTCTTCCAACATAGCTTTTCTTCTGTCACCAAAACCTGGCGCTTTTACAGCAGCGATTTTTAAGGCACCACGTAATTTATTTACTACCAATGTTGATAAAGCCTCACCATCTACATCTTCTGCAATAATCAATAATGGTTTTCCTGATTGTGCTACAGGTTCTAATATTGGAAGTAACTCCTTTAATGAAGAAACTTTTTTGTCGTATAAAAGAATGTAAGGGCTTTCTAATTCTGCTTCCATTTTCTCTGGATTGGTCACAAAATATGGAGAAAGATAACCTCTGTCAAACTGCATTCCTTCTACAACATCTACATAAGTATCCGTTCCTTTAGCTTCTTCCACAGTAATAACACCTTCTTTTCCTACTTTACCAAAAGCAGTCGCGATTAAATCGCCAATCACTTCGTCGTTATTGGCAGAGATAGAAGCAATTTGTTTGATTTTCTCAGAATCGCTACCAACTACTTTCGCTTGTTTCGCCAAATCAGCAACGATAGCTTCAACAGCTTTATCGATACCTCTTTTTAAATCCATTGGATTCGCACCGGCAGCCACGTTTTTCAAACCTTCTTTTACGATAGCTTGGGCTAAAACAGTTGCAGTTGTAGTTCCGTCACCAGCTAAATCGTTGGTTTTTGATGCTACTTCTTTTACCATTTGAGCTCCCATGTTTTCTAATGGGTCTTTCAACTCTATTTCTTTTGCTACAGTAACACCATCTTTAGTAACGGTTGGTCCACCAAATGATTTTCCAATGATTACATTACGTCCTTTTGGTCCCAATGTTACTTTTACAGCATTTGCTAATGCGTCTACGCCACGTTTTAGTCCGTCACGTGCTTCAATATCAAATTTTATATCTTTTGCCATCTTAATGTTTATGTGTTAATTCGTTTAATCGTTTATTTGATTTAGATGATTGCTAAAATATCTTCCTCACGCATGATTAGGTAATCTTTGCCTTCAAATTTCAAATCAGATCCAGCATATTTTCCGTAAAGAACGGTATCACCAACTTTAACTGTTAACGGTTCGTCTTTTTTACCGTTTCCTACCGCTACAACTTTTCCTTTTTGTGGTTTTTCTTTTGCAGTGTCAGGAATAAAAATTCCAGAAGCAGTTTGTGTTTCAGCAGCAACAGGTTCCACAAGAACGCGGTCTGAAAGTGGTTTGATGTTTAATGCCATAATTATATGTATTTATGTTATTATTTAATGATGTTTTTCTTTTTTCAGAAATTATGCCAAGGGATTAAAACTGACAATATTTCTTATAAAAAATGCCAGCATTGACAGGCTGGCATTTTGAATTGAATTTCGAAAGAAATTATTTTTTAGCTTCTTCTGTCGCCGGTGTAGCTTCAGTTGCAGTTTCTTTTTTAGCTTCAGTTGTTTCAGCTGGTGCAGTTGTAGTTGCTGCTGGAGCTGCTGAAGGAATAGCTGGAGCTGTTACAGCGCTTTCATCAATAACTTTAGAACCTGTGTCACTGTTACCTCCTGTGAAACTTAAACTTGACATTAAAATCAATATGATTAAGGCTCCTGATAAGTACCAAGTACTCTTGTCTAAAAAGTCAGTTGTTTTTTGTACACCACCCATCATTTGTGAACTTCCAAAAGTTGAAGATAAACCTCCTCCTTTAGGGTTTTGAACCATGATAACTACGATTAATAAAAAACAAACTATAGTGATTAACACTAAAAAAATTGTGAATGTGCTCATTGTCTAATTATTATTATTTTGTTGTAACTTTTTTATGTCTGAAATTCGGTCTGCAAAGAAAGTAATTTTTTCTGGATATTTCAAAATTAATATTTCATATGCTTGAATTGCTTTATTGTATTTTTTTTGTTCCAAGTAAACTTTGGCTAAAGTCTCGGTCATTAAATACGAAGTGTCTTCGGTTTTAATTGAAATTACTGGGATTTTATCATCTTTGGTTTCTTTTCCCACTTGTGGAATTTTCGGATTTGCCTCAATAAATTTATCTATAATTTCTAATTTTGAAGCCAATTTTTTTTCCTTTTCTGGGTTTTCCTCCCTTTCAATAGGTTTTGTTTTGGCCAGCTGTAGCCATTCTTGGAAGGAATGCGTTTCTTTAGTGTTAAATTCTAAAGGTTTGCCTATTTCTAGTTTTTCTTCAATGGTTATAACTTCAATCGTTTTTTCTTGAGCTTCCTCAATGTTGTCTTGATTTGCTTCTTTTATAGAAGAAATAATCGATTGCTCTAATGTGTTTTCTGTTTTTACTTCCGAAATAACGGTACTGTCTACAACATCAATATCGAGTACTTCGGATTTTTTTTCTTCAAAATAGTCTTTCTGGATTCCTGTAAAATTTTCTGAAGTAATAAAATCAAATAGAATTGCTCTGTCTGTAGTATAAGCTGCTGTATTTTTTAAGGCATGATTGTACTTAAAACTATCTTGTTTGTATAAACCTTTTAATTGTAAACTTCTGGCACTTTGAAAGTACGAGAATTCGACCAAGATTTTGTCAAGATCAATCAACTGATTGTCATTTATGGCATCAGGCTTATTAAGTAGGTATGTGTATTCAGTTGCATTCATTGTTACCACTTTGCCAGCGTGTCGTTAAATATGTCTTGTGTAATACGCTCAAAAATTTCATCTAGAGCGGTTCTCAATTGGGCGCCAGTTAATTGTTGGTCACCTGCATAATCGTAGAAAAAGGAAAAGCGTTTTTCAAAATCTTCTTCCGATTTGTTTTTATTCGAAAATCGTAAATTGACGGTAATTGCTAACCTATTTTGTGCTGCAGTCAAATCGGCAGTAGCGGTCATGGGTGAAATTCTATAATCAACTATCTCTCCTTCATAAACTAAATCACCGTCATTTGCAGTTAAGTTTAAGTTGGTTTGATTTTGAATTAAATCTTGTAAGCGTAAAGTGAAATCACGTTCAATTCCAGGCTCAATCAATTCCGAAACGTTTTGGAAATAATTGACTTGAAATGTTTTAGCATCTATTTTACCCGTTCCAGTAAAGTTGTAGACTGAACAACCACTGAAAGTAAAAAGTATCGTTAATGCAATGATGTATTTGGTGTATTTCATTTTAATTATAAAAAGCCAAAGATATTCATTCGGCTGACAATTGACAATTCAGGAGTAACAATTTTTATAAGTCGAATTGTTTGATTTTTCTGTACAACGTTCTTTCTGAAATTCCCAGTTCATCAGCAGCGGCTTTTCGTTTTCCTTTGTTTCTGTCTAAGGCCTTTTTGATGAGTTCAATTTCTTTTTCGTCTAATCGAAGCGAATCTTCCTCTTCAACGGTTTCGGCAAAAAGATAATCTTCATCATCCTCGTCAAAGTCATTGTCGTCGTTTTGTGTGGCAAGAATAGCGGCCCTTGGTTCTTCTTCGAAAGAAATTTCGCTTTCTTTTTCTTTGGAACCGTATATTTTCTGAATCAGATTCGGGTTGACTTCATGTGCTTTGGCAGAACCACTTTTCATTAATTCTAAAGTCAGTTTCTTCAGGTCATTCAAGTCACTTTTCATATCAAAAAGAACCTTGTATAAAATATCTCTTTCGGTTGAAAAATCACTTTCCGATTTTTTATCTTTAATCACCGAAGGTAAATTGTTTCCTTCTTGTGGTAAATACGAAAGCAAAGTAGTTCCTGTAATGTCTCTGTTAGTTTCTAAAACCGAAATTTGTTCGGCTACATTTCGCAACTGACGAATATTTCCGCTCCAGCGAAATTTCTGCAACACTTGTACGGCATTGTCATCTAGTCGCAATGGTGGCATTTTGTATTTGTGAGCAAAATCGGCAGCAAATTTTCTAAATAACAAGTGAATGTCGTCTTTTCTGTCTCTTAAAGGAGGTAAAGGAATGTCAACTGTACTTAATCTATAGTATAAATCTTCACGGAATTTTCCTTTTTCAATCGCGTCAAATAAATTGACATTCGTTGCAGCTACAATTCTCACGTTTGTTTTTTGTACTTGTGATGAACCTACTTTGATGAATTCACCATTTTCTAAAACTCGCAACAAACGTACTTGGGTGGTCAGAGGTAATTCGCCGACTTCATCCAAGAATATGGTTCCGCCATCAGCTACTTCAAAATACCCTTCACGGGTTCCTGTAGCTCCAGTAAAAGCTCCTTTTTCGTGACCGAAAAGTTCACTGTCAATAGTTCCTTCTGGAATGGCGCCACAGTTTACGGCTATGTATTTTCCGTGTTTTCTGTGGGATAGTGAATGTATGATTTTTGGAATATTTTCTTTACCAACACCACTTTCCCCAGCTACCAATACCGAAATGTCGGTAGGGGCGACCTGAATGGCTTTTTCTATGGCGCGATTTAGTTTTGGGTCATTCCCAATAATCTCAAATCGTTGTTTTATAGCTTGAATTGATTCCATGTTATTTTTTTAACTCATTTGTGAATAGCCTACTGCTTTTCCTTTCAATGTTCCAGATGTACAGCTTTCAATTTCAACCATAACAAAGTCACCAATCTTGTAGTTTTCTTTTGGGAAAACCACGGTGATACTTTGTGAATTTCTTCCTGAAAACTCTTCGGTTGATTTTTTAGAAACTTTCTCTACCAAAACTTCTACGGTTTGTCCAATGAATTCTTCACTGCGCAACCAAGCGTGTTTTTGTTGTAAATCGACTATTTGTTGTAATCTTCTGGCTTTAGTTTCTTCGGTTACATCGTCTTCCATTTTACGACCAGCTAGTGTTCCTGGGCGTTCTGAATACGAATACATATAACCAAAATTATATTTCACATATTCCATCAAACTTAAAGTGTCTTGATGGTCTTGTTCTGTTTCTGTTGGAAAACCGGCAATCATGTCTTGTGAAATAGAGGCGTTTGGAATAATAGCTCTGATTTTATCAATCAAAGTCATATACTCTTCACGCGTATGCAAACGGTTCATTTCTTTCAGAATTCTATTGCTTCCTGATTGTACCGGTAAGTGTATGTGTTTACAGATGTTCGAATATTTTGCAATTACATGTAACACACTTTCGTGCATATCCTGAGGATTAGACGTTGAAAAACGGATTCTCATTTTAGGAAAACCAACAGCAACCATTTCCAGTAATTGGTCAAAATCAACTGCAGTAGCTTTTTGCATTTCGGTAGCATTGACAAAATCTTTTTTCAATCCGCCACCATACCAAAGGTAGCTGTCTACATTTTGACCCAAAAGCGTAATTTCTTTAAATCCTTTGTCCCACAAATCCTGAATTTCCTTCATGATGCTTTGCGGTTCACGACTACGTTCACGTCCACGGGTAAAAGGTACCACGCAAAACGTACACATATTATCACAACCACGCGTAATAGATACTAAAGCGGTAATTCCGTTGCTCATCAATCGTACCGGTGAAATATCACCATAGGTTTCATCTTTCGATAAAATTACGTTAATGGCATCGCGGCCTTCTTCGACTTCAGCCAATAAATTCGGTAAATCTTTATAAGCGTCAGGACCTACAACTAGGTCGACTATTTTTTCTTCTTCCAGAAATTTATCTTTCAAACGTTCTGCCATACAACCTAAAACGCCCACTTTCATTCCAGGGTTAATGCGCTTTACGGCGTTGTATTTTTCTAAACGTTTACGTACCGTTTGTTCTGCTTTGTCACGAATAGAGCAGGTGTTCACCAAAACTAAATCGGCTTCTTCCAGTTTTTGCGTTGTATTATAACCTTGATTGGTTAAAATGGAAGCTACGATTTCACTATCCGAAAAATTCATCGCACAGCCGTAACTTTCAATAAAAAGTTTCTTGGTATTTCCTTCTTTTTGTTCCAAAACAAGGCTGGTACCTTGCTTGTCTTCTTCAATAATCTTTTCCATAAGTCAAATTCTCTGGCAAATATAATGCAAAACAAAAAATCTGACAAGATGGCAGTCGCGATTTAACAAAAGTTTATTCGAGGCAATCCTATGTCTCTTATTCAAAACTGTTATAAGGATTTTATTAAATAAAAAAGCAAACCGGTGAAGGTTTGCTTTTTGTATGCTTATTTTATGGATTGGTAATTAAATCACGCGCACTTGCACAGCATTTAATCCTTTTTTACCATTTTCTAATTCAAATTCAACAGTGTCGCCTTCTTTGATTTGGTCAATTAATCCTGATGCATGAACGAAATGTTCTCCTACACCTGCTTCTGTAATGAATCCAAATCCTTTTGCTTCATTGTAAAATTTTACTGTTCCTGTACTCATTTTGTTTTAATTGTGTTTCGATTTCTCAAAACGGTTACTATTTATTTTAATATTATCGCTCTGTTACAAGCAAATATACCGAAATTTTGAAAGAAAGCACTCAATTTCTAATGATTAATTTATTCACTGACTCCCATTATAACCTCTAAGCCCTTATTAATTGGTGTAAGTTACTGTTTACAAATTGGTTTTTATTCGATGTTTAATGATTTTCAATAACAACTTTTTCTTATCATCTTTGTAGACTGACTGATTAAATTCAATTTGTAAATTGCCTCCTCGGTCTTTCAATCTATAAAATTCAAGCCCTCCAAATTCAAGTAAAATCTCAACAATCTAAGCCAAGAAAAAACACCTCTCAACGACAATTTTTACTTTTAAAACCCCCAAAACCCCAATATTTAAAAAATTCACATACTTTTGCCGAAGAAATAAAATACATAATGGCAAAGAATTTAGTTATAGTTGAGTCACCTGCAAAGGCAAAAACAATCGAAAAATTTCTGGGGAGCGACTTTCAAGTTGAGTCAAGTTACGGGCACATTGCCGACTTGCCTTCTAAAGAAATAGGAGTAGATGTATTGAACGGGTTCAAGCCCAAATACGAAGTTTCCGCCGATAAGAAAGCATTGGTTACCAAACTGAAATCATTATCTAAGAATGCCGAAATGGTTTGGTTGGCTTCCGATGAGGACCGTGAGGGAGAAGCAATTTCCTGGCACCTTGCAGAAGAATTAAAGCTGGATCCTAAAAAAACCAAGCGTATTGTTTTTCATGAAATTACCAAAAATGCGATTCTTAAAGCAATCGATAATCCGCGTGAAATAGATTACAATTTAGTGAATGCCCAACAAGCGCGTCGTGTATTAGACCGTTTGGTAGGTTACGAATTGTCTCCGGTTTTATGGAGAAAAATTAAAGGAGGTTTGTCGGCCGGTCGTGTGCAATCGGTTTCTGTGAGGCTAATTGTAGAGCGTGAACGTGAGATTCAAAATTTCAAAGCGGTGGCGTCTTATTCTGTTGTGGCCGAATTCACAAACGAAGCGGGTAAATCATTTAAGGCCAAATTGCCAAAGAATTTCAATACTAAAAAAGAAGCCGAAGATTTTTTAAGCCAAAATATCGGTTCTATATATAAGGTAGCAGATTTAGAAACAAAACCTACCAAAAAATCACCAACAGCTCCTTTTACAACGTCTACTTTGCAACAGGAAGCCGCTCGTAAATTGTATTTGCCGGTTGGAATTACCATGCAATTAGCACAACGTTTGTACGAAGCCGGATTGATTACGTATATGAGAACGGACAGTGTGAATCTTTCTAAAGAGGCGATGGATGCGGCCCAGGCTGAAATCATTTCGTCTTACGGGAAAGAATTTTCTAAGCCTAGAACTTTTACAAACAAAAGTAAAGGAGCTCAGGAAGCACACGAGGCGATTCGTCCTACAGACATGTCACGTCACACGGTAAACATCGATAGAGATCAAGCGCGTTTGTATGATTTGATTTGGAAAAGAACATTGGCGTCTCAAATGAGCGATGCTGAATTGGAACGTACTAATGTAAAAATTGAGGCTAATAATCATAAAGAATTATTTACAGCTTCAGGAGAAGTAATCAAGTTTGAAGGTTTCCTTAAAGTCTATTTGGAAGGTCATGATGACGATGAAGAAGAGCAAGAAGGAATGTTGCCAGCCATGAAAGTGAATGAGAAATTGCAAAACAATTACATCACAGCAACGGAAAGATATACAAGACCAGCAGCAAGATATACTGAAGCTTCTTTAGTTAAGAAACTGGAAGAATTAGGAATCGGTCGTCCGTCTACATACGCACCAACTATCTCTACAATTATCAACAGAAATTATGTTGAGAAAGGAAACTTAGAAGGGCAAGAAAGAAACTATACACAATTAACACTTCAAGCTGGGAAACTAGGGGAGAAGCTGTTGAAAGAAAATACAGGTTCGGATAAAGGGAAATTAGTGCCAACAGATATTGGAACGATTGTAACTGATTTCTTGGTGAAAAATTTCGAAACCATTTTAGATTATAATTTCACTGCTAAAGTAGAACAGGATTTTGACGAAATCGCAGAAGGAAATATCGAATGGGCCAAAATGATGCAGGATTTTTACGATCATTTTCATCCAACGGTTAAAAATGTTGAAGAAAACGCTGAGAGAGAAAGCGGAGAAAGAATCTTAGGGAAAGATCCTAAAACAGGAAAACCGGTTAGTGTTCGTTTAGGTAAGTTTGGTCCTATGGCGCAAATTGGAGATGCTGATGACGAAAATAAACAGTTCGCGAGTTTGCGTACAGAACAAAATATTGGAAACATCACTTTAGAGGATGCTTTGAATTTATTTTTATTGCCTAAAAATTTAGGTACATATAAAGGAGAAGAAGTTGAGGTAAGTAATGGTCGTTTTGGTCCTTACGTACGTCATGGAAGTGCTTTTATTTCTTTGCCAAAAGGAGAGGAACCGTTAGACGTTACGATGGAAAGAGCGCAGGAATTGATTGACGATAAAGCAAAAGCCGATGCGCCAATCGCTACTTACAAAGATGAACCGGTACAGAAAGGTGTGGGGCGTTTTGGTCCTTTCATCAAATGGAACGGATTGTTTATTAATGTAAGTAAGAAATACGATTTTGATAATCTTTCACAATCAGATATTGTAGAGTTGATTGAAGATAAATTACAAAAGAATATCGATAAGGTAATTCACAATTGGGAAGCCGAAGGTATTTTAGTAGAAAAAGCCCGTTGGGGACGTTCGGTGATTACCAAAGGGAAAGTCAAAATTGAATTGAGTAAAGATGTCGATGCTGCTGCAATGACATTGGAAGAAGTAAAAGAATTGATTGAAAAGAAAGCTCCAGCTAAAAAAGCTCCTGCAAAGAAGGCAGCGGCTAAAAAGCCGGCGGCTAAAAAAACTGTAGCAAAAAAGAAATAATCTATGGCATTTGATTTTTTACAACCTTTAGATGCTGGTTTTTTAGAATTTATTCAAGGATTGTCACCACAAACTTTGGGTAAAAAAGTAGTGTTTCATACAGATACTGATTTCCCGGTGTTAGATAATGTTTCTATTGCGGTTATTGGAGTGCTGGAAAACAGAGGTTTGTCAAGTCGTAATGAAGTTGATTTGACTAGTATTCGAAAAGAATTCTATAGTTTGTTTCCTGGTAATTGGCAAACGCAAATAGTCGATTTAGGAGATGTAGTTGCAGGGAGTTCGTTAGAAGATACCTATTATGTTTTAAAAACAACTGTTGAGCAGCTAGTAAAGAATAAAATTGTTCCACTAATAATTGGAGGTTCTCAAGACTTGACTTACGCCATGTATCGCGCTTACGATCAATTAGAACAAATGGTTAATATGGTTTCTGTCGATAATAAATTTGATTTTGCAAAAGAACAAAGTATGCAGGCAAATTCTTACTTAACAAAAATGATTGTTGAAGAACCAAATAATTTGTTTAATTTTAGTAATATTGGTTATCAAACCTATTATAATTCGCAGGAAGAAATTGATTTGATAGAGAAATTATATTTTGATGCGTATCGTTTAGGTGAAGTGTGTAATAATTTAGCAATTGCAGAGCCGGTTTTTAGAGATGCTGATTTGGTGAGTTTCGATTTATTGTCTGTAAAGACTTCAAATTCAGCTAATTTTAGTACATTTGCTCCTAATGGATTTAATGGAAAAGAAATTTGTTCGCTAGCGAGATATGCGGGGATAAGTGATAAAGTTTCGTCTTTTGGAGTTTTTAATCATAATAGTACACCACAAGAAGCGGTGTTAGTTTCGCAAATTCTGTGGTATTTTATAGAAGGATTTCATTATAGATCACAAGAGTATCCTTTCGGAGTCAGAGAAAACTACATTAAATATATAGTAACGCTTGAAGAAGAAATGATTTTCTTTAAAAGTAATAAAACCGATAGATGGTGGATTGAAATTCCATATATTTCAGGTATAAACAATAAATTAAAGAAATCTACGTTGTTGCCCTGTACACATGATGATTACTTGGCAGCATGCAACGGCGATGTTCCTGAAAGATGGTGGAAAGCTCAACGAAAAAATTTAATTTAAACGAAAAAATTAATAGTATAACTAAAGCGTAATAAATCTAAATAGAAATTTTTTAAGGTTTTTTTAATAAAAAAATTGTTTTTTAAAAAATAAATAAATAGGTTTACGCCCTTAAATCTTATGAATACATACATAACCCCAATTTATATGAAGAAGTTCATTTTATTAGCAGTATTGGTTACATTTTTGTACAGCTGCGGATCAAAAGACAACGGTCAACTTGTAGGTGTTAAAGGAAAAGCTTGGCGTCCTGAAAAACCTTATGGAATGACTTTAGTGCCTGGTGGTGCTTTTATTATGGGTAAATCAGATGATGATTTAGCTAACGTACAAGATGCGCCTACTAAAACCGTAACTGTTCGTTCGTTCTATATGGACGAAACAGAAATTACAAACAGTGAGTACAGACAGTATGTGAACTGGGTAAGAGACTCAATCGTTAGAATGCGTTTAGCTATTTTAGCTGATGAGTTAGGCGAGAAAAACGACCCAAAAGAAAAGTCTTCGAAAGGCGGAAGTATAGCTGATTATGCGTTTCTTGATGCAGACACTACAAATATGAGTGTTTATGACAAGTATATGTATGATAACTACTATAGTGTAGGTTCGGGCGACGATCCATATGCTGGAAGAAAATTAAACAAGAAAGTAGAATTGAAGTGGAATACTGGCCAATTTCCTGATGAGCACTATGCTGAGGTGATGGATTCAATGTATATTCCTGCTGAAGAAGCATACAATGGTTTAAGAACTATTGATGTTGATAAATTAAAATTCAAATACTCTTGGATGGATATTCAGGCTGCAGCTAAAGCTAAAACTGGAAAACGTAAAGAATTTATTCGTAAAGAAGAAATTAAAATTTATCCTGATACAACAGTTTGGATTAAAGATTTCGCTTATTCTTATAATGAGCCAATGCATAATGACTATTTCTGGCATCAAGCTTATGGAGATTATCCAGTTGTAGGTGTAACTTGGAAACAAGCGAAAGCATTCTGTGCTTGGAGAACTTTGTATCACAATGCTGAAAAGAAAAGACGTCACCAGCAAAATGTAAACATTTACAGACTTCCAACTGAAGCTGAATGGGAATATGCTGCTCGTGGAGGTTTAGAGTCTGGAACATACCCATGGGGTGGTCCTTATGCTAAAAATGACAGAGGATGTTATTTGGCTAACTTCAAACCAATGCGTGGAGATTATGCGGCTGACCAAGCTTTATATACTGTTGAAGCAGATGCTTACGAGCCAAATGATTATAACTTATATAATATGGCAGGTAACGTTGCAGAATGGACTGATTCGTCTTATGATCCAACTGCATACGAGTATGTGTCAACAATGAATCCAAACGTTTCTGATATCAAAAACATGCGTAAAGTTACAAGAGGTGGTTCTTGGAAAGATGTTGCTTATTACCTACAAGTAGGCACACGTGATTTCGAATACGCAGATTCAGCGAGAAGTTATATTGGTTTCCGTACAATCCAGGATTATATGGGTACTGACGTAACTGGTAACGCAAGCAAATAATTAACTAACCAAACTTTATTTTTTATATTTAACTTAACTAAAATTTATTTATTATGGCAATTTTAAGCAAAAAAGCAATGAACTTCGCTTACGGTATGGGAGCATCAGTGGTTATCCTTGGTGCATTATTTAAAATCGCTCACTTTGAGTTCGGTTTTTTAACCGGAACTGTAATGTTGACGATAGGATTAGTAACAGAGGCATTAATTTTTGCTTTATCTGCATTTGAACCTGTTGAAAATGACTTAGATTGGTCTTTAGTTTATCCAGAATTAGCTGGTGGTGAATCTTCTGGTAAGAAAAAAGAAGTAAAAGAAGATGCTCAAGGATTGTTGTCTCAAAAATTAGATGCAATGTTGAAAGAAGCTAAAATTGACGGAGATTTAATGTCAAGTTTAGGAAACAGCATCAAAAATTTCGAAGGAGCTGCAAAAGCAATCTCTCCTACGGTTGATTCAATTGCTGGTCAAAAGAAATATGCTGAAGAAATGTCTCTTGCAGCTGCTCAAATGGAATCTTTAAATAGTTTATATAAAGTACAATTAGAAAGTGCTTCTCGTAATGCACAAGCAAACAGCGAAATCGCTGAAAATGCTTCTAAATTAAAAGAACAAATGCAGTCTATGACTTCAAACATTGCTTCATTAAACAATGTTTACGGTGGTATGCTTTCTGCAATGAGTAATAAAGGATAATTAGTTTTTAACTAAAATATTTTATTTAATAACAAAAAACTAATTAGAAAAAATGGCAGGAGGAAAATTAACCCCTAGACAGAAGATGATTAACCTGATGTATCTGGTTTTCATCGCGATGTTGGCAATGAATATGTCAAAAGAAGTATTATCTGCTTTTGG
>JASLID010000143.1 GCA_030153045.1 Flavobacterium sp.
AAAAGTAAATCAAATCTGGGATGAATATAATAATGGGAATCAAGATAATAGTTTCTATCTTTGGCAATGGATAAATTTGGTTTCAATTCTATAAAAAATAAATGTTTTTCAATTCACTCCACTTCGCGGCTTTTTTGCCTATAGTCTTTATATTATATTGGTTTGTTTTCAATAAAAACAAATCGTGGCAAAATAGCCTTTTAATTATTGCGAGTTATTATTTTTACGCTTGTTGGGATTGGCGTTTTCTTTTTTTATTAGTGTTTTCAACACTTCTGGATTATTATACAGGAATAATGATAGAAAAAAACGAAGAAGTTCACAAAAGGAGATTCTGGTTTTGGCTAAGTATTATTGTTAACCTTGGGTTTCTAGGTATATTTAAATATTATAATTTCTTCATTACTTCGTTTACCGAATTGATTAATGGTTTCGGATTTAAAGTCAATCCGTTGTTAATTGAAGTAGTTTTACCTGTTGGAATTTCTTTTTATACTTTCCATGGCTTGTCTTACGTGATTGATATTTATTACAAACGTATTAAAGCTGAATATAATTTCATCGATTATTCACTTTTCGTGAGTTATTTTCCACTGCTTGTTGCTGGACCAATTGAACGTGCGACGCATTTATTACCACAAGTTAAAGTAAAACGTGAGTTCAGTTTTGAAAGAGCAAAAGAAGGTGTGCATCAAATTATTTGGGGATTAGTCAAAAAAGTAGTTATCGCCGATTCCTGTGCGATGTATGCCAATGAAGTTTTCAATAATCAGGAAGAAATGAATACTTTGTCACTAATTTTAGGAGCAGTTTATTTTGCTTTTCAAATTTATGGTGATTTTTCAGGGTATTCTGATATTGCTTTAGGAACTTCAAAATTATTTGGCATTGACTTATTAAAGAATTTCAATTTTCCATATTTTTCAAGAGATATTGCCGAGTTTTGGCGTCGTTGGCACATTTCGTTATCGTCATGGTTTAGAGATTATTTATACATTCCATTAGGCGGAAGTAAAGGTGGGAAATGGATGCAAGTTCGTAATACTTTTATCATCTTTTTAGTGAGTGGATTTTGGCATGGAGCCAACTGGACATTTATTGCGTGGGGATTAATTAACGCGATATATTTCTTACCATTATTGTTATTAAATAAAAACAGACACAATTTAGAAGAGATAGATTTTAAATGGAATAGAGAAGGTGTGCAAACCATTTTACATATTTTGTTTACGTTCACAATTACCACATTTGCTTGGATATTTTTCAGAGCCAAATCTATTTCTGATGCTATTTTGTACATTAAAAAGATGTTTACCAACTTAAATTTTGATATTCAATATTTATCAAACGAAAGATATTCATTCGAGTTATTACCGTTAGTTGGTGTTTTTGTAATTTTTGAATGGTTTCATAAATACAAAAATGAACCTATTTCTGGAAAATATGAAAATGTAAAACTACTGTTTTGTATTATGGCCATTTTGGCTTTAGGTGTTTTTTCTGATTATAAAGAATTTATTTACTTTCAATTTTAATGAAACGTTTTTTAAAACTTACTATTCAATCTATTTTAATACTTTTTATAGCTTCTTTGCTGTTAGATGTTTTATATACTGCAATTATATCTCATTCTAAAGAAAGAAATAAAGTAGAAAATATAATTCATACCACAAATAAAAAGTATGATGTTGTTTTTATGGGAACTTCTCGTGCAAACAATCATTTTGTGACAAAAGTATTTGAAGATAAAGGCTATAAATCTTTTAATTACGGTATGAGTGGCGCACATTTATTTGAAACTTCGTTATTCCTAAAATTAATGATTGCGAATAAATTTGAAATCAAAAACTTGGTTTTAGAAGCTGATTTGAGTATTTGTAATGAAAAAAGAGATGAAGGCACAACTGCTCGTTTTATGCCCTATATTCATGGAAATGAAATTATCAAAAATCATTATGAAAACGAAGCAGATTTTTACCAAATCTACTACTTGCCTTTTTACAGATATATTAAGTTTGACAATAAAATAGGTTTTAGAGAATTATACGATGTGGCTTCCAAAAAGCCAACAAATACTTTACATAACAAAGGCTATTATCCGTTGATTTCTCACAAAAAAGGGAATATGAAAAACGATATTTCGTCATTAAAAGTGATTAGAAATAAATATTACGAAGAAATAAAACAAATTTGTAAACAAAGCAATATTAAACTAACAGTGGTAATGACGCCTATGTGCGAGAATACTAAAGGTTTGAATTATTTTGATAAAGTGAAGCAACTCTATCCAGAAATTCATAATTTTGAAAACGTAATTACTGACGATAAATATTTTGCTTCATGCGGACATTTAAATGATGAAGGAGCAAAAATGTATACAGAATACATTTTTAGAAAATTAAAGTTTTAATTTTTTTCAAATCATAAATTACCTTTTTACTGTTTTTTTATAGCATTAGTATTGCTTAATTTTATTAAAAGAAACTAAATTAATTTTGAGAATTGAACAATTAACATTTACAAGATTTATTGC
>JASLID010000074.1 GCA_030153045.1 Flavobacterium sp.
TAAATCAAATGCTGTTTTTTCTTCTTCGGTTAAAGCCGCAACCACATCATTAATGCGTTTGTACATATGCAAAATTTGAGTTGTTTCTGTACAAATTTCTAATGGGATTTCTTCAACATCTAAATCAAAGACTTCATAATACTGCTCCGTAAATCCACTTTCTAAGATTTCAATCTTGGTCTCGTAGTCTTGCGAATGATCTCCCAATTTAGAGAGTATTCGATATTGATTGGCTAAGATTTGCCTTTCAACAATGGTTAAGGTTTCAGGAATCATATTTGTTTTATTTAGAAATTGCACAAACGTTTCTTGGGTTTTATGATTTTTTATTCACTACGAGTGGTCCATAGAGAGTAAAAGGAATCTATAAATTTGTATTTGCAATACTAATAATATAAATAGAAACAGCGGTATGGTTTTTCCGCATGAGTTGTTAAAATAACAATTTGTTAACCCAATGAAGGATTTAGCAATTTGTGTTTTGGATTTAACTATGGCTAAAAAATACGTCTATAGTTTGGTTTAAAGTATTGTTTGAATTGTATTTAGGCTTGCTATTTAAACGAATAAATATGATTTATTTAAAATTAAACTTCTTAACAAAATATACAAAAAAGCCGTAATCAAGTATTTTTTTATTGCTTTAATTTTATTCTTCCAAAAATAAAATTTATTCCAATTGATTCATTATTAATGTTTTAACTCTATTTTTTTAGGGGTTGATTTATTATTTACTTAAGTGATAAGAAACAATATTAAAAGGAAGAAGCTGAAAATCCTGTACTAAAGAGTAGGCAAGTTCAATAATCTAAAAAACCATTATTATGTCAAACACAATTTCATCACGACTTAAATTTCTGTTGTCAATACAAGCTTTACCAGCTGAGGCTTTTGATGCAGTTTTTCCACATGGGCCAAAGTATTCTATTGCAATCAGAGAATACATGATGGCAGGAATAGTTAGGGATATTGCCCAAAAAGTTCCTGTAAACGAAGTTAAGAGTCAATTATTAACAGTAGGGAAAGAAATGGTAACCTTTTCTTCTAAAGGGTTAGTCAACGCGTGGGAAGAAGGAGATGACATTTGTCCAGATCCTATTCCGTGGTTCAATCGGTATAACCTTCGTGGTCCGCAGCCTGATCCATGGCAATTTTTTGATTCCTTTAATGAAGAACTGCTCGATTATGCTGCTCAACAAAAACAGCTTGTGGCTTCAGTGAAACTTTTAGCGACTTTAACATCTGAAAAGAAATTTAGTGAGCAACTCAAAACAATTGCAACGCTTATGCAAAGAAATATAGGTAAGAGTGCTTTGGTGGCTGAGAACCATTTTAGCTGAGGTAAGGTGATGTGAGTGTTTGTTTAAAACTTATATTATGTAATCCTTCAACATTCATGTCAAAACCTAATCAGCTTAAAATAGGTGATTTAGCTTCAATGCTTTTAGAATTTTAGAATTCTAAAAGTGATTAAACGGAAAGCTCCAAAACGAAATTTCGTTTTGGAGCTTTTTATTATTGTTAAAAATTAAACTGCTGGTTCACCATAAAGGTCGAACTCGATAGCATCAATAATTTTAATATTAACAAAATCACCCGTTTTTACATAAAGCTTCGAAGCATCAATTAATACTTCATTGTCTACATCGTGACTGTTAAATTCGGTTCCCTTATGAAAAAAATTAACCTCCCAAGATTAATTATTTAGAACGCAATGTAAATCCTATTCCATGTAAATTTTCGATGGAAATGGTTTTATCATCCGCTACAATTTTTCGTAATCGGGAAATGAACACATCAAGACTACGACCTAAAAAATAATCATCGGTGCCCCAAAGTTGTTTCAAAATGTCCTCCCGTTTCAAAACTTTGTTGGCATTGTCTAAAAACAGTTTCAATAATTCGGCTTCACGTTGAGTGAGTGCTATTTTTTCTGAGTCGTTGTAAACCAAATAATTTTGAGCGTCAAAATGGTACTTTCCAATTGTATAAATGGCACTTTGAATTGGATTGTTTTTTGTGGAGCGTTTTAAGAAAACTTCAATTTTTAGTTCCAATTCTTCAATGCTAAAAGGCTTTACCAAATAATCATCGGCGCCTAGTTTTAATCCTTTTATTCGGTCTTCTTTGAGTGTTTTGGCAGACAAAAAAATAATTGGGATTTCAGTATTTGTTTTTCGAATGGTTTCAGCCAATTCAAATCCGTCCATTTTGGGCATCATAATGTCTAAAACACAAATATCAAAGGCTTCTGATTTGAATTTTTCCAAAGCAATTTCCCCATTTCGACAATGAACAATATCATAATGACCTTCCAAGCTGTCTTTTGTTAAGAAAGCAATGGTTTCATCGTCTTCGGCATATAAAATTCTGAATTTAGACATGTTTAATTTTTTGGAATTGAGATGAAAATAACCAATCCTTTTGGATGATTTGGTGTCGCTGAGATTTTCCAGTGGTGTTGCAAACAGATTTTTTTCACATAATACAAACCTAATCCAAAACCATTTATTTCATTGCGCTTTTTATTGTTTTCCCGGTAAAATTTGTCGAATACTAATGGAAGGTTTTTGCTTTCTACGCCAATTCCGTTATCTGAAAATTGAAGTTTTACGCTTTGGGATTCTTCTGAAATGGTAATAAAAACCGCTGGTTTTTCATCGCTGTATTTCACAGAATTATCAATCAAATTGTACACAATATTGGTAAAATGGAATTCGTCGGCTTGTATCACATATTCTTTAGTGGGATAGAAGGAGACTTCTAAATTCTCGTGTTTCAATTTCATGTTTTCAATCACTTCGTTTAGGATTGCATTTAAAGAAATGGCTTGTCTGTCTAAATTCAAACTCGATTCATCCGATTTTGCAATGTTTAAAACCTTTTCAATATGATTGTTGAGTTTTTTACTTTGGTTGATGATAATGTTGGTGTAATGATTCAGTTTTTCGTCTTTAAAAATAGTCTCTTGTTTGTTCAAATAAGTGGAAGCTAATAAAATGGAAGACAACGGAGTTTTAAACTCATGCGTCATGTTGTTGATAAAATCACGTTGCAATTCGCTGTATTTTTTCTGTTGAATAATAGTATAAATAGAATACACATAAATGATTAAAATAAAAAGTAAAGCCAACGTTAAAACCAACCAAAATCGCAGCGAACTCAATAAATAACTGGTTTCATTCGGAAAGCGGATAGCAAAATAATACACTAGGTTTTTATGCTTTGGGAAATTCACTTCCTGCTTTATCGAAGTGTCTTTATTGGTCGAAATATAGTTGCCATAAACCATTTCGTCGCTTTGACAATTGTACATGGCATATTCATAATCTGTACTTAAAGAATATTTGGTGAATTCCTCTTTTAAATAATGTTCAAGTACATCAGGAGAAAAATCATTTTCGACATTGGCAACATAATAATCGTTTGAAATTTTTTTAATTGGGTTGTCAGCAGGTAAATCTCTGTTGGTTCCCTGGTATAATTTCTTTACGACTTCGAGTAAAGCCACATGTACTTTCTGTGAAAATTTCTTTTCCTCAAGATTAAAAGCTTCTTTGGTCCAAAGCAATTGTGCAATCAATATTCCTATTGTTGCCACCAGACCTAATACGATAATTATATTTAACCGATTTGTTTTCATATTCAACTGTAATATTACTAAAAAAAGCACTATGATTTTATCATTAACAAGTCATTAACAAACGTTTGAAATCGGTTAACAATAGCTTGATAGGAAGTCATCTACCTTTGTATTGTTCGAACGAATCAACTTAGTTAAACCTTTAAAATTATTATTATGAAACAATTATTTCAAATTTCGATGTTAACCATTGCTTTAGTATTGATGTCTTTTTCAATAAAAGCGATTGTGGTTTGGGAATCAGATGTGGTAAATGTGGGTGAAATTCCACAAGGAACGCCAAAAGTATTTGAGTTTACTTTTAAAAACACAGGCGATAAAGAAGTCGTTATTACCAATGTAAAAACTACTTGTGGTTGCACCGCTTCAGAATATACAAAAGAGCCTATTGGAGCTGGGAAATCCGGAACCGTAAAATTGGTTTACAATGCGGCTGGAAAAGGTGCTTTTATCAAAACGGCTACTGTGACTACTAATGCTGAGGAAACGCCAAAAGTGCTTACCTTAAAAGGAACGGTTATTTAAAATTATCCAATAAAAAAATCCCAAATTCTTCAGTTTAATAAGAATTTGGGATTTGTTATTTAGCTTTGCTCTGTTCGGCTTCGCCTCGAGTGTATTTTGGAATTTATACTGCTGGTTCTCCGTATAAATCGAATTCAGTAGCATCTATAATTTTGATGTTTACAAAATCTCCTGTCTTTACATAAAATTTAGAAGCATCAATTAATACTTCATTATCAACATCAGGACTGTCAAATTCAGTTCTTCCTATAAAGTGCTGACCTTCTTTTCTGTCAATAATACATTTAAAAGTCTGTCCAATCTTCTCTTGGTTCAAATCCCAAGAAATTTGCGACTGTAAATCCATTATTTCAGCAGCACGTGCTTGTTTTACTTCTTCCGGAACATCATCAACTAACGAAAAGGCATGTGTGTTTTCTTCATGAGAATAAGCAAAACAACCCAAACGTTCAAATTTCATTTCCTGAACCCAGTCTCGCATGATTTCGAAATCTTCTTGCGTTTCACCAGGATAACCTACAATTAAAGTAGTACGAATAGTCATTCCAGGAACAGCTGCACGAAACTCTTTTAATAATTTGGTCGTTTTTTCTTTTGTAGTTCCACGACGCATCGATTTCAAAATAGAATCTGAAATGTGTTGTAGCGGAATATCAATATAATTACAAATTTTTGGCTCACGATTCATCAATTCCAACACATCCATTGGGAAACCGGTTGGGAAAGCATAATGCAAACGGATCCATTCAATACCTTCAACTTTAACTAAGTTTTCAAGCAATTCGGCAAGGTTACGTTTTTTGTATAAATCTAATCCGTAATACGTTAAATCCTGTGCAATCAAAATTAATTCTTTCACACCGTTTTTAGCCAATCCTTCAGCTTCTTTCACTAATTTTTCAATAGACTGAGAAACGTGTTTACCACGCATTAGCGGGATAGCGCAAAAGCTACAAGGACGGTCGCAACCTTCGGCAATTTTTAAATACGCATAGTTTTTTGGAGTTGTTGTTAAACGCTCTCCAAGTAATTCATGCTTATAATCGGCACCTAGAGCTTTTAGTAAAAGAGGCAATTCAGTAGTTCCAAAATATTGGTCTACGTTTGGAATCTCTTTTTCTAAATCAGGACGGTATCTTTCCGATAAACATCCAGTGACAAATACCTTATCAACAAGACCTTTTTCTTTTTTATCTGCATATTCAAGAATCGTGTTTACTGATTCTGCTTTGGCATTGTCAATAAAACCACAAGTGTTTATCACAACTATGTTTCCTTCTTGCTCATGCACAACGTCTTTTCCACTGGCTTTTAGTTGTCCCATCAAAACCTCACTGTCGTAAGTGTTTTTGGAACATCCAAGGGTTATTACATTGATTTTATTTTTCTTTAAAGACTTGGTTCTCATTGATTTATAAATTGGAGTGCAAAACTACAACATTTATTTTAAGTAGCGAAACGTTTGGGCTTCTATGTGTGCCATTTTCCTGCTCTCGCCTTTATCTCGCTCCGTTGCACTTCGCGAGGATATCGGCTCCATCAGGGCTATTTAGCTAGTTTTAGGTATAAGAAAATCCACATATAGTGGATTTTGTATTATTTGTTTTTGTAATGTTTTGGATCAAAATCGATGAAGAAAAGATTCTCTTCCATTCTCTTGTTGGGTAAATTTTTCAGTCTCGAAAAATACAATCGTTTTTCTTTCTTGTGGTAAAATGGACAAAATTCTGCGAGAGCTGTATTTATTTCGCTTCCCAAATTTTTGGGCTCGGACCATTTTCCATTTTCATTAAAACTAATTAATAAATCAATTTCACCAAAATTGCCTTCTGGTTTAGTAGAAAAGTATAGTATGAAATTTTCGTCTGGAGAAACATACGGATTCGATTCTCTTTCGGTCGTATTTATTGGAAGTCCAATATTTACGGGCGTTTGAAACTCGCCTTTTACAAATCTGGAAACGTAAATATCTGAACTTCCTTTTCCATCAGGATTATCTTTCATAAAGTAAATGGAACCGTTATTGGTCATCGATGCAAACGATTCAGATTCATCGGTATTGATTGTATTTCCTAAATGATATTCTTTACCCCAGCCATTTTTGTCTTTTTTTACAGCCCAAATATCAAATCGTTTACGATCAGGTTTTCCTTCAACTGGTCGGTTCGATTGAAAAAGGAGGGTTTTACCATCAGGAGAAAACATAGGGTCTATATTTTTCCAACTCAGGTTTTCTGAGAATTTGGCAATTTCTGGTTTTTGCCATTTTTCATTGACTTTTTTAGATTGCATTAGTGCTAATGTATCTCTTCCTCCATTTGAGTTTACCCAAAAAGCTTCTTTCCCATCGGGTGAAATAGTTAGCCCAAAGACACCGTTTTTTGTAATTCCTTCAATTTCAAATGGAGTTGCTTTGATCTGTGCAAATCCACTGATGCTGATAAATAAAAATAATATTCGTAAAGTCATATTATAATTCAAAAGATACGGTAAGAGTTAAATTGTCATTTTTAGTTTTAATAGAGGCTCTATCAGTTAAACCTTGTGAAAACAATTGTTCTCCATAAGTTCTTTTAGCAGTTGAATAAGCAAAATCGAGTTTTGTTCTTCCAAAATTGTATCCAATTCCTCCAGAATAACCAGTTAAATCACCCATGATGTTTTCGTCTTTGTACGGACTAGTTTCAAAACGATATCCAGCTCTCAAACTCCATTGTTTGATTTTGTGTTCACCACCAATTCTTAGTTCATTTGCGGTGGTAAGCATGTTTTTCATTCCATCATTAGTATCTTTAATTTTATTATAAGTATCATTAAACTCATCAGTTATTTTAAATCGAGTAGTGCTATAATCCTTAATACTGTAATCAATGCTAATTAATCCCTTTTTGCCAAAAACGAAAGCAGCACTTCCGGTTAATTTTCCAGGTGTTTGTAAGGTGTATGGTTCCCAAATCATTGTAGTTTCAGGATTTGCAATGTCAGGAGCTAATTCATCTGTATTATTGGCACTTACAGCCGATACGCTTTGAGTTGTTTCATCCGTTAGTTTATGCCAAGTAGGGGATTCATACGCGCCACCAATTCTAAACACATTATTTATTTTAAAAATGGCTCCTAATTGAAAAGAAAATCCATTTCCAAAAGTGTGCAACTCATTGTTAAAATAAACTCTTTTTACATAATAATCAGTCGAAGTATTGTTTGCATTGCTTTCAAAAAAGCTAGAAATTTTTCGGTAATCTGAAAAGTGTGAATTTAAACTCAATCCAATCATTAATTTGTCTTGGTATTGCGCAGATCCATTAAAAGTCAATTTTCCATTATAACCTGTTGTTTCAACACTGTTTTTATGGAAAAATGCTCCTCCACCCAAAATAGCTGAGCTATACGAATCGATATTGGGATTATCATAATTTGTTGGGTCTGATGCTAATGGAATGGGGTCAATAATATAAGCATTATAGCCTAAATAAGCTTGTTGATCTTCAAAAGGTAAATCGCCAAAATAGGCATTTTGTAATGTTCCTTGTTTAATTCCATTCCACTTTTCATTAGCGTTAGCATAATACAGGAAATAATCGTCTATTGAGTTTGTTGGGTTATAACCTGAAAAATAAACAGAATCATCAAAATTATTTTGATTCTCATAATTTATAGCGACAGCAAATTTTTTCCAATCGCTATTTTCGCGACTATTTTCAAAAACAAAAACACCACCCGCTTGATTAACTTCAAACGAATTAAAACTATCGAAATTATTTGTGCCAAAATAATTGGCGTCATTTTTCAAATTGTAATTACTCAAGGTAAATCCAACTTGGTTATTGGCGAAAACAACTGAACTGGCAGGGTTAGCACTAATGGCTGATAAATCGCCACCCAAGGCACCAAAAGCACCGCTCATGGCTCTAAATCGAGCAGTTCCTAATGGATTCGTTTGTGAATATCGCAAAGCATCATTTATAGTCTGTGCTTGAATCGATGTAAAGCAAAATGCTAAGCCTAAAATGGATATGTATTTTTTCATTTTCTCAAAATTTGACATTAAAAAACCTATGCAAATAGTCAAAATTTGGCATAGGTTAAATTTAAGTATTATCTTCTTCCTCCGCGGCCTCCTCCATTAGAACTACCGCTATTGCTTGATCCTGATGATGAACGAGGAGAGTCGTAACTTCTAGGTGATTCATACGTTCTAGGACTAGATGTTCTAGGTTCGCTTCTTGGAGATTCGTAACTACGTGGACTTTCACTTCTTGGAGCTGAAGGTCTTGGAATTGATCTTGGGGTGTTATTTTCTAAAACTCTAGGGCTCTCACTTCTAAGTCTAGGCCTAGCTGTATTTGTGTTATTACTTTCTGAATTAGATCTAGGTCTTGGTGTGCTTCTTGGCGAAAGACTGGTTCTTGGGTTGTCTAAATTGCTTCTTCTAGGTGAAATAGAGCTTCTTGAAGGATTGTTGTAATCTCTTGTTCGGTTTGTACTGTTGTAAGCATATCTGTCACCATTTGCCACACCTCTTCGGCCATTCCCGTAAACATAGTTTCTACCATAATAACCACCATAGTAGTTATTGTAGCCATATCCATAATAATTACCATAGTAACCATAGTGGTATGGGCTGTAATAACCCCAGTATGGTCCATAATAACCAGCATAACCCCATGGGTCACACCATCCGTAGTTCCAAGTATTCCATCCTAAATAGATGCCTGTTCTCCAAGGTCTGTAACCCCAGTAACTATGCCAATAAACAGAATTATTCCAACCCCAATCGTTGTTGTAAACATTAATAGTTACGTTATCAGAATTATCACCCCAACCTGCGCGATCTTCTGTTTTTTGAGTTGTTACAGTATCGTTTTGGCTAGAATAGTTTTCAACATCGGTAAATGTTTCTGTTTGATTATCACTGTAGTTATTTGCATTTGCAGCAAAATATTCTTTGTATTTGTTGTTTGATGTGTTTTCAACTTTCGATTCTTCGTTGTTCGAAGCTTGCTTTTCAGCTCCATAAATACCATCATTGTCGTAGTAGGACTTGTTTTGGTAAGAACCACACGAAGTTAGGGTTAGTCCTACTAATCCAAGAAAGGAGAAAAGGATTTTATTTTGTAAAGAAAAGTAATAAGTTTTCATTTCTGTTGGTTTTTATTGTTGGACAATACAAAAATAGTTAGTTTTGCGGAACTATTTATTATTATAATAAAGGTACAATATTTGTGCCAAACTTTTCGATATGAGCAAGAACTTAACAAAACGTTTAGAAGATTATTCAAAATGGTATAACGAACTGGTTGTAAAGGCTGATTTAGCTGAGAATTCAGGTGTAAGAGGCTGTATGGTAATCAAGCCTTATGGGTATGCAATTTGGGAAAAAATGCAGGCAGAATTAGACAGAATGTTTAAAGAAACCGGTCATAGCAATGCTTATTTTCCTTTGTTTGTTCCTAAAAGTATGTTTGAAGCCGAAGAGAAAAATGCCGAAGGTTTTGCTAAAGAATGTGCCATTGTTACACACTATAGATTAAAAAATGATCCGGATAAACCAGGGAAATTAATGGTAGATCCAAATGCTAAACTGGAAGAGGAATTAATTGTTCGTCCTACCAGTGAGGCGATTATTTGGAGTACTTATAAAGGATGGATTCAATCGTACAGAGATTTACCATTATTAATTAACCAATGGGCGAATGTGGTTCGTTGGGAAATGCGTACGCGTTTGTTTTTGCGTACAGCAGAATTTTTGTGGCAAGAAGGGCATACTGCTCACGCCACAAAAGCCGAAGCAATTGAAGAGTCAGAAAGAATGATGAATGTTTATGCTGAATTTGTTGAAAATTTCATGGCCATTCCAGTTATAAAAGGATTAAAGACCGAAACAGAGCGTTTTGCTGGGGCTGAAGAAACTTATTGTATAGAAGCTTTAATGCAGGATGGAAAAGCATTACAAGCAGGAACTTCTCACTTTTTAGGCCAGAATTTCGCCAAAGCATTTGATGTGAAATTTGCGAATCAGGAAGGAAAACAAGAACATGTTTGGGGAACGTCTTGGGGTGTTTCAACGCGCTTGATGGGAGCATTAGTAATGACGCATTCGGATGATAATGGATTGGTATTACCTCCAAATTTAGCGCCAATACAAGTGGTGATTGTGCCTATTTTCAAAACAGACGAGGAGTTCGAAAAGATTTCTGCTGTGGCGAATGATTTAGTAGCGCAATTTAAAAAGCTGAAGATTTCGGTTAAGTTTGATGATAGAACAACTCAAAAGCCAGGATTCAAATTTGCTGAATGGGAATTGAAAGGTGTTCCGGTTCGAATTGCTATTGGTCCAAAAGATTTAGAAAACGGTACTTTCGAAATTGCACGACGCGATACGTTGACAAAAGAAGTAAAAGAAGCGGATGGAATCGCAAGATACATCAGTGACTTATTAGAAGAGATTCAAAGCGATTTATTCAATAAAGCATTAGATTATAGAAATACACACATTACTGAAGTTTCTAATTTTGAGGAATTTAAAGATGTTTTAGAAAGCAAAGGCGGATTTATCTCTGCGCATTGGGATGGTACGCCGGAAACAGAAGAGAAAATTAAAGAGCTTACAAAAGCAACAATTCGTTGTATTGCTTTAGATAGAGTGGAGGAAGCGGGAAGCTGTATGTTTACTGGAAAACCGTCAAATGGAAGAGTGCTTTTTGCGAAAGCGTATTAAAAAAAAAGAAAATAATTCAAAAAATGTTAGTTGACTATTGCGAGAATAAAAAATAGTTGTATTTTTGCACTCGCATTACAAAATTAATGTAATGGCCCGTTCGTCTATCGGTTAGGACGCCAGGTTTTCATCCTGGTAAGAGGGGTTCGATTCCCCTACGG
>JASLID010000172.1 GCA_030153045.1 Flavobacterium sp.
GCCCGAAGTATTTCTACTTCATGAGGCGGCATTGTTTCAGAGTTTTCAAGCTCCACAATATCCATTACTGAACCACCTCAGCGACCGACACTTCAGCATTCAGATTTTGCCCGACAAATACCAATGTATTACCATCGATCAATGTCTTATTAAGCAATTCAGGACACATGTAAGATTCATTGATGCCGATTGAACGCTTAATCATCTGGTTGGTTGATGCGCTTGAGCCAGCTGGTGCGACGATGTGTGCCTCAAATACGATAACGCCAGCCGTTGGATTGTGAATCGTCACCGAGCGAATTTGATGGAAAGTGCCTGTAGGCACTGTATCAACTACCACGTTGCCAGCACCTAATGCTTGAGCTGCGTAAGCTTGTTTATATACGTAAGTCATAACTACCTCTTAAGGAATAATAATTTGTCCGTGAGCGACCAGCCTGAGTTAGCCGCCGCTGCGCTAATCCTAAACCCTAAAGTTTGATAAGGGTCTGCACCGCCTGAAAAAATGAATGTTGGTATGACTACTGTCTGATTGCTAAATGTAGCACTTAAGCCGCGCCCAAGTACATAGTCTGCGGTTGTAATCAATGAACCATCACCGCGCCGCAAGTAGAATGTAATCGGTTGTGACTGTGATGCTGGGCTTGGTGCTGTTCCTGATAATCGCAAAACAATATCAAAAAAGAATGCTTCAACAACAGTTAAGTCTACATACAACAGATTCGCGCCAGAATCGTAATAAAAAGGCGTTTTATTGATTAAATCAAGAGTGCCACCACCCAAAGCTGCTGTTAAATCCACTTCTGTTGTGTTGACTGTTAGGCCGCTGGACGTGCCTGTAAATCGTGCTCCAAAACTCGATGTTACTGCATCAAATGCCCTTTGGTCTTGTGGCGCGATCACATCTAATAAGAAGTCAGGCATTCTTTGAGGAACAGGAACATCTGGCAAGAAGTCAGGGAATTGCTGTCTGACATGCACGTCTGGCAAAAAAGAAGGTATTGATATCGGTAATGGCACATCGTTCAACTGCGCGTCCATTCGTGCGAAATTGACAGGTACATCAACTAACAAATCTTGTTTATCTGGCTTATATAAAGCCTGTCTTGCTGTTGCGTCTGCGTCGTCTGCTGTTGATTGCGCCTGACGAATCGAGCGGATAATCTCAGCCAAGCTAAGCGGCAAAGCATCAATCAAATAAGTCTGTACTTGCTCAAAGAATCGAACAGTACGATCATCGCCAGCAAATTTAGCAATCATATCCCTGCGTAGTTTAGTGATAGTATCAGCCATTTAATGCCTCCACTGTCGCCTCTAAACTTGAGAATGAAATCACCGCTTTATTTGCGCCGCGAAATCTAAAACCAATAACTTGCCGAAACAAGCCTGTCACGCGCCGCCAAGTAATGCGCTTCGAGTAATCGCCTATTTTGCCTGTTGAATGAAACTTTTCATCTGAATAAGTTAATCCGTCTTTCGTGTGACTAATTGAAATCGTCGGATTTTGACCAACTGGCGCACGTCCAGTTAATGCGACCAATTCAAGCTCGTGAATGATGCCAGCCTTCGCCTGATTGTATAAAAATGCAGTATCAAACTGCCATCCTGCGATGTCGTTGTACTGTGTTGATACGCTGTCACTTAGATAGCCAATCCGACCGTCCACCTTATCACCCACAATCCACTTATTATAGGCAAATACCAAGTTGCAAGCCCTGTATTTCGCTTGCCCTGCCACGCCAGACGATAAAGTGAACCAGACAGGCGCACCAAGTGCCGTTGATGCTGCAAGGTCGTAAACAAGCGTTTCGTTTGGCAAATGGATGTAGATATGTTGATGTGCGCTGTACTCTCTCGCCTCAACAATCGTGCTGCTTAATTCTACTTCTGAATATTTAGCGATAATCTGTTCAATTTCGCGTGATGCTATTTTGATTGCGTTTGAATTACCGCCCAACCAAACACTGCAAGGCTCATTGCGACCGCCGCCCATGAAGGCATAAGTTTGCGCCACTTTGCATTTCGCATCTTTGCCAATCGCGCCCTTTTGAATTAACGCCCCAGCTACTCGCGTGAATGGGAATCCTTCTCCGCCGACATTTTGGAATGTTTCGATGGTGTACCGATTAAATGCCAGCACCTCACCGCGAACCTTCAACATCCCTTTAATTGGGTCGGGGTCGCTTTCGCTTGAGCCGTATTTGAGCGGATTAACAATAAAAGGGTCGCTTAATTCTGTGACAATGAGAAACTGGCCATCGGTTGTCATGAAATAGCCGTCTGTAAAAATCATGTCTTTTACATTGCCGAGGTCTAAATCACTGACAACCAGAAGCTCCAAGCCATCCCAATAATACAACTTCCCTGCGGATTGAATCGCCAGACGATCAAAGGAATAATCAAATGAACATTTAGTATTGTCACTTTCAACATCACCGAGAATCGTCACCACTCCATCTGAATCAATCTTGACCAATCTCGTTCCGATAACGCGATAAAGAACATCATCCCAATTAATTCCGCCGCGATCAACACCAGACAATGAGCTTGAATCGAATCGGATAATGCCATCCGCTGTCCGCAAATACGCATCACTAACCCCTGTCTGCTTTGGAACAGGAATAAGATTCATCGGGTAACTATTTCGATAATCACCGTTTGTTTTAGTATAGATGCCAGACAGGATAGGAATTTTCATTATGGTGTTTCAGCTGGCAATGAGTTGTCAATTAAACCGCCATCAAAGAAACCACGATCACGCACGCTGCGACGATTACCGCGACCAATTGGCTGCGTTGTCGGGTAGCGTGACGCTGCGATAGTTGCCACCGCTGACCATAAAGTGTTTTTACTCATTGACGCGCTAATCTGCAAAGCCCTGCTTGGCTCTTTACCATACGAAGGGCATAGCCTTAAAGCTAATTGTT
>JASLID010000157.1 GCA_030153045.1 Flavobacterium sp.
AAGGTGGAAGTGCCGGGGCGTTACATCCTGGTCGACCATGCCTTGTCGCGCATGGAAAAAGGCTTGGCCGGTTTCCTGTACGTGACGGGCAAGGAGAATCCGGACGTGTTCCGCACCGTCAGCAAGCCTGACGCCGACTCGGGACACTGAGCGCGCGCCTTCCCTTCAAGACCCGCCGTATGCGGGTCTTTTTTGCATTCTTGAAAGGCCATCATGCTCACGTCCAAGATCGACCGCCGCGAGTTTCTCAAGCGCTTGCCGCTGTTTGCCGACTTCAGCGCCGACGAGCTGCTTGATCTGGCTAACCAGACCCAGGAAATCCACGTATCGCGTGGCACTCCCATCTTCCACCGGGGCGATCCCTGCCGCGGTTTTCACATCGTCATCTACGGCCAGGTCAAACTCGGCTTCCTGTCGGCCCAGGGCGATGAAAAAATCATTGAAATCATCGGGCCGGGATTGAGCTTTGGCGAAGCGCTGATGTTCATGGAAAAGCCCTACATCGTTGGCGCGACGGCGCTGGCCGACACCATGCTGCTGCACATCGCCAAGGAAGCCGTGTTCGGCGAACTCGAACGCCATCCCGCGTTCGCGCGCCGCATGCTCGCCGGGATGAGCCGTCGCCTGCATGGCTTGATCAAGGATGTGGAATCGTATTCGCTGCGCTCGGGCAGCCAGCGCATTGTCGGCTATCTGCTCAAGGATGAACCGGAAGGCGACGGCGCGCGCGTGACGCTTGCCGTGAGCAAGAAGTCGCTGGCCTCGCGCTTGAACCTGACACCCGAATACTTTTCGCGCGTGCTGCACGACCTGGCCGAACAAGACATGATCAGCGTCCAGGGACGCCAGATCACGATTCTCGATATCGAACGCTTGCGCGTCTACGAGGGTTAACGCGCGCGCAGCATGGCGCGGCAGCGGCGCGCCGCGCGCGCCAGGTCGAGCGCCAGGCGCAGGCTGGCCACGGCCAGCAGGGCCGCCGCCGGGCGCGCCAGCGCTTGCGGCGCCAGTACGGCGCCCAGCAGGGCGGCCAGGGCCGCCGTATGCCACCAGAATTGGCGCCGCGCGCCAGCGTCGGCAATGATGTCGCGCAGGGGGGGGAAGTCGCCCTTGCGGGCACGCGGATTGGCTTGCAAGTGGTACCAGAGCAGGAAGGGGACGATCTTGTAGAGCATCCCGTTGACCACGCCCATCGCAAAGCCAGCGACAAACACGATGCCCGTCAGCAGCGACACTTGCTCGCTCGTGGGCAGCAGCGACAGGGCCGCGCCGGCGGCCAGGCTGGCCAGCGCCAGGCGCCAGTAGAGCGTGGTAGCGTCGGTCGCCTTGCGCTGGGCTCGCGCGAGCAGCCAGGCGCTCAGAGCGGCCCAGGCGGTGGCGGCGGCGGCCAGGACCGCCCCAGCAAAGCCGGCGTGTGCCGGCGCCCACATTCTGACGGCACTCCAGAGCAGCAGCATGAGCAATAGCAGGCGCGCCGACCAGCGCGCGGCGCTCGCCGGATACAGGCGGCTGGACTGAAACATGGGAATGACTTGAAACGCCACGCACAGCACCAGCATGCCGACCCAGCCAAGCAAACCCCAGGCCGCGTGCAAGTCAACCAGGAGCGGCGCTGGCACCGGCAGCAGAGCGCCAAATCCGCAAGCTAGGCTCAGACCCAGTGCCAGCGTCAGCGCCAGGCCGGCAAGGGCGAAGCGCATGCCGCGCAACATGGGTTGGGCGGCAACTGGCCTGCTGCCTACCAGCGACCGCGCCAGCGCGGCCAAGAGGGGCGCGAATGCCGCCGCCAGCACCAGGCCGGCAGGCACGAACAGGGAGTCGATGTGCAGACCGAGCGCCGTTGCCAGCAGCACGGTGCCGAGCATCAGCGCGCCCCAGGTGACGTGCGCCGTGCTGCGGCGCAGGATGAGGGGGACGCCGGCCACCACGGGAATGAGCTGGAGCATGGAGCCGAGCATCGCCATCGCGAGATAACCGAGGGTCAGCAAATGGGTGGCCGCCAAGAGCGGGGCCGACCAGCGCGAGACGAAGGCGCTCGCGCCCCCCGCCAGCAAGACCAGCGCGGCCAGCAGCGCGAACCAGGGCGCGCTGAGCATGAAGCGCAGGGGCAGCTGCGGCGCGGGCGAGAGCGCGTACGCTAGCTTGCGCTGCATCAGCGCTCCTCGATGGTCACCTGGAACAGGCCTGGTTCCGGCTGCGTGCTGCGGTAGCGGTAACCATTGTTCTCGAGGATGCGAAACAGGGGATGTGGTTCGCGTTCGATCAGCAAGCGGATTTGCTGGCCTGGCAGCAGGGCCGCTAGCGCGTCGAGCACGCGTTCCATCGGCTCGGGCGGGAACATGCCGCGCAGGTCGAGGAACAGTTCCGGGGGCGAAGGCAAGGTGGACATGGCGCTCCAGTCAAAGGAAGAACAGCGGATGTTTGGTCATGGCGGTGGCGCCGATGTAGCAGAAGCAGGCCAAGGCGCCCACCAACGCGGCGCAGCGGATCAGGCGTGTCTTGCCATACTTGAGGGCGACCGATCCAAGCAGGATATAGGCGATCAAGGCCGTGACTTTGGCGCCCAGCCAGGGACTGCCCCAAGGTGTCTGGCCGCTCCACCAAGCCAGGCCGACCGCGCTGGCGAGCAGCAGCGAATCGACCAGGTGCGGCAGACGGCGCACCCAGGCGCGCGCGAGCATGGGCGAGCCGGCCATCATCCACAGGCCGCGCACCAGGAAAAACATCCCGCTGGCCGCGGCCAGGCTCATATGCAAGTGTTTGAGAAGCAGGTAATTCATGAGGCGCTCGGCATGACAATCGTATTTTGCGTGAGCAGGGCGGACAGCGGCACCTGGTCGAGCCGGGCAAGGTAGGCGCCGGTCGCTTCCGACAGCAAGCCTTTGAGCCGGCAGCGGCCGGCCAGGATGCAAGTGCTGTGCTGTGAAAAGCAATCGACCATCTGAAAGTCCGGTTCAGTCATGCGGATGACCGCACCGAGCATGATTTGTTCGGGCGGGCGCGCCAGGCGAATGCCGCCCGCGCGTCCGCGCAAGTTGGTGAGCACGCCCAACTGCCCCAGCTGGTGGACGATCTTGCTCAGGTGGTTGTGTGAAATGCCATGCGCCTGCGAGATTTCGCGGCTGGGGATGATCTGGTCCGGATGGG
>JASLID010000126.1 GCA_030153045.1 Flavobacterium sp.
TTATTGCGTTAAGGTTCTTCTTTTTAAACAACAATGCTATTTTGAGATACAGTATAAAATGTATTACGAATATCGATGTTATTCGGGGGCGAAACTACAATAAAAAACCAATGCGAAACAATCACTATATTTAGTTAGAAAAGATGTTTATAATTCTTACAAAATTGGAGTATTGGAGAAGCTCATTCAAAACATCTTTTATTCTCTAATAGATATCTTTTTATAACTTAAAGAAAATTTCTCAAAATGTAGTTTTATTTTTTCTACAGTTTCAATCTTTTTATGAGGATTAAAATAGCCTGATTGAAAATCAGCTAAGTTAACGGAACATGAAGTTAAACTGTATTCTCCATTTTCATGAATGTTCAGTCCAAAAGTAGAAAGTCCGGCATATTTAGGAATGTCTTCCGCAATTAATCTTTTCATTTGGTTATCGGCTGACCACCACGAAAAATAATCCATTTTAACATCAATTAAATGATCTTCAAGATTTTCAATGCCCCCTGGGATGGGCTCACCGTTAGCAGGTAAGGTGCAAAACTTGATTTCCATTTTCTCATTCTCCTCAAGTGGTTCAGTCATGCAGATGTGCATTAAGGAAACAAATGGAAAGCCGTCAGCAATCAAACCCTTCAATTGGGTAATCCCCATCGAATTCGGGCTCTTTTTTGGATTGGTCCTTTTGGGCCGTACAACCTTAATTTCATAAACTGCAGTTCTTTCAAAGTAGATGTGTGTTGCACTGTAAGGAATAAGTATCAGATCAAAGTCTCCTGGTTTAGTCTCGCTGCTAAACCCCAATTCCTCACGCTTTACATTTTTAGCAATATAGACTCCTTTGTAGTTATAGAATTCTTCATACTCAAAAGGACTCGACACAACATTAAAAAAGTGCCTGAAATCAACCCTTCCTTTTTCTTTATCGTCGTTAATCAGGATATCAATGACTTGGTCCTCACTTAACCAAGTATTTCTCTTATTTGGAAAAGGATTGCCTCTCATGGGTTCTATACTTATTTGTATCTGTTTTAAAGATGAGATATCTTAATGGAAAAAGAGTTAGATTCTTTACAAAGTAGTGGTGCATATTCAAAATTTTGTCGTGAATTTTTGCTATACATCTCTTAATAAACTTAAAGCTTAAGTAAAGAACAATCACAGAAAGGATGAGCTTAAATAAGTCAAGTATTGTAAAATTATAAATCAATCGATTAAGATATTTACATGTAAAAACTATAGCAGCAATGAATACAATAACTCCAACAATCAGGAAGGTAATGTCCCAATAAAAATACCTTTTTAAAAAAGTAAGGATCTTAAATAGAATAAAAGAAAGAGAAATTGGTATAATAAATAGTGGTAAAGCAAAAAATAACTTTTTTCTCATGGCATTTAGATAATTAATTTATGGCTTATATAGTTACGAATATATTTAATATTTCTTAAAATCAAACTTTTTTCCGCATTTATTTAGAAAATCAGTATGGTTAGGTATAAAAAAAACAGGCTTTAAAGAGCCTGTTTTTTTGTGCTAATTTTATCAAAAGGGGTCACTGGTTCGATTCCATAATGAACTTATCTGATTGATTATCATGATTTATTGTTGACACATGAAAAAGTTATGTGTCACAAAAAGTTAAAATGAGATTTTTTTAAAAAAGGAAAAATTACCTGTTTCGCTTTTTACAAGCGAAAAAAGGCTCATTAAAGAGTTGATTGCGGAAATGATATTTTCTAGATTCATAACTCAAATATATTAAAAGCTAACCACGAATTAAAATGTATTGAAAACTCTTGTAATTAGAAGCTTCAAAATATTAATGTATTGTTCAATAATTCAGTATAAATACGTAATTGGTTACAGCAGTTTATTGATATTTTTGAGAAATTATGCAGTAATGTGGTTTCTCGTAATGGAGTTATAAACTTATGATCAATATTTGCTTTATAGTTGATCATATTAATTGTTTCTAACTAAATACAGTTAGTTACAATATCACTAATATCAGGTATTGTTTAGTGTCCATTTATTGTTATACATTGTGTGGCATCAAAGGTGTTTATTCTAAAAAGTATTTATTATAGAATTGAGTTAATAAGAGAATTAGTAGCTACAATATAACAAGACAGTGTATCAATAGTTTAATAACAATTTGAAAATTTATGAAAATAGAGTTCGTTGAAATACAAAATTTTAGAAAATTAAAGTGTTGTAGAGTTGATTTAGCTGATAAAGAAACTGTTTTTGTAGGAGCTAATAATAGTGGGAAAACTTCAGCCATGGATGCTCTTATAATGTTTTTAAAAGACACGACTGCTTTCACAACAAGAGAATTTACTCTTTCAAATTGGAGGGAAATAAACAATATAGGTCAAGCTTGGGTTAATTTGAAAGAAGACGAAAGTCCAGACCTTGATATTCAAAATTGGCAAGACCTTATCCCTCAATTAGATGTTTGGTTAAAAGTTTCAGAAAGCGAAATACATTTTGTGAGCCGCATTATTCCAACATTAAGCTGGGATAATGATTTAATTGGTATTCGTCTTCGCTTAGAACCAAAGAGTATCGAAGATTTGTATAAAGATTTTATATCATACTTTAATTCATCTAAGGAAACAAAAGAGAAAGCATCTAAAGATGGAGAAAATGATCAAATATTATCATTAAAACTATGGCCGATTTCATTGTGGGATTTTCTAGATAAAGGCACGAATTTGCGAACATATTTTACAGTAAAAGCGTATATACTAGATCCAAAGAAATTATCCAATCCTCTAGAGAGTGTTGCGTCTCCACAGACAATTTCGTCTACCAGTGTAGAATTGGATTTCGATCCTTTTAAGAATGTAATAAAAGTAGACATTATTAATGCTCAAAGAGGTTTCACTGATTCTACTACTCCGGTTAGTACAGGTAATTTATCAACACAATTGAAAGAGTATTATGCTAAACACCTTAATCCATATGAGAAACCAGATTCTTCTGATATTGGTGCTTTGCAAGCCATAGAAACTGCAAAAAAATCATTTGATGAAAGATTAAGTACTAGTTTTAAAAACTCATTCAATGAACTAGAAGATTTAAATTATCCTGGATTTGGTAATCCACCCATTACAATTTCAAGTCTTATAGCTCCTATTGATGGAATAAGTCATGACTCAGCTATACAATTTGGTTTACTAAAAAATGATGGATTGAGTACGGACTCTCCTTTGAGTCTTCCCGAAAGATATAATGGCTTGGGGTATCAAAATCTGATATCAATGGTTTTTAAACTTATCAGATTCCGTGACGAATGGATGCAAGTAGGGAAAGGTTTAAAGCAAATAAATTCTAACAACGATGAATTTCAACCCTTACATTTAATTTTAGTTGAGGAACCAGAAGCACATTTACATGCTCAAGTACAACAGGTTTTTATTCGTAAAGCGTATGAAGTCCTTAGAAATCACACATTACTTGGTAAACAGACTCAATTTAATACACAACTAATTGTAAGCACACACTCAAATCACATTGCACATGAAGTTAAATTTACATCTTTGCGTTATTTTAAAAGACAACCAGCTATCAAAGGGAATGTTCCTATGTCAACAGTAGTGAATTTGTCGAATACCTTTGGAAAAGATAACGATACCACTAAATTTGCTATTCGCTATTTAAAATCTACACACTGTGATTTGTTTTTCGCAGACGCAGCAATAATAATTGAAGGCCCGGCGGAAAGAATGTTACTTCCTCACTTTATTAATTTACACTATCCATTATTAGCCTCGTGTTATTTGTCAATATTAGAAATAGGAGGGAGTCATGCACACACTTTGAGGCCATTGATACAAGATTTAGGATTAATAACTCTGATAGTCACTGATATAGATTCAGTTAAATCAAATTCTGACGGTAAATGGATTTCAGTTTTGCCGGAAAAGGGACAGGGATACAAAACCAATAATGATACATTGAAAACATGGTTGCCAAATAAAGAGAATCTTGACGATTTGCTCTCGCTAACTGAAAATGATAAGTTATCAAATGACTTTCCTATAAAAGTTGCATATCAGATTCCTATTGAAGTTATTTTGAATGGAGGAAAAAAAGATGTGGCTTTGCCATATACTTTTGAGGATGCATTAGTTTTTGAAAATTTAGATGTATTCAAATCTCTTGCAGGCAAAGGATTAATAAAGAAATTTAAAGATGCAATTGTTTCTAATATTACTGTAAAAGATACAAGTGTTGCCATGTTTGATGCGTTACAAAATGGTAAAAAAGCTGAATTTGCTTTAGAACTTATTTTTCTTGAAGATCCTGAGAAATTAAAAACGCCTAAATATATTGCTGAAGGGTTAGATTGGCTGCAATCAAAGCTAAAAACGAAACATGATGATTTAATTTTAAAACCTGAAGTAAAATGAGTCAATTGAACAGTAATGATGTAGATAATCATGTTGACGAAGAAATATTCAATTGTTTAGATATTGAAAAACCAAAAAGCTTTTTCCTTTTTGCAGGTGCAGGATCTGGAAAAACAAGGTCGTTAGTTAATGTTTTATCAAAAATTCAAGCAAATAAGGGAGAAAAATTAAGAATAAATCGTCAGCAAATAGCAATCATTACATATACTAATGCTGCTTGTGACGAAATAAAACATCGACTTGATTTTAATCCTCTTTTTTCTGTATCGACTATTCACAGTTTTATTTGGGAACTAATAAAAGATTATAGCACAGATATAAAAGAATGGCTGAAAATTAATCTTGCTGATGAAATTGCAGAATTAAATCTACAACAATCTAAAAGTAGAGGAGTTAATAAAGCTTCAATTGACAGAGAAAGAAAAATAGAGTCTAAGTTAAAGCGATTAAATGGTTTAGAGGGAATAAAGAACTTTACTTATAACCCAAATGGAGATAATGTTACTAAAGATTCCTTAAATCATAGTGAAGTAATTTATCTAGGGGCTTACTTTTTATTTAATAAAAAGTTAATGCAGACTATTCTTACAAAGAGATATCCAATATTATTGGTTGATGAAAGTCAAGATACCAAGAAAGAATTGATTGATGCTTTCTTTGAAGTTCAAAAAAATAATGCATCACATTTTTCTCTTGGGCTATTTGGAGATACTATGCAGCGAATTTATACTGATGGGAAGGAGAGTTTAGGGCAAAATTTACCAAAAGATTGGTTAACACCTGTAAAGAAAATGAATCATCGCTGTCCTAAACGTGTAGTAACACTTATTAATAAAATCAGATCAAATGTCGATGGGCAAATACAAGATGCAAGATCTGACAAGGAGGACGGTTATGCAAGATTGTTTATTGTTTCTTCAACAATAAATAATAAAACTGCTGCAGAGGAATTAATTGCCAAGAAAATGGCAATTATTACTAAAGATGTTTTGTGGGCTGGAGAAGATAAAGACGTTAAGATACTAACCTTAGAGCATCATATGGCTGCGAATCGAATGGGATTTATTAATTTATATGAACCATTATATAAGATTGATAGGTTTAGAACGGGTTTATTAGATGGGACATTGCAAGGAATGAGATTATTTACACAGCATGTTATGCCTCTTATTTCTGCAAAAAAAGATGGAGATGAGTTTGAAGTGTCAAATATTATAAGACGTAATTGTCCTTTATTTCGTCCAGAAGTTTTTAAAACAAGTAAATCTCAAATAGAGATTATAAAGCAAGCAAATAATAATGTCAAAAGTCTTTATAAGCTTTGGGATAACGATGCTGATCCAAAATTGATTGATATATTGAAAAATATCGCTGAAACAGGCATTTTCGATATACCAAATAGTTTGTTGCCTATTGCAATGAGAACTCTATCTGAGCAAAAAAAAGTACTAGAATCCGTGCAATCAAAGGATGATGAGGCAGGGTTAGAAAATAATAGAGACGAAGAAATTGATGCTTGGGACTTAGCACTCCAAACCCCATTTTCTCAGATTAATAGATATTATGAGTATATAACAGATAAGGCCATGTTTGGAACACATCAAGGAGTAAAAGGACTTCAATTCCCTAGAGTGGCAGTAATACTTGATGATGATGAGGCTAAAGGATTTCTATTTAGTTATGAGAAATTATTTGGAGCCAAAGGAGCAACTGATACTGATCGTAAAAATCTAGCTGATGGAAAAGAAACAAGTATTGATAGAACTAGGCGACTTTTTTATGTAACATGTAGTAGGGCTGAAAAGAGTTTAGCTCTTGTTGCATATACAACAAATCCTGCTTTAGTGATGGAAAATGTACTAAAAGAGGGTTGGTTTGAATCTTCAGAAATTGAAATTATTTAAAAGTAATATTCTATGAATTGACATAATATATTTTAAATGACAAATTTGCTCAATAAACAAATAATAATAATATGTCTTGATCAGTATTGTACCAGTAACATGTACGACGGGATTGAAAGTGTGCATTGGGTTGATATAAGGAATTTACTATTAGAAGCTTATAACAAGAATAAAATTATTTGTCCAATACCATTCGAACATTTTTTGGAAACCTCACAGAAAAATTATGATTCAGGAGTCAATATAATCAAAAAATTTTCAGATATTTCAGGAGGATACAGATACGAATTTGAGCTATTTATCACTTCTCAATTAATGATATCATTTTTACGTAAGAGCAATAAAGCGCTTAATACATATTTGGTTAAACATAATGAACTCATATTTTTAAAAGAAGAAAATTACAACAGAACTAAAAGTTTTAAAAAAGAGTTTGATATTACCTTTAATCAAGCTTTAGAATCTCAGAACCTGATTAGAAATGCCACAAGAAATAGTAAAGTTGAGCATAAGATGGACATTTTTTTGAAGTAATTAAACAACAATATATAAACGATTTTGTTTTCCGCTTAAATGATCTATTATTAAATGGTCACATTATAATTAGAGGCGATAGGTTTGGTGATAAAGAAGTTCCTAATTGGGTAGATTTAATAATTCACCAACTTGTTTCTGTTCATACAATGACAGAAAAAGAAACGAAAATGCTGATTGATCATATTGAAGAATTGGGGTTTGAAAGTTTTTCTACCCTTAATATAAAAACTTCTCTTATAGCAATAGGAGCAATTCAGCATAAGAAGGAACAGGAAAGCGATCACATAGACTTCACGAGAATTGCAACGGGAATGGAGGTGTCAGATATTCTCTTTACAGACAAGAGAAGAAAATTTGAGATAATCGAGTTAGGATTGGATAAAAAATATAATTGTAAAATCTTCTCCGGAGTTGAGGAAGATCTTATTGAGTTTAAGAGATATATAACTCAATTAATTGAATAGTATTTCAATTTAATAAATAAAAAAAATAAAAAGATATCATAATAGATGATGGAATGAAAGGACAATAAAAATTTGAATCTTAAAGGAGGTGTTCTAATTATTGGGTCATTGCTTTTTTGTATGTTTGTAGATTATACTGCTACAATTCTTATTACATTTTTTTATGGCACAGTTAGATTTGTTTGGAAGTAATGAGAATGAGATTACTTTTCCTAAAATTGGTTTAAATAAAATTCAGAATGGTGAATTTATTTATTTGCCTAATTTTTTCAATAAAGAGGAAAGCTCTACTTTCTTCAATTCATTGATGAAAAATATTCTATGGAAACAAGAATCTATGAATATGTATGGTAAAAGAGTTGATTTCCCTAGACTAACTTCTTGGTATGGAGACAATGATAAACCATATTCTTTTTCAGGAATAACATTAAACCCAAATCCTTGGACAACAGATTTAATTGAAATAAAAAATAGAATTGAACCAAAGTCAAATGCAATATTTAATAGTATTCTTTTAAATAGATACAGAAACGGTTCAGATTCAATATCTTGGCATACGGATGCAGAAAAAGAACTTGGCATAAATCCAATTATTGCATCTGTAAATTTTGGACAAGCAAGAAAATTTCAACTTAGGCATATTAAAACCAAAGAACTTTTAGAGATTGAGTTAACACATGGTAGTCTTTTGATTATGCAAGGAGAATTACAACATTATTGGCAACATCGAATTCCTAAAACAACAAAGCAAGTTTCAGAAAGAATAAATTTAACATTTAGAGTAATTAAATGATATGAGTTATTATTTTGTTTTACCGATTTATACAAGACTTACAAGAGACCAACAAACTGCTGTTGATGAAACTGAACCCATTGCATTATCGGGTGGACCGGGTACTGGTAAAAGTGTTGTTTGTCTTTGGCGGCATATCAGAAATTATGATACTGGTGCAAAAGAAAGTTTGTTATTAACCTATACAAAAACGCTTGAACATTGTTTGAAAAAATGGTCTGAATCAATTAGTGAAGAAGCTGCTGAAAATATAAATAGAACTTTACATTGGACTTACAATGAAGTAAAAAATTATAAGGAGATAATTATTGATGAAGGGCAAGATATACAGATTGATAGGTATAATATAATTAAAAGTCATGCTGAAATTGTATGTTATGGTGCTGATGAAGCGCAAAGTTTATATAATGGATGCACCCCAGAAGAATTAGCGAGATTATTTCCTAATAACGAAGAAATAACTTTACAAAAGAATTTTAGAAACTCTAAAGAGATATTAGAATTTACAAAATCTGTTTTTCCAGATATTTTAATTTCACAAGAAACAATTGAAAATTCTAACATAACAGATGTTTTGCCGATTATGAAAATTACAGGTTGGGAACAAGAGGATGAAATTTCAGAAATTATGGACATAATCTATGACTTTCAAGGAGATACACATAATATTGGAATATTAGTTGCGTCTCAAAAAGATGTTGATACATATTATAATATTATCCGAGATAATTTAAATGATGATATTGAATGTAGTAAATATCAAGGAGAAGATGCAGATTTCACTTCGTTTAGTGGCATACATGTTACAACTTACAAATCATCAAAAGGAACAGAATTTGATACAGTTATAATGCCAAATTTCGATAGGTTTAAATGGCATCTTGAAAATACAGAAAATGTAAACGAAGAAGATTATTATGTTGCTTTTACAAGAACAAAAATTAATTTGTTTTTATTATGTAAAAAAAACCCAAATGTTGGAAATACAGCAACTTACGAAATAGAAGAAATAGAATAAATATGGAAGCAAATAAATATTATTTACCGTTAGAATCAAAAAATTTAGCTCACTATTTTGCTAAGGCTTGTTTATGCCCAGTTAGTTATATAGCAAATAGAAATGAAGATATTCAAAATTTATTTCCAAATTATATTCTGTTATCAAATGAAAAATTTGTACAAGATACCAACTGCTCGTTAGAAATTATTTTAAATGCTAATGAAGAGAAAGTTTTGAAAATATCAGAAAATTTCTTTTTGTTTGAAAAACCACTTCCTATTACAAGAGTAAAAAAAATTAATTTTAAAAGTATAGTTCAAAAAGTACAAACTAGTTTTGATATAAATAGTGGTGCAGCATTTTTGCCAGAGGAATTAACTGAAGTTGATGAAAGAACTGAGAGTATAAATACTTATCAACTTAAAAATATCAATAAATCATTAAATAATAATGATTGGAATAATAAGTTAGATTTATTTAATAGAATTCTTGGTGGTTTTTCAGTAATGAGTATTTCTGGAATTGAAAATTCATACCCAATGGATTATTTTCAAACACTTTCGACTTTTAATAAGTTAATAAAAGACGAGTTATTAAATCAATCAGTTCCTACTAATAATAACTACGAATGGGCTTTAATCAAAGGGGATAAATTCGTTGAGTTATATGAGGCTATTCATTCTAGGATTGATGCAGAAACAATTAATCATTTTTCATCAAAAGAGAATATTGAACTAACACGAAATAATGGTAAAATAGTAACCGACAGAATCCAAAAGAAATCGAATACATACAACATCGCTACTTTAGGGTCATATGGCGAAGGAACTAGGCTATCAATTGATAACTTTATTTCTGATTTGGTATCGGATAAATTCCCGCCAGAAAAAAAAGAAGGGCTTTCTTTAATGTTTGGTGTAAATCAAGGGTATGAAATTTTCAGGAATAAATACAAAACACAAAATTTCGAGATTGATATTAAGTTTAAATTAAATAGTCAATTAGATTACTGTACAATAGAAAGTATTTATCAGTTTGTGTTTAATGGAGAAACTAATAACAGTTCTTTCAAGTATTTGTTATGGTGTCCTGAATACAAAGAGTTAAGAGATTTTAACAGTTATGAGACTTTTGATATTCTTGATAGAACATTCATTATTAAAAAAAAAGAAAGAGAAAACCATTTTCATTCGTTCCAAAGTTTATTTCAAAGCATTTCTAAAGAAACTATTTATGGTAAATTAATAGCCGAACATATAAAATACTTACCTCCATTTGCAAAAATAGATAGTAAAGAATCTACAGCTAATTATTTTGCTAATATTCTGGAAGATAGTTTACAGGATTATGCAAAAACCTTTTTCTTAAAAGGAGGTCAAGAAGCATTGGATAATGAGCAGAAAAACAATAAAGAAGTATTAAGAGAATTAGAGAATACCATTGAATTACAAAAAGCTAAAATAAAGGAACTAGAATCAAAATTAAAT
Source organism: Flavobacterium sp. (assembly GCA_030153045.1). Lineage (GTDB taxonomy): Bacteria > Bacteroidota > Bacteroidia > Flavobacteriales > Flavobacteriaceae > Flavobacterium. The sequence continues at coordinate 10,602 of JASLID010000126.1, forward strand.
CCACCTGGTAAAACATATCTTGATAAAAAAGAAGAAGTTGAATTAAAACCAAAGATTATCGCAACTAAGAATTTTGATAATACTGAACCAACTTTGCTACCTATTGAAGATGATGATGACTATATTTTTAATAAAAGAAAGAAAGATTTAAAAGCTATGGGTGTTACTAAATTGAGAACTGAAGCTAAAAGTATAGGTATAAAAAATGTTAATGAATTTACTAAAGAAAAAGAGAGTATCTCAAAATTAGCGGACATGATTTTAGCTATTGAATTTAAACGTAATTAGTAGCATGGATATTCTTGAAAAATTAGTTGATAATGTTGATACCACAAAGAAATTAAGTGTATTCATAACCAATCATAATAACGAACTTTACGATTTTCTTTTCACACAAAATTTCACACAATTAAATGATTCAAAGGATAGAATTGACAATTTAATTTTAAACAATATCCAAAAGATAAGGAGATTAAATTTTAGTAATAATGAATCTATCTTTTTTGTAAATATGTTATTAGATACGTCTGAGAGATTAGGTCTTCTATTATCATTTCAAAGGCTATATAATTTACTATTTAAAAATAATTGTTCAATAGGAAATAGACTTACAGCATCTTCTTTATATTTAATAGGAATAAGAAATATTAATGATTACGAAGATAGGTTGCCAGGGATTTTAGAACATCTTAAAATAGCATATGAAGAAGAAGAAGATAATGAAGATAATGTTGTATCCGTTGTAATAAAATTTTATGCCCACTTAGTAAATAATTTTGGTCATTACAATACAGCAGGAGTTAATAGAATTCGTAAAATTTTGCTGTCAAAAATTGGAGAGCATTCGTTTTTAGAGAATGAAAACATTAAAGATGCTTTAAATTTAGATTTAGCACATTTTAATTTAGTCTATAAAAAAATTCAATTAGGATTAGATACCTTTTTAACTAGAAGTAAATTATATCCGTCTTATAATAAAGGACTTTTATTAATTGAGAAGGACACAGATTATTATGATTTACTACAAGCTTCGGATATAAGCTATGAAGATATTCAAGGGATTTCAGTAAAAAAATATAGAATGATTGCTGATGATAAGATTTTTGAATCATTACAGAGAGGAGTGAAAATTCTTGAAGAGGAAGAACAACTATTTGCTTATATGCATAGTTATGGTAATATGCACTATAAGAAGTTAACTTCTGCTTTTGATTTTTTGCCAAACGATTTTTTTGATAAAAAAATAAACATAACCGATTGGGGTTGCGGTCAAGCATTAGCATCAATGGTTTATTGTAATTACATTCTAAAAAAACATGTAGATCAATTAATAAATTCGGTTACTTTAATTGAACCCTCTGAAATAGCTTTGAAAAGAGGTGCGTTGCATATAAATAAATATTTGCCAGGGACTAAAGTTTTAACTTTAAATAAAGATTTAGACTCTCTTGAACCGAAAGATTTTATTCAAGATTCTATAAATATTAATCTCCACTTATTTTCAAATATTTTAGATATTGACTTTTTTTCATTAACTGATTTAATCAAATTAATAGAAAATAAATTTAAGGGAACTAATTATTTTATTTGTGCAAGTCCTTATGTTACAGATTTAAAGACACTGAGATTGGATAGCTTTTGCAATCATTTTTCAGAAAAAGAAAATTACGAAATGATTTATTCTATCAATAATAAAAAAGGAACTTGGATAAATAATTGGGCTAGAGTAATTAGAGTTTTTAAAGTTGATATCTAGATTTACTGATGCAAATTGTTTAAAATGTTCGTTGTGTCAGTCGGTAAATCCATTCTTGAAGTTCATGTACCGTTTTGAGACCTATTACTGGATTATCTCCTAGGGAATAGTCATTTTTAATTGTAATATAAAAATGATTTTCGGTAGTTTTTATAATCCAATCAACATTAGTCTCTTTATTTAATATAGTTGAACCAATGTTAAGCCCAAATTTGTTTAACCATTCTTCGTTCAACATAATCACTTCCCATTCTGTATCATCAATTGTAATAGTTTCCAATTTTTCATTTTCAATAAGAATGTTCGTTTTTGTCATATTTACGACTTTCCAAATTTCATTTTTATATTTGATTAATGCTCCTTCTACTAAAAATGGATTTAAGTTATTTTCTACATCAAAATTTATCATTTGCGATTATATTTTTTTTAATTATTTTTTCTAAACGATAAGAGTTTTTCTGATATTGTACCATTTTATCAGTTTTACACACAACGTCCCACCGGCTTCATGAAGGCGGGGAAATTTGTTCCCCAATCTTTTCGTTAGGACTGGTTAAATATATAAAATCACCTTTAAATTTAGCCTTAAAACCCAATTTCATGAAACCGCTGCTAACTGCAGATTTTAATGTCTAATAAAACGATTTTAATTCAATTATTCATCGATGATTGTTTTCCTAACTTCATCATATCTGAATGTTATATGATGTTGTTTGACGTTCAAAACAGTATCATCATCCTTGTCTATTGTTCCGTACACAAAAAGATATAGCCCGATATTGGGATCGGTTCTTTTATCTTTAAATGCTTTAAATGCTTTTTCAAATAGCAAATCATATTTATTCTTTAATCTCGATAAGATGTTTTTGGAAATAGATTTTTTATCAATTTTTACAGAATAATGGTTAAGTCCATTTGTTTTTTGATCCTGGTTTTTGAAACCGAATAAAGTGAATAAAACGTTTTCAGAATTTTTATTAAAAACATTTCTATTTATTCTTGACAACATGATTCTGCCGTAAAATATTCTTTCATTTTGCAAACTTGCAGAATCTGTGAATTCTGCTATACGTTTGAAAAAGTATCGATATTGAATTTTCTTACCATGTATTTCTATTTCGACATCTCTGTTGTGAGGATATCCTAAATACCAGTCCACAATTCTGTCTATGCTTTGAACTTTATTACTTCTATCGAATTTGATGTTTTCACTGTCAAATTCATATGATATAGATGTTTCACTAACGCGGCCAGTTACTCCGTCATCTTCATTACTGCTTTTAATTTTTGATACCTTAACATCAACATTATTTTCATCTTTTAAATCAAAAACTGACGGATAACCAACTTTTTTAATTTCCGTTTTGCTCAATTTTTGGTTTTTTCCTTTCTGATGTAGCTTAGTTAGAATTGCATATTCGCAAGTTTCAATGTGTTCTTGTTTTCTGTATTTTTTGAAATGAGGTTTTTTGAGATTATTTTTTTTTACACAAGCTGGTGCCATGCGAACAGAACATTTCTCGTCGATGCATACAAATATAATTTCATTGTAGTTTGGATAGAATTTAATCAAATCGTCAGCTTTAACAATTTCGCCGGTTTCAGCAATTCTAGCTTTTCTCATAGTTTACTCGCTTTATTTTACCTTTGCATATAGACTTAAAAGCCTATTGTTTATAACGAATTTTTTAAACGAACTGCTAACTCTTAAATACACGAAACTTAAAAGCCTCCTGTAAATTTAAAAATCACCTTATTTATATTTAACAATTTATATCATGCAAAGCATAAAAATAAATTGCTAAACTATTATTTATTTGGTCGTGAGCACAGTCATATTATTATTGTAATCGATTCAGTAACCCCTTTAAAACTGAAAGATTACATGGGTTATTTCTATATTCTTGAGCGTTATAATTTCGATACCATCCAGCATTTATCATTACTCCATTATTAGTATCATTTAAAGAAGTAAGTATGGTTGCAAGTGGTAATATTTTTGAATTTTGATTTATTGAATACTTAATTCCTCCATTGAACGTTCTACAATGATACAAATAATGGGTTTTACGAGAAGTTACGTGTAAAATTTCATCGACATATAAGTTATCCAATATTTCTTCCATCTTATTTAAATTATTGTTTAGTAGACTTGGCTTAAAATTTCCAATTGATCTAGGTTTGGAATTAAAATCATCTTTTTAATAGCTTTTAATCCTCCAAAATTAGATAATACAATACTCTCTATTTTACGTTTTCCCGTAAAACCATAAATAAACTGATTATTGTCGAATCATTTATACGTATAAATACGCATTTTAAGAAAATAAAAAAGACGCTGAAATGCGCCTTCATTTTATCTTCCTATTCCTCCAACTACCATTGTAATATTTACTTTTCCAATTCTCAAAAAACTTTCCTCTCAAGTAAATACCTACAAGCCATACTATAATTATAGCTATTATTTCATACCATTTCATTTCTCAAATATATAACGATGTGATGGTTTCTTTTTATTAGAGAATTAAAGACATCCTTTTTGACAACTTTTTCTCCCAAATAGACAACATTTGTAAACCATAATAAAAAAAATAAAAAATGTAAAATCATCTTTTATTTTTTCTCATTTATCTTCAACTTCTTATCAACTTCTTCAACTCTTTTAAAATAGTTTGAAATAGTAATCTTATAATATTCACATAGTAAAAACAAAGTGCTAGGAGAAATATTTCCATCACCAGTTTCTATTCTTGCTATATTAATTGTAGTATTTTTTGTATCAAAAATATCCGTTATAACCGCATCTTGAGTCAAACCAGTTTCTGCACGAAGTTCTTTCAAAACCTTTCGCATTGCGGACAATAACTGATTGTTTTTTATTTGTTTCATATTATTTCAAAGTGACACAGAAAAAAACATTAACACAACGACATATATGTCGGTAATGTTTTTTATATTTGCCTTGATGATACTATAAATAGTATTAAATTTGCGATTCTTCAAATACAATATTGAAGCATTCGCTTTGAATCTCGCCATTGAAAACTGGTAATTTTTGCAACGAGATGATAAGTAAGATGCTCACGTCTATAGGCGTGGGCTCACTTATTGTTGCACGGTATACCAGTACCTCAATGGCAGTAAGCTGAGTTCCACGCTTTTTTATGCGGTAAACTTTCCTTTTTTTCAAAGCTAAACTTCACAATTTCACAGTTTCGCAAATACAAGAAGCATGACCTGGAAATTCATTTTTCTGTGTCGCTAAATGCCACTAGGACTTAGCTGCATTAAGAAATAGTGGCATTGTTTTAAACAATGTTAAACGCTAAACGTGTTGCCTATGATGAAATAAACCTATTAACATAAAAAAACCTCCTGTCCGCATGTTGGCGCATTTCGACAGAAGGCTATAGCTAACTAAACTCACGTTTCATTTAACCAATCCAATATTATGAAAAACTTTTCATTCTACAAGGGGAGAAGGGCTTTTTGGTACTCCATTATTTGTGGGATCATACTAAACAATTCATCCGCTTATGCTTATACGAATACTTTATATGCTGCTCAGCAGCAAACCCTCACGGTAAAAGGAAAAATTACTGATGCTCAGGGTCCATTGCCCGGTGTAAACATTTCTGTAAAAGGCAAAAACTTACAGGCAATATCTAATTATGATGGTAGCTATATACTAAAAGTAGAAACAAACGATACATTGGTCTTATCCTTCATGGGCTATCAAACCATAGAGAGGGCTGTCGCTGGCCGAAATACCATAGATGTAGTGATGAGGGAAGAGGCTACCACATTAATAGAAGTCAAAGTCAATGCGGGGTACTATACTGTCAAAGAAAAAGAACGAACGGGGAGTATCGTCAAAATTTCCGCAAAAGACATCGAAAAACAACCCGTGGCAAACATACTGGCCACCATGCAGGGACGTATGGCTGGGGTCAATGTCGTACAGGAAAGCGGGATTGCCGGTGGAGGATTCAACATTAACATTCGGGGAGTAAACAGCCTTCGGGAAGGAGCAAATGCCCCATTGTATGTTATCGACGATGTGCCGTATGCGGTAGACCCAATCAGTGACCGTCAAACCTCAACGGCTACTCCTGGCGATGGCAATCCGTTAAGTAGTATTAACCCAGCCGACATAGAAAGTATAGAGATATTAAAAGATGCCGATGCCACTGCCATTTATGGTTCCCGAGGGGCAAATGGGGTAGTGCTGATCACCACAAAAAAAGGAAAATCAGGCAAAACAAGCTTTACACTCAATGCAACCCATAGTTCAGGATCAGTCACAAAAATGATGGATTTAATGAATACTGAACAATACCTGGCAATGCGACGTCAGGCTTTTGCTAACGATGGCTATACTGTCTATCCGGTAAATGCCTACGATGTGAATGGTACGTGGGATCAGAATCGGTATACGGATTGGCAGGAAAAACTAATAGGAGGGACGTCGGAAGTCATGGGACTGCAGGCTTCAGTGACTGGTGGTTCACAGCAAACAAAGTACCTCTTCAGCGGAAATTACCGCACAGAAAGCAGTGTGTTCCCGGGAGATTTTTTATACAAAAAAGGAGGGGCACGCCTTAGTTTTGATCACACATCCGATAATAAAAAATTCCGTATCAATTTCTCCGGAAGTTATATAGCACAGCACAACGATTTGCCATGGACAGATTTTGTAACGCTGTCATGGCAATTGGCACCTAATGCCCCGGAATTGTATGACCAGCAGGGCAATCTCAATTGGGAAAACAGCACTTGGGACAATCCTCTGGCAAATCTTGAAAGTAAGAGCATCACTCAAACGACTGACCTCCTTGCTAATACCTTGCTATCATATCAGCTCACGAATAACCTAGAATTCAAATCAAGTCTTGGTTTTACTGACCTTCATAACGAGGACAGCCGTTCCATACCTTCCACAATGTACAATCCGGCTTATAATTTAGGTAGTCAGTATTCTTCCATTTATGTAAATGAATTCGGCAGAAAATCATGGATTGTCGAGCCACAACTCAATTGGAGAAAAGAGTTGGAGAAATCCAAAATTGAGGTGCTGGTAGGAGCTACCTATCAAAATCAGGACAGTAAGAAACTCGTTACCCTCGGTAGCGGATTTGCCAGTAACAGCCTGTTGTATGATTTAGCTTCGGCATCCTACATACAGGTAAGGAACAATGAAGAACTGGAGTATAAATACCAAGCTTTTTTTGGAAGAGCCAACTATACTTTGTTGGATAAATATATCATCAATTTAACAGGAAGACGGGATGGTTCAAGCCGCTTTGGTCCGGGCAAACAGTTCGCAACTTTTGGAGCGGTTGGAGCAGCATGGTTGTTTTACAAAGAACCATTTATAAGTAAAAATGCAGATTATTTAAGCTTCGGAAAGTTGAGAGCCAGTTACGGAACCACAGGAAACGATCAGATAGGGGACTATCAGTTTCTGAACACCTATATTTCATCAGGCTATCAGTATGGTAACAGTAACGGTTTACAGCCCGCTCGGCTTTACAATGCTGATTTTGGCTGGGAAACCAATAGAAAATTTGAAGCAGCGCTCGAGCTTGGATTCTTCAATGACCGCATTTTCGTGACTACGGCATGGTATAGGAACCGTTCCGGTAATCAGTTGGTAGGGCTTCCATTACCCGGAACAACAGGCTTTACTACCATACAGGCGAATCTGGATGCTACAGTGCAGAATACAGGTTTTGAAGCAACGCTTCGATTGCAGAATATTAGAAACAAACAATTTTCATGGACAACTAACTTTAACATCACAGCTGCCGGAAACAAGCTGATTTCCTTTCCAGGCTTAGAATACTCAGGTTACCGTAATGATTATGTGATAGGACAGCCCACAACCATTAAAAAGCTATTTCACCTTTTAGGGGTTAATCCGCAAACGGGTTTGTATGAGTTTGAGGATGTTAATGGGGACGGAGTAATTTCAGAAAAAGACAGACAAACGGTAAAGGATTTCAATCCTAAATATTATGGTGGCTTGCAAAATCAATTTACCTATAAAGGAGTACAATTAGATTTCTTGCTGCAGTTTGTAAAACAGGAAAATTTCAATTTTGCCAATACACAGCAATTTACAGGACTTTTCAGAAATCAGCCTGTAGCCTATACAAACAGTTGGCAGCAGCTGGGGGATATAGTGCCTTATCAAATGTATACTACTGGAGTAAACGGGCAGGCCATGCAGGCAGGTGAATATTTTAGTTCAAGCGATGCAGCTGTAAGCGATGCCTCTTACATAAGGCTGAAGAATATCTCATTATCCTATGACTTTCCAAAAATGGAAACGCTGGGAGTAGGTTGCCGTTTATCCTTGCAGGCACAGAACCTGTTCACCATTACCTCATTTCAGGGAGCTGATCCCGAATTTACTCGAGGAGGGACATTACCGCCGTTGCGCATAGTATCGGCAGGATTTCAATTTACTTTTTAATTATTAAAATCTAAACTCATGAATAATCAAAATAAATTCAGAAAGTATAATATCAAGTTACTGCTGTTATTGTGTCTAATATTCCTTTGTGGCTGTGACGATTTTGTAGAAGTCAGTCAGCCCAACGCACAACTCACCACGAATGCCGTTTTTGAGAACGCCACAACAGCAAATGCTGCCATGGCAGATGTGTATGCACAAATGAGAGAAAATGGAATGATAAACGGAAAATCATATGGTATCTCCGTCCTTTTAGGAGCCTATGCAGATGAACTAATTTCCTATGAAAATGGGCCGTATTCTACTGCCAATTTTTACCAAAACACATTGCTAGCCTCCAATGATTATGTTGCTGCATTATGGAACAGTTCGTACAATCAGATTTATGCAGCCAATGCTATTTTTGAAGGAGTAGGCAGTTCCACTTCCTTGTCGGCAGCAGATAAAAACCAATTAACGGGTGAAGCATTGTTTGTGCGTGCCTTCACGCATTTTTATCTGGTCAATATTTTCGGAGATGTGCCTTATATAACAACAACCGATTATGTGCAAAACAGCACGGTATCGAGAATGGCAACAGAAACGGTATATCAAAATATAATTACAGACCTTCAAACCGTCATCAGCTTGTTGCCTACAAATTATGTGCAGACAGATAGAACCCGTCCAAACAAAGCAACAGCACAGGCATTACTGGCTAGGGTATATTTGTATCATGGCGATTTTGTTCTGGCAGAACATACAGCTTCAACAGTTTTAAATAACCCGGAATACGGTTGGGAAGATAATTTGGATAACACTTTTCTCAAAGAAAGTCTGGCCACCATCTGGCAGCTTTCGGCAGGGATGGAAGGAGCCAATACTTATGAAGGAACTACTTTTATTTTTTATTCTGGTCCTCCTTATCTTGTTGGGTTGCCAGATGATTTTGTGAATCAATTTGAAGCTGGGGATGGTAGGAAATCGCATTGGATCAAAGAGGTGACCGATGGGAGCAGCGTATGGTATCATCCATACAAATACAAGCAGGATATACCTACAGCATCATCGTTAGAATATTCCATTGTTTTCAGGATGGCGGAACAATATCTAATTCGTGCTGAGGCCCGGGCTAAGCTTGGGGACTTAGTTGGGGCCAAAGCCGATATTAACATCATAAGGAATACAGCCGGATTGGCTGATGTTATTGCTAATTCTCAAACCGAAGTATTGGATGCTATTGTATTAGAAAGACAGCATGAACTGTTTACCGAACACGCACACCGCTTTTTTGACCTGAAACGTTGGGGCAAATTAGACAATGTTTTAAGCAGTAAACCAGGATGGAATACCAACGACCAATTATGGCCATTGCCACAGTCGGAATTACAGGTCAATCCATTCTTAGCGCCTCAAAATCCGGGTTATTAAAATGAAAAAATATAAAAAAGGATATAGGCAACAAGGTTGTGTTATAGCCAATACAGTACTTTTTGGTATTTCATACCAATGGGTTAGTTTTTTATTAGTTTGGTTAACTGCCTGCCCGGGTTACGGGCAGGTGTTACCAAAGAAACCCGTTACAGAATCCGATTATCATTTGTGGGGAACCTTATATTCAAATAAAATATCCGATAAGGGCAAATGGGTAAGTTATACTATGCGCTATGATGAGGGGCTGGATACGCTTTTTGTAAAACGCAGTGATGCCAAAAAAATGTATTCTTTTGCCAAATCAGCTTCGGGAACCTTTTGCGGTGAGCGTGCATTTGCCTGTCTTCGGAACAATGGTACCTTACAATGGCTTGATTTGGAAAAAGGCAATGTAGTGGAGATTGCTGATATAGAAAAATATTCGTTTTCTGGTAATGGCAACTATCTCATTACGCTGGAAGGGAAATTGGAACATAAGAAAGTATGTATAAGGAATAGTAATGGGCAATTAGTTGAGAGTGTTTTAGGTGTCAGTGATTATGCGCCAAATAATGACGGAACAGCCATAATATGTACATATAATCTCGAAAAAAAGAAAGGTATAATGTGGGTCGGATTGGGTAATACTATTGAAAAAAGTATTGTAGTGGAAGACGCAGCGGCTACTTATTCTCATTTGATGTGGCACAATCGCGGAGAAGGGTTTGCTGCGTTGGAAAAGAAAAGTGAAGTGGAAGAATCTGGGGTGTTTTATTACGATATAAAAAAGAAAAAGGGATACCATTTTAATTCATCGCAGTTTACAGATTTTCCTTCCGAGTATTTTGTAGAAAAAGGCTATGCTACTGGTTTGACCGTTTCTTCTGATGGTGCAAAAGTGTTCTTCTTGATCCGTAGAAAGCCCACATTCACTAAAAGCTTTAACGGGATACAACAATGGAACGGTAATGATGCCATGGTCTATTCGGAAAAACAGCTCAAAGGCGATGCAGAGTTCAATACGAGAGTAGTAGCTTGGTGGCCACAAAACGGAAAGTTGAGGTTAATTACCGATGATGCTACACCTTTTGTTTTTTTGAATGGCAATCAAGATTTTGCGGTAACGTTCAGCCATAGTGATTTGCCACCGCAATACAGATTGAACAGGAATGTGAATTACTATGTGACGGATTTAGAAACAGGACAAAGGAATCTGATATTGGAAAACCAATCGACCGATTTCTCGGAATCCAGTTTTTCTCCTAATGGAAAATACTTTACTTATTTTAAGGACAACGATTGGTGGGTTTATAATTTCCTGACTCAGAAACATACTAATGTTACCTTGGGGAAATCATTGCAAGTCGTTAACGATGAAGATAAAAGTTGGAAAAGTGTTTATGGTGTGGCAGGTTGGTGTAACAACGATGCCTCTCTTTTGCTTACTGATGCGTTTGATATCTGGAAAATCAATTTAGAGAATGGGAAGATACAAAGGCTTACCAAAGGTAGGGAAGCGGGAATTTCCTTTTTGATTGTCCCATCGGATTACAGCCAACACCTGCCTTCTGTTTTCAGTGGGTATATTGATGCACAAATAGATATTAATCGTGCTATAATGCTGCGTGGCACTCAAGGAACCGCTACGGGTTATTTTATTTTGGAACCGAACGGAAAACTGAAGACAATTACTTTTGGTAATTACCGGACTGCTGAAATAAAAAAAGCAACTCAGGCCAATGTATATCTATTTCAGAAAACACAATACAATAGTCCGCCGGAATTGGTAATTAGTAATAGTAGTAAAGGAACAACATCCAGCCTATTTCAAAGCAATACCCATAGTGATAAATTCGCGTGGGGAAAACAGGAAATGATACACTATACCAATGCTAAGAATGTGCCTTTGCAAGGCATCTTGTATTATCCAGCGAATTACAATCCACAGGAAAAGTACCCAATGGTCGTGCGCATTTACGAAAAGCAATCAGACATGTTTAATAATTATTTCAACCCTTCCTTACATAACATGGCAGGATATAATATTGCCAATCTGACCGCACAGGGCTATTTTGTATTATTACCTGATATAGTCTATGAAGAGGGAAATCCGGGGCTATCGGCAGCAGATTGTGTTATCGCCGCGACGAAGGAAGTGATACTGAAAGGTATTGTCAATCCCAATAAGATTGGGCTAATGGGCAATTCATTTGGGGGTTATGAGACTAATTTTATTATTGGTCAAACAAATTTGTTTGCCTGTGCAGTTTCCGGAGCCTCTGTGGCAGATTTAACAGGATGGTATCTATCCATAGGTTGGTCAACCGGACTTCCTGAAATCTGGAGATTTGAGGACCAGCAATGGCGCATGAGCAAATCGTTGTTCGAGGATAAAAAAGCATACGAACGCAATTCTCCGATAACGTATGTAGATAAAATAGAAACACCGGTACTAATCTGGACAGGAGAAGAAGACAGGCAGGTCCATTATTATCAAAGTATTGCTTTTTATCTGGCGCTGCGAAGATTACAAAAGAAGGAAATCATGCTGATTTATCCGGGAGAAAGTCATGCACTGATGCATAAAGAAAACCAGAAAGATTTGACACATAGGGTAGAAGATTGGTTTGGGTATTATCTAAAAGGAGAACCGCCTAAAAACTGGATTAAAGAAGGAGTACATTAAGGAATGCAGTCCATAAAAAATTATGGACTGCATTAATTTAATTTCATTCTCTGTGGGTCAATATTTTTGTACAGTCTGACGTTGGCGTAATCTTTCCATATAATATTCCTCCTCCGTCATTACAAAGAATATCACCAACATTGTTACACATTTTTACCAGTTGACAATTGAATGGAGCAATGCGTCTAAACCCAGGTTCAGAAGCTGTCGCTGACTCTGTTGTAGAACTGCTGTTGTTTACTGCACCTGCTGAAGCCAACATAAAAGCGGCAACAGGCAAAATCGATTTTATTAATAAAATTTTCATAATATCTAAAATTAAAATAGTTAAAATATAGTTGCTTTTTTGTGCAGATTTTTTAATCTGACACCTCATTAGTTTACGTAAAAAAAGTACGTATTAATACCACTGAGCATATTAGAAAAATTTGAAGCATAGAGTTGAAGATTAGTTCGGATATTATCTAAAAGTAGGATGATACTAAGAATACAATAAGAAATGCAGGCCATAACTTCTATGGCCTGCATTAATTCAATTTTACTGTCTGTGAGTCAGTATCAACGTACAATCAGACGTTGGCGAAGATTTCCCAAACAATTGTTGTCCTCCGTCAGTACAAAGGATGTCACTAACATTGTTACACATTTTTATTGGTAGACAGTTGAATGGAGCAAGACGAACAAATCCTTGCTGAGCAGCACTTGCTGTTGATGCTGTTTTAGAACTGGTGGTACCTACTGCACCTGCCGAAGCCAACATAAAAGCGGCAAAAGGCAAAAACGATTTTACTAATAAAATTTTCATAATATTAAAATTTATAAGGATGAATTTTGATCTACTCTTTTTTACAGGTTTTCGATCTAACTCCTGATACTGGCCGGTATATCTTTCATTCAATGAATGTATTTATCTTTTAATGCGGTATTCAATTTGTACAGGACAATGTTGCTTCCCATTAGGGCAAATAAATGAGTGTCTGTTACAATAAAGGCATCAAGGTGTTGTCCATCAATTTTATAGAGGTAAAAACTCATGACATAAGATTTGTTGAGTACATCATATACATCAATGACATGTGCATTTTTCCACATTTTAGCTTCATCATAACGTCCGGGTAAGGTCGAATTAACAAATAGCAGATTGCGGTGTAGAGTACTCATTCTGTTAACTAATAGAGGTGGAGCTGAAAACTTTTTCTCTTTCCTATCCTTTAGATATTGAACCTTGATTTTGGCGCGGGTAGTGGTGTCTATGGTATTTCCTCGATGCAATAAATGCAGGGAAGCATCGGTAACTGCATACTGATTTCTATAGTAGTAGAGATAAACAAACTTTTTTTGTTCCGGGCTGTATTGCAGCGTTCCGTCAGTATCAAATAATCCGTCAACTTGTTTTTGCAGTAACTCAGGAGCTTTTTTAACTTCACCATCACGGAGGTTTACCGAAGCCAAAAGGTTTTCTCTTGTTTTATTCAATGTACGGATAATAAGTGTGGTGGAATCAACAACTTCTGCCTTTGTAAATCCGGGTATAGCTCGGGATTGTAAAATAGCTTTTTTATCTTGTAGGTTTCCTTTGAAAATGCACGGTACAGTACCATCAAAAATATAAAAATAAGGTGGAAGTACGCGCAATTGCACATTTCGAAACTGAAATAGAGTATCCGTTATTTTGATATGAGACGAAGTCATCTGAAGTGTGGTATCCAGTTCTGTTATAAGGGCTGGGGCAGTTCTGTTTCCCAAAAACAATTTCCCTTGGCCTTGACCAGCTAAGTAATAGGAATCGAATTTTAGGTTTTTTACCGCAATCCTTCGAGCAGGAAAAGGAGGATACCTTCTAACAAAGTTATTGCGATGGTGTACTATATTTTCTGAGTTAATAAAAAGTCCCGACATGAAAACAATACATAACAATAGAAGAGCTACGATTCGGATAGAAAAATAAAAACGATTGTGCTTTTCGGGATGATGAGAAAAATATAAAGCGATTACGGCGAGTAGCGTAAATCCAAGATTAAAAACAAGATGCTCTTCCCATCCCATATTTTCAAGTATACCTCCGCAGGAACAGGGCACAAACGGACTGTAATTCAATATCAGATAGATATAAATCGAAAACAATAGCATCAGTGCAAATCCCATATATAAGCCTATTACTCTGGTTTTTGGTATCGACAACAATAAGGCTATAGCTAATTCAAGCACTATTACAGCTACCGAAATAAATCCGGCAAAAGCGGTAAGTATAGGAGATTGTCCAACCTGAACTTGGAAATTTTCAAATTCAAGTAGCTTACTTACTGCTGCATATACAAATAACAAGATGTACAGTACACTTACAACTTCAATGACAATTCGTTTTAATGAGGCATTCAATTTCATATCATAATTATTTTATGATGTAAAATTCTGAAAAACAAATAATTATGGATTGTCTTATCGGGAGAAGAAATTATTCAAAAGGGAGTAATTTATATGGTGCCTATCCCTCTTTTTAAATCATTGGGAGAGAAACCATACTTTTTCTTAAAGGCTTTAGAAAAGTTTGGGTAAGTATTAAATCCATTCATATAAGCAATATGTTTTAAAGGAATATTGGTTTCTTGAATCAGTAAATAAATCCTTTTTAGGCGTTCTTCGTTGTAAAATTGATAAATACTGGTATTGAAAAAATGTCTGAATCCTTCCTTAAGATTGTATTCATTTGTTCCGAAAATCCTGGAAAGTTCTTTCAGGGAGGGTAATGGTGTTTCCAGATTCGCTAGAATATAGTCGTATACCTGCTGCATTAGTTTTGCATCGGATCTTCGGGTTTTTGGAAGTCGTTCATTGTTTTTCCCTTTTTTAGAAAAAGAATCGCCTTCCTGTAAATGATGCCTATTAATATAGCCGGAGTTAAATAAGGTTTCTTCCATCTCTTCAGCAACCATATTTATAAGTACAATTAAGGATTCAAGTTCATCATCTTCTTGGGTTCTGGAAATACGTTGTGTGAAGTTACCATTTGCCATTTCAATTAGCATATGACGAATCTTATGTATTCTATTTCGATTAATTTCCCGCTCCATTTAACAAAAGATTATTTATAAGCTTCTAAAAAAGTTAAAGCAGCCTCTTTGCTGGTAAAAAAGTCAGTAGGAGTGCTGGGCTTGTTGATTTTGAGATAAAAGCAACTCATGGTTTGAGACACATTTTGATGACTAAGTATAGCAACAGCTTTTGTCAGAACAGAACCTGATTGGGCAAGATAATCCCTGCCGGCTTTATCAGAGTCAAGTATTCCCCGTACATCACACAATATCGGGTATTTTTTTTCATTTTGAAATTGGATTCTGTCAGACACGACTTTTCGGGCCACTGTTAAGGTAATAACGGTATCCGGTTTATATTCAAAATAAAGAATGTTGTGCGCAACCCAAAATCGTGCATATTCATTCTCATAATAATCATGTGCTGCATTCATGATGTATTAGATAAAATGATACAATTCTGCAAAAATAAAATATATAAATGAATTAAAAAACTTACAAAATGAGATAAAACAGTCTAAAATCAAATTGTAATTGTCAATTCGGGAATAAGTGTTATCAATATGGCAGTATGAATAAAACAATACAATTCACATCAAATTTTATCCACAAATTTGCCGCCTTATAAAAAATAGAAATGTCTAACACAACTACTAAAACAATGGCAAAAATCAAACACAACAATTTTATTGATACAGTAAATGAAGTTATTTCAGGAGCTAAAAGAGAAGGGGTTCTTCATCTATATGCAGAAGATGAATATTTAAGTGGGAGGACATTAAAGATAAAAGGGAAACAAATGCGGCACTTTGGTACTACAGGTTATTTAGGACTCGAACAGGATTCTCGGATAAAAGAGGCGGCCATAGCAGCAATTCAGAATTATGGTACCCAATTTCCGTTGTCCAAAACCTACATATCAAATCCATTGTATAATGAATTGGAATCTAAAATCGAGGCCATGTATGGAATTACACCTGTAATAACCAAAAATAGCACATTAGGACATTTAGCTGTAATTCCAACAGTAATAAGAGACGAAGACGGGGTGATTTTAGACCATCAGGTGCATTGGAGCGTGCAAAATGCCTGCCAACAGCTCAAATTAAGAGGTATTCCGGTTGAAATGATACGCCATAACAATATGAATATGTTGGAGGACAAAATCAAGGAACTCAGTAATACATGTATTAAAATATGGTACATGGCTGATGGAGTGTATTCCATGTTTGGTGATTATGCACCAATGCCGGAGTTAATAGCCTTAACTAAAAAATACCCACAACTGCACTTGTATTTTGATGATGTTCACGGTATGAGTTGGAAAGGAGAAAAGGGAACAGGTTATGTTTTTGATTCATTTAATGAGTTACCGGATAATGTTTTAATATTTGGAACATTAAGCAAAACTTTTGGAGCAAGTGGAGCTTCATTAATTTGCTCTGATAGTAAACTAAGAGAAAAGATTAAAAATTTTGGAGGACCACTAACGTTTTCTGCCCAATTGGAACCAGCTTCATTAGCTTCTGCGATTGCCTCTGCAAACATTCATTTATCACCTGAAATAGATATTTTACAAAAAGACTTAAAAGACAGAATAGATTATTTCAATGCATTATTAAATAAAACAACAATACCACTAATCACAAAGAATGATTCACCTGTATTTTTTATAGGTACGGGAAAACCTATGACCGCTTATAACTTAACACAGCGGTTATTTAACGAAGGGTTTTTTGTAAACCCTGGATTATATCCTGCTGTTCCTGTTAAAAATACAGGAATTAGGATAACAGTGTCACGTCATAATAAAAAAGAAGATATAAAGGCATTGGCAGAGGCTTTAGAGTACCATTTTCCAAAAGCTACAGAAGAAACCGATAACAGCGTTCAAAAAATAGAAAGGACATTCGGGATAAACAACAGTAAGATTAGCTCTAAAATAGAAACTAAGGAAACTGAAATGCAGTTGCAATATGAAACATCAATAGTTAATATTAATAAAAAGACTTGGAACGATATATTAGGAAAACAAAGTGTTTTTGATTGGGAGGGTATGCGTTATTTGGAATCTGCGTTTGGGAATGCTGAGTTTCCTGAAAATAAATGGGACTTTCATTATTATGTAATAAAAGATCAGAACAACACTAATATACTCTCAACTTTCTTCACCTATGGTTTTTGGAAAGACGACATGTTGGCTTCAGAATCAGTGTCCAAACAATTAGAAGAAAAAAGAAAGGATAAACCAATGTACCATACATCAAAAGTGTTGAGTATGGGGTCTTTGTTTACCGAGGGAAATCACTGTTACATAAACAATCAACATCCATTGGCAGAAAAAGCGGTAAGGCTGTTACTGACTGAGATCGAGGAATTGTATCAGAATTTGAACGCAGATATGTTGGTAATTCGGGATTTTGAAGAAAACAATCCGTGGAATGATTTGTTTCATAATCATGGATTCATAAAAATAAATATGCCTGAAAGCTGTGTTATTAATAACAATGATTGGGACTCTGTTGATGAATTTGCAGGTAGATTATCTACGCGTTCTAGAAAACATTTTGCAAAAGAAATTATGCTGTATGAGCCTTATTTTGATGTTGTCGTAAAAGAGAATTTGTCCGATTCGGAAATGGATAAAGGATATGAATTATATTCAAACGTAAAGAACAACAATTTGGGTATTAATACATTCTTATATCCTATAGAAGTATTCCAAAAAATGAATAGGAATTTGCAATGGGAATTTATAACATTTTATCTGAAAGAAGAAGTCAGGACTGCCAATCCACAAATGATAGGAATAATGTTTTGTTATAAAAATCTAGGACAGACCTATGTCCCAGTATTGATAGGCATGGATTATGCTTATGTTCAAAAATTTCATTTGTATCGCCAAATGTTATTTCAGGTTATAAAAAGAGCCAATAAGTTAGGTTGTCATAAAGTCGATTTTGGACTTTCCGCTTCTTTTGAAAAAAGAAAATTAGGAGCGACTATAATACCAAAAGTGGCCTACGTTCAAGCAAGAGATAATTTTGCTATGGAAGCGATGTCTGTCATTCAGAACGAAATAAAATAAACCAAAACAAACCAAAACAAACTATTAACCAACCAGTTAAGAAGAGATTATGTTTAAAACAATGATTGATGATTTTAATAATAAGTGCGCCGTAATTCTGGAATCAAACGATAACCACTTAAAGAGAGCAAATGAAGGAATATTGCTGTGCAATAAAACATTGTCAGGATTAAAAGAAAAAGTAGAACAAAATGATTTTGAAACGGTACCGGCTGAAATAGATTTTTTTAAAAATGAGAAACCTATCCCAATGAGCTACCTCATTTATTTTACCGAAGTACGTTCTTGCGAATTACGAATGCCAAAGGCTGGAACTTCCTATAAAGTGGAGTTTTTGCAAAAAGAACTAAAAAAGATCAATAAGTTCTTTTATAAAAATGCTGATTTTGTGCATTATATGGAGCAGGGGTACAGCTATTTGGATCATCAGTTTTTTACAAGAAGTCAAAGAGATAATTTTCCGTTTACACCTATGACAGATTATTATCAGTTTCCTGAGTTCTCCACAACTCAAGATATGTTATGGGCCAAAATAAAAGCGATGTATCGTTTTATACATTACATCAGGGAAGCACTAAAGAAACTGAAAGTAAATGATGCTGATATTTTTGAAGAAAAAAAACACAATGTATTAGTTTGGACAGCTCCAAAAACGGCATTGATAGAATTGATTTACGCTTTATATTCCAATGGAGCATTAAATCATGGTGCTGCCGATATAAATAGGATTACCACATCTTTTGAAGATTTTTTCAATATTAAGCTGGATAATGTATACAAAACCTATTCTGAGATTAAAGACAGGAAAAGTAGCAAGACAAAGTTTCTAGAAGAATTGATGCTAAATCTGCAGCAGAAAATGCATAAAGAGGAAAGTTATTAGGCTTTCGGTAGGAATCGTAACTACGAAATTATTTGAAAGACAAAATCAACATTTTCAGGGTTTTACCTTCTTTGTAAGTAGTAAAATTCAATATGTTTTAAATCTGATTTTTAGAGACACATTCTAAAAATCAGATTTTTTTTATTTAAAAGAACTGAAACAGTTAAACCTTGAAAAAGAGCATTTAATTTTGCCTTATAAACAGGCAGTTTAATAATTTTTGATGTTAAATTTTATCGGTACTACGAAACGTCTTGGGATGAAAACAAAATAAAGTGATACAATTTTGTGCTGTTCAAATAGCGCACCGGTTAACAAATGGTGTGCAAAACAAAACTATTTAATTTAAAAAATGTTAGTATGGCAGCAACAATTATCTCTACAGAAATACATCTCGTCAGTTCGAGTGTTTTTCACGCAATGAAAAGGAGTGAAAAATGTATCGAGAACTTGATAAAATTTTAAACCAAAAATCATGAACTACATAAAACACCTCACAGCCTATTTCGATAGGGTGGTAGACGACCATTCTCTAAACCCAACCCACATCAGTCTTTACATTGCATTATTTCAATTCTGGAACCTCAATCGGTTCCGGAACCCTATCAGCATTACCCGCGATGAGGTAATGCGAATCAGTAAAATATGCTCTAAAGCAACCTATCATAAATGCATGAGAGAATTGCATGAAAAAGAATATGTCATTTACGAACCATCTTATAACCCATTCAAAGGGAGTATGGTTCGAATGATTAATTTTTCTCACGAATTGAATCCTATTCAGAAAAAAAGAAGAACCAATCTGAAAAATAAACAAGTTATTGAACAAGGAGTAAACAAGCAACAAACAAGTCGTGAAATAGATACTAAACAAGAACTGGTATCTTCTATAAACAATAGAAACAGTACAAACAAGGTAAACATTTTAAACTTGGATGAAACAAGAAAAATAGTAGAAAATAATAAGTTCAAAAATCAGTCTGCTAACTCAATTCCGCCGGAATGGGAAAATGTAATACAGTTTTTTAATGAGAAAAACGGAACAGTAGTCGATGCTGAAAAATTCTACAATCATTTTCAAAGTAATGGCTGGTTAGTAGGAGGAAAGTCTAAAATGAAAGACTGGAAAGCCGCAGCTAGAAATTGGCTACTCAACGCACAAAAGTTCAGTTCGGCCAAACCGCAACTACAACCAAATCACCTTCAAACGTCAATTCAAAAAAATTATGCAGAGCCACTTTAACCTCAGTAACACCTTCGAAATCATTGACAACTGTAAGGTTTATGATTTAAAAAAATGTTTTGCCTATCTCGAATTACAGGGAAAACAGACATATGGACAGTCTTTTAAAATTCATCACGAAGACAAACTAACAATTTATAAGCTATTGATTTATGCCATTAGAGATAAAGAAAATGCGCTTAAACTAGGTCTTGATCTCAACAAAGGAATTTTACTGTCAGGACCAGTCGGTTGTGGGAAAACATCAATAATGCATTTGGTAAAACCTTTTGTAAATGCTAAATACGATTACAAAATAAAAACCACACGCGAAATATCCTTTGAGTTTGCCAAAAAAGGGTTTGAAGCGATACAGCAGTATACTCAAAAATCCATTCAACAGTATCGATTACTAGGATATTGTTTTGATGATCTAGGAGCCGAGCAGCAAATCAAACACTATGGTAACGATTGTAATGTAATGGCAGAAATAATCATCAGCCGTTACGAGCAATTCAAACAAAACAATTCAGTAACTCACATTACAACAAATTTATCGGCTTCAGAAATCGAGCAATTTTATGGCAACCGTCTAAGATCAAGAATGAGAAGCATGTTTAATTTGATTGCTTTTGATACAGAAACAAAAGATAAAAGATAAGTAATAACAAAGTAAAAGCCTGGTACTAAGACCAGGCTTTCTCATAATTAAGATAAATA
>JASLID010000177.1 GCA_030153045.1 Flavobacterium sp.
AATGGCGCGGAGGCAAGGCCTCCGTAGTATTGCCACTCTGTTCATGTACTAGTGAAACTGCAAAAAAGGATAAAGCACCATGAGAAGTCTGTTCTGGAATGCGTCGGCAAGGGTGGCCATGCTGGGCCTGTTGCTCACTGGATGTGGTCGCGTGGAAGTGGCGATCAATACGCCGCTGCCAGGACCGCGTGTGCTGGCCGAAGTCGCGCGCACCTCCTATGGCGTGCCGCATGTGCGCGCTGAAAATTTCCATAACCTGGGCTATGGCCTGGCCTATGCTTACGCGCAAGACAACGTGTGCATGTTTGCCGACACGGTGTTGACCGTCAAAGGCGAGCGCTCGCGCTTCTCCGGTCCGGATGCGCCCGCAACGAAAGCGGCCAATGGCGAGTACGGCGCCGCGATCGATTACCTGAACCTCAAGAACGAAGATAGCGACTTTTTTTTCAAAGGCTATATCGACATCGACCAGCAGCGCGGCGCCTATGCCGCCGGCAGTGCCGAAGCGCAGGATTTGCTGGCCGGCTATGTCGCCGGATACAACCGCTACCTGAGCGACTATGCGGGTCGCCTGCCCGCCGCTTGCGCGAACGCGGCCTGGGTGCGCCCGATCACGGTCGACGACATGATGCGCGTGCTGGCCGAAAAGGCGCTGCATGCCAGCGGCGAAGTGTTCGCGCAAGAAATTGTCAACGCAGCACGCACGCCCGCCGTCACACGCGTCGCCAAAGTATCGGCCACACCGCGCAAGCGCGATCTGGGCTTCATGCAGCGCCGGCTTGCCCGTCTCACCAGCGAACAGCTTGGTAGCAACGGGGTCGCGATCGGCCGCGACCTCAGCACGACGGGCGCGGGGCTCTTGCTCGGCAATCCGCACTATCCGTGGACCAGTACCGACCGCTTCTATCAGGCGCACCTGACCGTTCCCGGTCGCTACGATGCGATGGGGGTGGTCCTGGGCGGGATCCCCATGATCGTAATCGGCTTCAACAAGGACATTGCCTGGACGCACACCGTGACTGCCGCCGTGCACTTCACGACCTTCAAGCTGACGCTCGACAGCAGTGATCCGACCGGCACCACCTACCTGGTCGATGGCCAGCCCGTCAAGATGACGTCCAAGACCGTCACGGTCGACGTGCTTCAGAATAATGGCATGTTGGCACAGCGCAGCAAGACCTTTTACTTTAGCAAGCATGGTGCGGTGATGGTGTATCCGCAAGCGGGCGTGGTGTGGAACGCCACCGAAGCGACCGTGCTGGCCGACCCGAACCGCAGCAATACGCGCATGCTCGAGCAATGGATTGCGATCGGCAAATCGGCCAGTGTCACGGAGTTGAAGGCCGCGCTCGACAAGCATGCTGGTTTGCCATGGGTGAACACCATCGCTGCCGACCGTCACGGCAATGCCATGTACGCCGATGCCAGTGTGGTCCCGCTGGTCACCACCGACCGCTTCGCTTCCGACTGTTTCCTGGTGCCGCCTTTGCTCACCTTTGACGGGTCGCGTAATGCATGCGCGTGGGGTAACGATAGCAAGGCGCCGCCAGGCGTGTTTTCGCCTGCCGATGGCCCCTTCCTCATCCGCGGCGATTACGCCGCCAACTCGAACGACAGTTATTGGGTGAGCAATGCGCGCAGCCTGCTCAAGGGCCCGGCCCCGCTCGGCTATTCGCCGCTGTACGGGCCGACCGACGTCGAACAGTCGCTGCGTACCCGCGTTGCCTTCCGCCAGCTCGAGGACATGATCAGCCAGCGTGGACGCTTGGCTGTCACCGATCTGCAGACACTGGCATTTGCCAACCGGATCCATGCAGCCGAATTGGTGCTTCCGGAATTCTTGCCGCTGTGCCAGGGTTCGCCGGACCAGCTCATTCAGTCGGCATGCAGCGCGCTCGCCGGCTGGGACCGCAAGGCCAATCTCGACAGCCGAGGCGCTGTGCTATTCCGTGAATTCTGGAATATCGCCGCCAACCTTCCCGACAAATGGCGGGTGCCGCTCGACGTCAATGACCCGGTCAATACGCCGCGCTCGCTGGCGAGCGCGGCCGGTCCGGCGATGCTGGCCGCCCTGAAAACGGCGGCCCAGCAATTGATCGCCTTATCGATCCCGCTCGACGCCCGGCTGGGCGACTATCAGGATGACACGCGCAATGGCGTGCGCGTTCCCGTGCACGGCGGCATAGGCGACATCGATGGCTCGTTCAACTCGATCCATATGCGCACCGGCTTGACCGCTACCGGTTACCACGACATCGTGTGGGGCACCAGTTACGTGCAGACCGTGACCTTCGATGCGGCCGGCCCGGTGGCATATGCCATGCTGACCTATGGCCAGTCGGTCGATCCGAAAAATCCGCACTACGCGGATCAGGTGCCCCTGTATTCGCGCAAGGAATTCCCGCTATTGCCATTCACGCCGGAAAAAATCCGCGCCGATCCCGCTTACCAGTTGACGCGCTTGCGTTAGAGCGGCTCCAGTGCCGGCCCGCGCATGCCCACCAGCA
>JASLID010000037.1 GCA_030153045.1 Flavobacterium sp.
GGTTTTACCAATAATCCTGTTTTTACATGTTATAGCATTGCCGATGAGCGTTGTGCTGCTTTTTTTGCATTAGGAATAGCACAACAAATTCAAAAACCAGTAGCGGTAGTTTGTACTTCTGGATCAGCATTGTTAAATTATTATCCAGCTTTTGCTGAAGCTTTTTACAGCCAGATTCCATTAGTCGTGATTTCTGCCGACAGACCACACGATAAGATTGATATTGGTGACGGACAAACAATTCGTCAGGAAAATGTTTTCGTCAATCATAGCTTGTACAATGCCAATTTAACCGAAGGTGCTTCCGAAGAAAACGACTTAAAAATTCAAGAAGCCTTATTTTTGGCAGTGACCAAAAAAGGACCGGTTCATATTAACGCCCCTTTTGAAGAACCTTTGTATGAAACAACCGAAACGATATCGGTTAAACCCAATTTAGTACAGTTGTATTCAGAGGAAAAACAAAAAACGGATATTGATTCTTTCGTAAGTAAATGGAATAAATACAAAAAGAAGATGATTCTCATAGGTGGTTGCGACCCAAATTTCATTGAACAAGCAATTTTAGATGCTTTAGGAAATGACAATTCGGTTGTAGTTATGACTGAAGTGACTTCAAATACGCACCATTCTAATTTTATTACTAACATTGACACCATTATTACCCCTTTTACGGATGAAGATTTTACAGCTTTTCAACCGGAAATATTGGTAACCATAGGAGGGATGATTGTGTCTAAACGCATCAAAGCTTTCCTTCGAAAATATAAACCAAAACACCATTGGCATATTGATGAATTACGAGCCTACAACACTTTTGGATGTTTGACGCAACATTTTGAAATCTCTCCAAATTCATTTTTTGAAGCATTTTTGCCAAAAACAACTAAAATAGAGAGTGATTATCTTCAAAAAGCTCTAGAAATTCGAAAATTAAGAGCAAAAAAGCATCAAGAGTATTTAAAAACTATCCCATTTAGTGATTTTAAGGCTTTTGAGTTGATTTTACCCAAAATCCCAAAATCAAGTCAGTTGCAAATTAGCAATAGTTCGCCTATTCGTTATGCTCAGCTTTTTGATATTCATCCGGATGTTGAAGTGTTTTGCAATCGAGGGACTAGTGGAATTGACGGAAGCACATCAACTGCAATAGGAGCTGCACTTGCCAGTGGAAAAGAAACCATATTGATTACTGGAGATGTTAGTTTTTTATACGATAGCAATGCACTTTGGAACAATTACATTCCGAAAAATTTCAAAATCATTGTAATTAACAATGGAGGTGGCGGTATTTTCAGAATTTTACCTGGCCATCAGGAAACGGAGACATTCAATACTTATTTTGAAACGTCACATTGCTTGACCGCTGAGCATTTGGCTAAAATGTATCAGTTTCAATACGAAAAGGCAAACACAATAGACTCATTAGAAGCGAGTTTAGCTATTGTTTTAAAATCACAAAAACCTATTCTTTTAGAAATTTTTACAACAACTAATGTTAACAATGTATTATTATTGGATTATTTTAACAATTTAGTTTAGAATTTTTTAATAATTTTTATTTTTAAATATTAATAAAATACTTACATTTGAGATAACTATTAAACGAAAAATTTCACGATTATGAGTAAAAGAGATGATTTAATTGCAAAGTACGCAGCCGATTTGAAAGAAAAATGCGGTTTAACTGCGGATATGGCACTGTTAACGAAAGTTACAATTGGTTGCGGTCCATCTATTTACAATCCTGATGCTGCAACAGTCTCAGGAACACAGCAGTCGGAATTAGATACTGTAAAAAATAATTTTTTAATTAAGAAATTAGGATTAAAAGATGGTGCCGATTTAGATAAAGGTATCGATGCAGTATTAGAAAAATATGGTAAATCAAATAAAAACAAATATAGAGCAGTAGTATACTACTTACTTGCCATACACTTTAAAAAAGAAAGTGTTTACAAATAGTAGCTATTTTATAAAGTTTAAAGCGTTTCAGTAATGAGACGCTTTTTTTATGAAATAAAGTTTCCTTAAAACTTTGTACCTTTGTCGCTCTGAACTTTTGTACCTCAAGAATAAAATGATTGAAATAGGAAAATACAACACACTTACCATACTTCGTGAAACCAAAGTAGGTTTATATTTGGGCTTACCCGAAGAAAATAAAGATCCAAGTAAGGACATATTACTGCCAATTAAGTACATTCCAAACATGTATGAAATAGGGGAAGAGCTCACGGTTTTTGTTTATTTAGATCATGAAGAACGTCCGGTAGCTACAACTTTAGAGCCTTATATCTTTTTGAATGAATTTGCACTTTTACGTGTAAACTACGTGAATCAAGTTGGTGCTTTTATGGATTGGGGAATGGAAAAAGATATTCTAGTTCCGTTTAAAGAGCAAGCACGCCCTATGGAAAAGGGAAAACGCTATTTGGTTTATCTTTATATGGATGAAAAAACCAATCGTTTGGTAGCCTCTAGTAAAACCAATCAGTTTTTAAATAACGAGAATATCACTGTTGAAGAAGGTGAAGAAGTCGATTTGATAGTTTCGCACATAACCGAAGTAGGTATCAATGTTATCATCAATGAAAAACACAAAGGTTTACTGTATAAAAACGAAGTGTACGATGATTTGCGCACTGGAGATAGAATTATAGGTTATATCAAACACATTCGTCCTGACGGAAAAATAGACGTTTCGGTTACTAAATTAGGTTTCGAAAAAATAGAACCAAGCGCTCAATATATTTTAGATGAGTTGCAAGCCAATAGAGGCTTTCTTCGTTTAAATGATGATTCACATCCTGAAGACATTAAAACGGTGCTGAAAATGAGCAAAAAAACCTTCAAAAAAGCAATAGGTACTTTATACAAACAAAAATTAATTGAAATTAAAGAAGACGGAATTTATTTAGTAAAATAAAATTACGGTACTGATTTATCATTTCAATAGCTATAAAAGCAAAAAATGCCAATCTTATTAAGATTGGCATTTCCCTCAGATTATTTCAAAAATTTAATCCTCTGAAATAACCGATAACATACGTAAAGCGATAATAACATACTTTACAAATCAAAAAATTAAATAAACTTTTTCTAGAATAGTTCCTTTCAATAAAGAGTATCGTTAACATAGCTCTTTTTCTTATCCTAGTTTTCTTGTGTTTTTGTCTTTAAACAACTCGGGGGAATTGTTATAGTACAAAATCAATATTCGCTTTATTACCTGTGGTTTTGTAATATTTTTAAGGAAGGTAGCGCAAAAATTATTGTTTGCTAATTGAATCCTTTGGTTCAACCATAGGTGCTACTGTATCAGTTTCTATACTATCTACAACTTCTTGAATCATTTCCTCATTAGGCATTTTATTTTCGGTAGATGTTTCTACTTTCTTGTTACAACTTGTAAGCAATGCACTAAATGTAAGAGCGACAATTAAAACAGTTTTTTTCAAAAATTTCGTTTTAAATTAATAAATCAGTGATAAAAATCAACCAATTAAACTGCTGATTTTCAATGATATAAATGTACATTTTTTTAAATCAGGAAAATAATTTTTAGTCTAGTTTTTTCAAACTTTAACATTCGCCAACTGTTTTTAAGATATAATTGTAAGATTCTTTTTAAGAACAGTTATCTTAATTTAATCCAAATGATTTAATTTTACACTAAATTTAATACCTATGAGCAACATCAATTGGCAAACCGCCTTAGAATTTGAAGATATAACTTATAAAAAATGCAACGGAGTAGCAAGAATTGCTTTTAATCGTCCAGATGTACGCAATGCTTTCAGACCCAAAACTACTGCCGAATTAATCAAAGCTTTTTACGATGCACAGGAAGACACCTCAATTGGTGTAGTTTTACTTTCAGCCGAAGGTCCTTCTTCTAAAGATGGTATTTGGTCATTTTGTAGTGGAGGCGA
This sequence comes from Flavobacterium sp., assembly GCA_030153045.1. Lineage (GTDB taxonomy): Bacteria > Bacteroidota > Bacteroidia > Flavobacteriales > Flavobacteriaceae > Flavobacterium. The sequence continues at coordinate 3,936 of JASLID010000037.1, forward strand.
TCAGAAAGCTCGTGGTCACCAAGGATATGTTGGAGACGATGGTTACCATAGATTGAATATATTAGAAGTCCAACGAATGATTCGTTTTATGCCTAAAGCTGTTATATGTGTCGTTCCAGGATGGGCTGTAGGTGGCGGACATAGTTTGCATGTAGTTTGCGATATGACTTTAGCCAGTAAAGAACACGCTATTTTTAAACAAACTGATGCTGATGTAACTAGTTTCGATGGAGGATACGGTTCTGCTTACCTAGCAAAAATGGTAGGACAGAAAAAAGCCCGCGAAATTTTCTTTTTAGGCCGAAATTATTCAGCGCAAGAAGCTTTCGAAATGGGAATGGTCAATGCAGTAATTCCACACGCCGAATTAGAAGATACTGCTTACGAATGGGCTCAGGAAGTTTTAGCCAAATCACCTACTTCTATCAAAATGCTAAAATTTGCTATGAATTTAACTGATGATGGGATGGTTGGACAACAAGTTTTTGCCGGCGAAGCCACTCGATTGGCTTATATGACAGAAGAAGCTAAAGAAGGTCGTGATGCTTTCTTAGAAAAGCGCAAGCCTAACTTTGAGAAAAAATGGTTGCCATAGTTTTTTGAATCTAAAATCTAATATCATAAATCTAAAATTGAAATGAAGCACTGGATAGATGCCGCACGATTAAGAACATTACCATTATCTGTTTCAGGTATATTAGTGGGAAGTTTATATGCTTTAGCAAACCCTACAAATGAAATTTTAACGCCAACTCAGGTTTTCAATTGGAAAATATTCACGTTGGCCATGTTAACCACTATTGGATTTCAAGTACTATCTAATTTCGCCAATGATTATGGCGATGGTGTTAAAGGAACCGATAACGAAGATCGAGTAGGACCGCAAAGAGCACTGCAAAGCGGAGCAATTTCGCCTGAAGCCATGAAAAAAGCCATGTATTTAACTGCATTGTTAACTTTTACTTCGGCAGTTTTACTTATTTATGTGTCATTTCAGGATAAATACTTACTGTATTCCTTGTTTTTTCTAATACTGGGAATTGTAGCCATAGCTTCTGCAATTAGATATACTGTGGGAAATTCTGCCTATGGTTACAAAGGCTTTGGAGATATTTTTGTATTTGTTTTCTTCGGATGGGTGAGTACACTAGGGGTTAATTTTTTGTATTCAAAACAATTTGATTGGCAGTTGGTTTTGCCTGCATCAGCAATTGGATTGTTGAGCGTAGGGGTTTTAAATTTAAACAACATGCGTGATGAGATTTCCGATAAAAAAGCAGGTAAAAACACGTTAGTTGTGCAAATGGGTGGAAAAAAAGCCAAAATCTATCATTACTTTTTAATTGGTACTGCTATGCTTTTGGTTATTATATTCGCCATTATTTATAACGGAATAGGCTTTAGATGGGATCAATATGCTTTTTTAGTAGCTTATTTCCCTTTAATGAGTCACTTAAAAACGGTTTACACTTGTGAAGACAACCGAAGATTAGACCCTCAACTTAAAAAACTAGCTATCAGCACATTTTTATTATCTTTAATACTGGCAATGGTTTTAATTTTTTAATTGGCATTGTTTATTGAAATTGTTATTGAAATTTAAAAAGTATATATGAAAATTACATTTTACGGACATGCTTCGATAGGAATTGAAGTTTCAGGAAAGCACATTTTAATCGATCCTTATATTTCAGCTAATCCTAAAGCGAGCCACATTGATATCAATTCGTTAAAAGCCGATTATATTTTAATTACACATGCTCATCAAGATCATATTTTAGATGTGGAAGCGATTGCAAAACGGACCAATGCTGTAATTGTTTCTAATTATGAAATTGCGATGCATTTTGCAAGTAAAGGGTTGAAATACCACCCGATGAATCACGGCGGAAGTTGGGATTTCGACTTTGGAAATGTAAAATACGTCAATGCGATTCATTCCAGTTCGTTTCCTGATGGAAGCTATGGAGGGCAACCCGGCGGATTTGTCATCGAAGGCGAACATAAAAACATTTACATCGCTGGAGATACAGCTTTGACGATGGATATGAAACTTATTCCAATGAGAACCAAACTCGATTTAGCTATCTTACCCATTGGAAATAACTTCACCATGGATGTCGATGATGCTATCGTAGCTTCCGATTTTTTAGATTGCGATAAGGTATTAGGATATCATTACGACACATTCGGATTTATCGAAATCAACCATGATGAAGCCAAGAAAAAGTTTTTCGATGCAGATAAAGACTTAATGTTGTTGGAAATTGGAGAAAGTATCGATTTATAGCAAACGACAGAACTTATTTTTAAATATTGTTTTCAAAAAAACTACGAATAAAATTCTATGAGAAAATTATTAATCTTAATTTTTACCCTTTTATCAATTCAAGTTACATTTTGTCAGGTAAATTCTGAAGAATCAAAAGCCCAAACTAAAAAAGAAGAGAATAAAACAGAAGAAACCCATTCCTATTTTCAAATGGATGAATGGCAGAATCTGTTAGATGAAAAACTAAAAAAAGATAGTACCGTCGCCTATTTTTGGCAGCTTAAATCAATGCCGTATTTTAAAACCAAAAAGTATGAAATTGGAATGAAATATGTTGATAAGGCGGTAAAATATGATTCTAAAAATTGGCAACCTTATAGAGCTTTCATTAAATGTATTTTTGCTAAAACTCATAAAGAAGCCATACTAGATTTTGAAGATTGCAAAAAAAAACTGGGTAATGGTTATGTTATGGATCACACTTTTAACTTTTACATTGGATTATCATATCTGCAGTTAAATGAATTCATAAAAGCTGAAATGCTATTTAAAGAATATGTTGAAGATTTATTTAAAAATAGACAAGGCTTAGAACATCCAACAGCGTTATTCTACTATGGAATATCGAAATACGAACAAAAAAAATGGGAAGAGGCTATAATTGAATTTGATAGAGCCTTAAAAATATACCCTAACTTTTCAGATGTGAAATATTATAAAGCGATGTGTCTATTAAGATTAGGTAAAAAGGAAAATGTTTCCAAACTAGTTGAAGAGTCAAAAATAGATGCTAAAAGTGGGTATACAATTAATGAAGACAATGTGATTCACGAAATTTATCCGTATCAAGTAAAATGGAATAATCTATAAGTATGGCTAACAGCTATTGAATTACCAGTAAAATGGCATCTTAATTGCTACTACAAACTAAAATCTAAAAATGAAATTCAAAATCATACCACTTTTTATACTTTTTATAGTTTCAAATGTATTATCTGCGCAAGAAACAGACGGATATTGGGATAAAGAAAGAATTACCAACAAAGAAATAAAACTATCCGCTGGCGATAAAATCATCATCAAATCAGAAGATTTACCAGTAGGAACTACTGAATTTGTGTATCGAATCACGTTGCTTGATGAAAATCAAAAAATGGCCAACGATTTAGCCTCGGTGCTCAAAGCCATACCAGATCCTTATTTTATTGGAAAAGGAGCCGGAGGAGCAATTTCATTAGTTTCAAATATTTCGGGTAGCGACAAATGTACATATGCCATTTATACCGACAATGAAAAGGCTTCAAACTACGTCAAAAATGATAATTTTAAAGGTGCTTGTTTGTACCAACCCAATCCGGTTAGTAAAGACGCAAAAATAGTTTCGATGCAAAAATCGACCTGTCTAAACGAAAATTCCCGCAATCTTTGGTTTGTCTTTGAAAATCAAAACTGGATCATGAATGCCAAAATTGTATTGGAAATTGTGCCTTGGGTCGATAATATTGCTAGCCGAGGTTGGACGAAAAAGAATAAAGAAATTGTATCCGCAACTATTTATTCTGTTGGTCTAAATCAATACATGAAAGAATCTACAAAGAAAGAGCTAGTTTATAAAGTCATTGAACTAATTTCCAAAGAGCATCGTTTTGATGATTTTCAAAAACTTTCATCCGAAGAACAGAAATTAATTATAGATAAGCATGAAGAATCAGCATTTGCCTATGTTGGACTGCCTGATGCCTATAATGATATTCAATGCTCTTTAGCGGCTAACCTTGCTAAAGAAGGAAAATCTGATGAAGCTATAGCCTTGATCAATAATAAAGTGATTGCAAAACCAAATGTAACGGCTTTAAATCACAATGCATTAGCGGAGTTATACATTCAGTCCAATCAGTTGGAAAAAGCGCTTAAAACACTTAAAACTGCCGAAAAATTAGACGCAAGCGAACTGAAAGTGCAAATGAATTTAGCGCATGTGTACATGTTTATGGATGAGGTTTCAAAATCGAAAGAAATCCACAAACGATTTATGAACCAGAATGTTTCTTCAAAACAAACTTGGAAAAACAAAGCCATTAACGATTTGGATAAATTCAAAAAGACCAACTTGCCACAGGATAATATTTATAAGATTTGGAGATTGTATAATTAAAACTGAATAGCAACTTCAATTATCAATTTCAATAACAATTTAAAAACATTGAAATTGAGTATTGCCATTGTTATTGATATTTAAAAACATTGAAATTGAATATTGCCATTGTTATTGATATTTAAAAATATTGTCATTGAAATTTAAAAATGAAAGCAACCTATCATAAATACATTCTCGATTTCAAAAGACCGTCAGGCACTTCCAGAGGCATTTTAACCCAAAAGGAAACCTGGTTTTTGGTATTAGAAAGCGATGGTAAAATTGGAATAGGTGAGTGCGGAATTCTGAGAGGATTGTCAGCTGATGACAGGCCTGATTATGAAGCAAAATTGCAATGGGTTTGCGACAATATTTCGTTAGGAAAAAATCACCTTTGGGAATCGCTTTTAGAGTTCCCTTCGATTCAGTTTGGAATTGAAATGGCGTTCCAATCTTTAGAAAGTGAAAATCCTTTTTTGTTGTTTCCGTCTGAGTTTACTTCGGGTATAAAATCGATACCAATTAATGGGTTGGTTTGGATGGGCGATGAGGTGTTTATGAAACAACAAATCGAAGAAAAATTAGCCCAAGGTTTTAAGTGCATAAAACTTAAAATAGGAGCAATTGATTTTGATAAAGAATTGCAATTATTGCATTATATTCGTCAAAATTTCACCCCAGAACAAGTAGAAATTCGTGTGGATGCTAACGGTGCTTTCAATAAAAATGAAGCTTTAGGTAAATTAAATAAAATTACTGGATATCAATTACATAGTATAGAGCAGCCTATTTCCAAAAACCACACTGACACGATGTCAGAGTTGTGTAAAACAAGTAAAATTGATATTGCTTTAGATGAAGAGTTGATAGGCGTGTTTAATTTTGAAGATAAAGAAAAATTATTGCAAAAAATCATGCCGAAATATATCATTTTAAAGCCCAGTTTTGTAGGTGGATTTCGTGGTACAAATGAATGGATTGCCTTAGCTGAAAAACATAAAATTGGATGGTGGATTACCTCTGCTTTAGAATCAAATATTGGGCTAAATGCAATAGCGCAATTTACTTTTTTGAAGCAAAACCCAATGCCACAAGGATTAGGTACCGGAGGTCTTTTTACGAATAATTTTGACTGTCCATTAGAAGTAAAAAGCGGACAATTATTTTACAATCCTGACTTAAAATGGGATGTTGTTTTAGAAGAATTTCAATAGTAAAATCAATTGACTTTTCTAAAATTTAAGCTTTTGGTTAATGCTATAAAACTAATAAATGACCATGCGCCTTCTAAAATAATAAAAGGAATATAGTTTATCAAACAAGAAGCATAACAAGCTAAAGCAGCACCTAAAAAATTTAGAAAAAAGTATATAGAACTCGTTGGAGAAACTACTTTCAAGATACTTAAAAAATAAGCTAATAATACAATTGTTACTCCAATTGTTCCAATAATGTCGTTGTAATTCATAGGTCAAAGATAAAAAAACCACGCCAAAGCGTGGTCTAATTTTAATGGTTTTTACGATTTATTCTCTTCCTCCGTCTAAGGATTCTTGATAATCTTTTAGTTCATTCCATTTTCCGTGATAAGCTAATAAGGCTTGTTTTGCCCATGATTCAGGGTTGTGCATAGCGTATCCGCTACCTGCTTCATTCAAAATTTCTTGCGATTGTTCAAGATGTGTTTCTGATAAGGCTTTCCATGTTTTTATTCCGGCATTATGATATAACTCTTCAATTTTAGGCCCTATACCATCTACTATTTTTAAATCGTCTTGATTTATTTTTTTACCAAAAACTGAAAAAGCCAAGTCAGCATCAAAAGGATATGAGGTTTCAGTAACAATAGCGAACCCATGAGTTGCACTTGATGACTTCGCTTTTAAGGAATCGATTTCAGCTTGTAATTTAGCTGAATGCACTTTGCAAGCATCTAAATCGGCTTGTAATGTTGAGGATGATTTATCTTTATCTGAATTTATGTCTCTCTCAAGTAAATACAGTTTATTGTTAAGCTTTTCGTTTTCGTTTAAAGTGGCGTCGAGTTTCGATTTTAAATTTAAATCATTACCTCCAGACATCATTTTCCCCAAAAAATATCCTAAAAGCGCACTAATTAGTCCTACTAAAATCGGGATTAAAAAACAGGGTATATTCATAATTTAGTTTTTAAGTTGATAAGTTTATTTTAAAGTGATTTCGGTTCTTCTGTTTTTTGCTTTGCCTTCAGGAGTTAAATTGTCGGCAATTGGCTCGTCTGGTCCTTTGGAAGAACTTTCTATTCTGTTGCCGTTAATTCCGTTTTTAGCAAGGTAGTCTTTGGCAAATTCTGCGCGTTCTAACCCGAGTTGAATATTCACGTTTCTATCTCCAGTTCCATCAGTATGACCTACACTGTTGATTTTTGCATCTGGAACATTGTCAAGATATCTAGCTAATTCGGTTATTCTCAATCGTTCTTCCTTGTTTAAATTAATTTCTGATTGATTGGTATTGAAGTATAGTATCAAAGGATCCGCATTCATTTCCTCTTTAATAGCATCCCAGTCTTGTGCTTTTGCGGATGTTTGGTTATTTGTGATTGTGTAATTTAGTGGACCTAAAAGTGTATCACTGTCTAAATCCCAAATGTCTTTAAGTTCTCCATTGATATCAAATCGATTCGAAGGAATTCCTTTTGAGATAAAGTAGTTTTTAATGTCATTTGCACGAGCAAAACCTAAATTTGGAAAAGCAGAAGTGTTTTTTTCAGTTTTTAAAGCGTAACCAGTAATTAATAATCGTCCATTTGGATTTTTATCAAAATAGGCTTTCAATTTATCAATTCCATCATTAACACAATTGTCAATGGGTTTGATGTAATTAAAGCTGTTTAATGAAAAATTAAAGTTTCCTGAACAAGTATAGTTAAACTCGCTGCTGCTGAGATTAAAATGATTGTTCATCCCTTTTGTAACCTTTGATTGTATTGGTGGTATAGGTATTTTATGACAATCTTGACAGCAAAATTTAGGATACAAAAAAGCGCCTGTGAGAATTGTCGCTAAGATGCCTAAAATGTAAAATACTTGTTTAGACATGGTTAAGTTTTTTTATTGGTTACCCAAATTTAGTAAAAAAAACATTAAGCAAATGGTACCTTCCTCTAAATAAGGTGTTTGAAATAAAAAATCCCGCTATTAGCGGGATTTTTTATTTTTTGTGGAGTCGCCGAGAATCGAACTCGGGTCCAAACAAGCAACTAAAAAGCTTTCTACATGTTTATTTCCTGATTAGATTTTCGATATTGTGCCAAGCCAGGAACAGCAACACAATACTTAGCTTTATCAGTGTCAAAACGGATTTAAAGCATTACCGTTTCTAGGTTTACTTTTACGGTTCCCCTAAACGAAACGCCATAAACCAAGGCTTTTCAGGAGAATCCAGCTTTCCTACCTGGTAGGAACGAGGCAAATCTTACTATAATTCAGATTAAGCAGCTAAAGCGTAATTATTTTCGCCGTGTAAAAATTTGAGACATTATATTTATGAGCAACACCTCAATGCTCAACATGCTTACAATTCAATTCGACTTGCTGTCAAAACCAGTCGACCCCATTTGTTATTTTGCAAAAGTAGTTAATTTATATCAATTTTTATTCCAAAGTTTCATCTTTGCCTTTCAATTCGAAAGGATAATCGCCAAATAAACTAGATAATAATTTTAATCGATATGTACATCGGGTGTATTTGTTTGAAATACAGATTAATGTTGTTTTTTCGTCTTTTAATTTAATATAAGCAGCTGTACTTCCATGCCACCAGCCATTGTGGTAAAACATTTTCTTGCCGTCTTCCCATTCAAACATTCTAATGCCTAATCCGTAGTTTCTAGTACCGCGACTTTCATAACTATATCCTTTGAAAACTTCTTTTAATAATTTTTTATTTAAAAAAGCGGGATTGTACGTCGCCATATCAAATTTCAATAAATCTCTTGGTGTTGAGTAAATATTTTTATCACCATAGATATCATCAAGATAGTTTTGATAGTATTTTATTTTGTTTCCTTTATAAGATTGACTTGCCGTTTTTCCGTCCTTTTTCAAATCAAAAACAAAAGTGTTTTTCATGTCTAATGGGTCAAAAATGTACTTTTTCATTGCTGTGTGATAATCCATTTTGGTTATTTTTTCAATGATTAAAGCCAAAAATGCATAATTGGTATTGCAATAGCTAAAATGGGTATCTGCTTTGTATTCCTGAAGAATGTTGTTCTTGTTTAGTATTGGGATCAAATCGCTATTTCTTAAAGTGTCTCGCTGACTCCAGATTTCTTTCTTGTCTGTAAAATAGCTGTAATTACGAATGCCACTTCTATGATTTAATAAAGTCCTCACGGTTACATCATCGTATGGAAAATCCTCTAAAATGGTATTGACCTTTTGATCTAAAGTAATTTTTTTAGAATCTACGAGTAACAAAACAGTTGTGGCAGTTAAAACTTTACTTAATGAAGCGATGTGTAAAGGTGTTTCTGAAGTAATAGAATCTTTTTCTTCAAAATTAGCCATACCACGGTATTTCTCATAAATAATATGCCCGTTTTTCGCCACTAAAAAACTCCCTGAAAAGTTATTAGGAACATAAATTTTGTTATAAAACTGTTGTATGGTTTGTTGTAGCTTTTTCTTATCTGCAGGTTTTATGTCTGGTAAATTACCGCTAAAGGGCTGCATGGTGTAAACCGATCCCACTTTAGTTTGCTCTTTAGTTTTTAAAGCCTTTTTTTTCTCAGTGCATGAAAAACAAAGAGTTAGTAATAGGGAAAGTAGGAGAAGTTTTATATTTAGTTTAAATGTCATTTTAAATCGGTTATAAAACAAATATATATAAAGAATTCTTATTCAAAATAGGTTTAAAGTAATTATTTTGACTTGTTTCGCATTGCGAAATTGTTATATTTGTAACAAATTACAAATAATTAGTGATAATTATTTAAAACTTAAAAATCAAGTAGTTAGATGAAATTCGGAATTATAAAAGAAAGAAAAAACCCGCCAGACAGACGTGTTGTTTTTACACCTGAAGAACTGGTGAAACTAAAAGAACAATTTCCCCAGGCAGAAATAAAGATTGAATCGTCTGATATTCGTGTTTTTGCTGACGAAGAGTACAATAAGTTGGGTTTTGAAGTAACCAACGATGTTTCTGATTGCGACGTACTTATTGGAGTAAAAGAAGTACCTGTTGATGCTTTGATTCCAAATAAAAAATATTTTTTCTTTTCGCATACCATCAAAAAACAACCGTATAACCGAAAGTTATTATTGGCTTGCCTAGAAAAAAACATCCGATTGATTGACCACGAAACCATTGTCGATGCAAATAACAAACGATTAATTGGTTTTGGTCGTTATGCTGGAATAGTTGGAGCCTATAACGGAATTCGTGCTTTTGGAATGAAATACGAATTATTTAATTTAGTGAAAGCAGAAACTTTAGCCGATAAAAACGCTTTAATCGAACGTTTACGTCGTCCCGTTTTACCTCCAATAAAAATTGTATTGACAGGTCATGGAAAAGTAGGGCTTGGTGCCAAAGAAATGCTTGACGGTATGAAAATGAAAGAAGTGTCTATCGAAGATTATTTGACCAAAAACTACGACAGACCGGTTTACACGCATATCGACTTAGAAGATTACAACAAAAGAATAGATGGTAAACCTTTTGATAAAAAAGATTTCTATACCAATCCACAAGAATACACTTCTAATTTTGAGCGTTTTACAAAAGTGTCGGATATATTTATGGCTGGACATTTTTATGGAAATGGAGCTCCAGTAATTTTAACTCGTGAAATGCTAAATGCGGCTGACAATAAAATTAAAGTGGTGGCTGATATTTCCTGCGATGTAGATGGACCAATTGCTTGTACGCTTCGTGCTTCAACCATTGCAGATCCTTTGTTTGGTTATTTACCTAGCGAGCACAAAGAAGTCGATTATATGCATCCAGGAGCTATTGTGGTAATGTCTGTCGATAATTTGCCTTGCGAATTGCCTAAAGATGCCAGTGAAGGTTTTGGAGAAATGTTTTTAGAACATGTCATTCCTGCTTTTTACAATAATGATAAAGACGGAACTCTTGAAAGAGCTAAAATAACCGAAAATGGTAAACTCACAGAAAGATTCAGTTATTTACAGGACTATGTAAATGGAAAATAGTTTTTATGTATTCTTTGTAAAAAAGGATTCCTAAAAAAATAGAAATACAAAAGCCTCAATTTTTGAGGCTTTTGTATTTCTACTTCCTTTACTAAAAAATTAAGAAAAAATTAATAAGGTATCTTCTCCAACTAATTTATTTTTGAAGAAACTTAACCACACAAAAAAATGAAAAAGTTGTTATTCCTGTTAATTCCAATTTTTGGTCTTGCACAATCTTCTTCTGATGAAAATCAAGTGTCACAAATCTACAAATCGGCATTAACCAATTCAAAATGTTATTCTTGGCTGGATTATTTGTCTAATACTATTGGGCATCGATTATCAGGTTCTGAAGGAGCACAAAAAGCGGTCGAATATACGAAAGCTCAAATGGAAGCTTCTGGCGCTTTTGATAAAGTCTATCTTCAAGAAGTCATGGTGCCTAAATGGATTCGTGGCGAAAAAGAAACGGCTTATATTTTAGATGATAAGAAAAAAGTAACTGTACCCATTTGTGCATTAGGAGGCTCGATAGCAACACCTAAAAACGGAATCACTGCCGAAATAATCGAAGTAAAATCTTTAAAAGAATTAGAAACACTGGGTTCAGAAAAACTAAAAGGAAAAATTGTGTTTTTCAATCGTCCGATGGACCCTTCTAATGTTGAAGCGTTTCATTCGTATAGTGGAGCTGGCGATCAAAGGAGAGCAGGAGCAAGAGAAGCTTCAAAATATGGTGCTGTAGCAACCATTGTACGCTCGCTGGCTTTTAGATTAGATGATTTACCACATGCTGGAGGAATGGGCTATGGCGACATTCCAAAATCACAATACATTCCATCGGCGGCCATCAGTACAAATGGAGCTGAATTATTGAGTAAGAAGCTAAAGCAAAATCCGAATTTAAAATTCTATTTCAAGCAATCATGTCACCAAGAAGCCGATGTTTTGTCTTATAATGTAGTGGGTGAAATTAAAGGAAGCGAACATCCTGAAAATATTATGGTTGTTGGCGGACATTTAGACTCTTGGGATTTGGCTGATGGTTCTCACGATGACGGCGCTGGCTGTGTACAAAGTATGGAAGTCGCTAACATTTTTAAAAATATAGGGTACAGACCTAAAAACACGATTAGAGTGGTCATGTTTATGAACGAAGAAAATGGCTTAAGAGGAGGTATAAAATATGCCGAATTGGCTCAAAAAAACAATGAAAACCACATTTT
>JASLID010000056.1 GCA_030153045.1 Flavobacterium sp.
TTAACAATCAGAATGATTTTTTTATAAAACAATACAAATCCTGCGGCAAAAGCTGCTAGAAATTGTACAATTAATGCTCCTGTACCTGGGTCAAAATATAATGGTATCATCTTTTTTTATTTTGGTTCAAAGCTATCAATTATTTTTTAATTTCAATGAAGGCTTTATGAATCTCTATTTTAAAAACAAACGGTTCAAATCAAATTTTTCCTGAAGTAAACTATTAAAACAATTAGATAAACAAAATAGGTCAGTGCGTGAGCCATTACTACTCCTTCGGTTTTAAAATAGTTAATCAGAATGAAATTTGAAATTAATGAAATCGATAGTGACGTTATTTCGGTAATAATAAACGCTTTGGTCATTTTTTTTGCAAAAAACTGAAGCCCTAAAATCAATGAAACAACTCTAAGTAAATCCCCCAAAAGTTGCCAAAAAAATAATTTCGAAACAGGTTCGAAAGCAGGCGCAAAAAGTATTTTTATAATTAAACTTTTGCAAAAATAAATTATAATTAATCCTAAAGTAAATAAAGGCAAAACATTTTTATAGAAACTCCAAACCACTGACTTTGTTTTAGAAATACTTTCTGATGTAACAAGCTTCGGGTAATAATAAACCATCAACAAAGTATTCACAAATAATATATAATAGGCTGATATTCGCTGCATCGCTTCCCAATACCCTGCATGAGTTAAATCTGTGGCTTCTATCAAATGATTCCTGATAAATAATGAAACAATTGGCCCAAGGATTCCTGGAATCATTGCCATAATAAAATAATGTGAAAGGTTTTTTAGAATTGAAAAGTCAAGAATTTTTAAACTTAAAAACTTCGTTACTAAAATTTCACCAGACAGGTAAAACAGACTTATGAAAAACAAAAGAGATGGTGTTATAACAATTGACAGCAATGCACCATAAACATTATAATTGAAAACAAAAAAAGCAGTAATTACTAAGCCTAAAATATTTCCTAAAATGTTGATATAAATAACTTTTTTAAATTTCCCTAGACCATTAATAATAGCAATTAAATAAAGAGAAGCAACATAAAATGGAATGGCGATAGCTAAAATTTTAAAAACATAGAAGTAGTTAACATTTTCGCCAAAAACTTTTTTATTCCAATAATCTGCAAAAAAGAAGAGAACTGTACCAACAACAGTGGAAACACCTATTAAACATAAAAAGAGGGTTGAAATAATTTTTTTTAATTGACTTTCATTTTTATCGTTTTCGGCTACATATTTAACAATCCCATTTTGAAATCCAAGCGAAGAAACACTTTCAACTGAAGTTAAAAAATTTCTAAAATTCCCTATTAGAGCCATACCGCCCGGGCCAACAAAAACAGCTAAAATTTTTGATGTAATTAAACCAATCGCAATTTTAATTAAAATACTCACCCCATTTAAAGACGTTATTTTAAATAATTCTGATGATTGTATTTTTTTAATAAATTTCAAGATTGACTTATTTTATATTCTGACAACACTATATCAAAACATTTTCTAATAAACTATAATTTTTAGTTTTCACTTCATAAAAATCTTGAACGACTGTACTTGCTCCAAAACTTTCTTTCCAATATGACAATCCATTATTAAGGTTTTTACCATAATTTTCGTTAGAATTTCCAAAATCAAAATATTTTTTTTCTTTGAAAACCTCATTTATTAAGTAATGGTATAAGAAGTCTAAACTACCTAATTCATTATCTCCTTCATCAGCAGAAATATACTGTGCATGAGCCACTTGACCAGTTTCAAACATGGTTGTTCCTGCAACAATTTTACCTTCAAAAAAAACATTAAATTGACGGATATTCTTAGGAAATTTAGATTGCAACAGTTTTATTTCTTCAATTGAATGAACAGGCTTTATACCGTGTTTTACATCCAAATTCGGCTTTAGTATTTTATTCCAAAACAATTCAAAATCAGTTTCTTCTTTTATAACTAGTTGCGCCTTTACCCCTTTTTTTAGCCCTCTTTTTCTGAGTTTTGACATTGTAAGTTCTTTTCTCAAATCAATTACAGCTAATGCTTCTCTTCGAGTTAATTTTGCTTGAACTAAAAATAAAGCATAAAGTAAATCCTCAGAAGGCTTTTGATGGTAAATACTTGGAATAGATTTAATATTTAGCGTTAAAAAACTTTTTTGATATAAATACTTTAAAACTAATTGAAAAACTCCAATTACTGAGGCTAGTTTTAAATTCTCCTTATAAATCAAACCTCCATAAGTAAGGCCTTGGTGGGAAAAAATATCATCTCCTACTTTATTAGCAGGAAGTAAAGCCACTAATTTTTCTTTATTAAAAATTAAAAGTGAGAAATCTTCAAATCTATCACGATGATATTCCATAAAATCACGATGAAATAAGAAGGTAGCATTTTTAGCTTCACTCACAAAAGTGTTCCAAGCTACATAATCGCTGGCTTCGTACTGTCTTATTGAATATTCTTTCACCTAATTTATTTTTGCTGTGGAAAATTACACCTTTTTTCGAGAATTAATATTATTCTTTTTCGATCGGTTTTAGTGACCATTTAAATTTAACAGCCATCAATCTAATAACAATGATGACTAAAGAAGTTATTAAGTATAAAATATCTTTTTCGAGATTTAATTCTTTTAAACCAAAGAAAACAATACCACCAATAATACAAATCGTAGCATAAATTTCCTTTCTAAAAATCACGGGAATATCATTACACAAAATATCTCGAATAACACCTCCAAAGCAAGCCGTCATGGTTCCTAAAGCAATGCAAATAATAGGATCTAAATGAATATCAATCCCTTTTTGAATTCCTATCAATGTAAAAATACCAAGTCCAATTGTATCAAATAAAAACAACGACGTTCTAAAAATATCTAATCTTCTTCTAAAAATAATGGCCAAAAGAAACCCAATAAGAATAACATAAACGTAATTCAAATCGGTCATCCAACCTACAGGAGTTCTTCCAATCATAACATCGCGCAAAGTTCCTCCCCCCACTGATGTTACAAAAGCAATGATTAAAACCCCGAAGGGATCCATTTTTTTATTCATCGCTGTCAAAGCACCTGACATGGCAAAAGCCATTGTTCCAATAATATCTAAAAGGTAAAACATTATAATTGAAGTTGTGGAGTATATTGCGGCAAAATTACAGAAAATACGCTAAATTCTATTGGATTAAAGCCGTTTTTTAGTGTTTTCAATATTTATTTGAAATTTGAAAAAAGGTAGTAACTTAGCTTCCGAATAGTCGGAATCAGAAACTTAGCAACTCTCCCTTTGAAACAAATTACATCAGCACAAAATCCGTTTATAAAATCATTGGTTTTATTACAAGAAAAATCAAAAGCCCGAAAACAATCGGGAACCTTTTTAATTGAAGGACAACGCGAAATTGAATTGGCTGTAAAGGGAGGATTTGAAATTGAAACTATTTTATTTTTACCCGATTTAATTTCGGAAAAACAAATACACCAATTCACTGACAAACCAATAGACTTCATTGAAATTTCAAAAGAAATTTATCAAAAATTAGCCTATCGTGATACAACCGAAGGTATTTTGGCTGTAGCCAAAACCAAATCATTACAGTTATCCGATTTAAAATTATCCGAAAAACCATTAATCCTTATCGCCGAAGCTCCTGAAAAACCAGGAAATATTGGCGCCATGCTTCGTACTGCCGATGCTGCCAATATTGACGCTGTGATTATTGCCAATCCAAAAAGCGATATGTACAGTCCTAATATTGTTCGTTCAAGCGTAGGATGCTTATTTACAAACCAAATCGCCACAGGAACAACTCAGGAAATTATTGATTTTCTGAAAGAAAAAAACATTAATTTTTACGCTGCAACGCTACAAAATTCAACGTCGTACCACACACAAGACTATACCAAGCCCACAGCACTTGTTGTAGGTACAGAAGCCACTGGACTTTCTGCGGAATGGCGCGATAATGCGACCCAAAATATCATTATCCCCATGCAGGGCGAAATCGATTCTATGAATGTTTCGGTTGCCGCTGCCATTTTGATTTTTGAAGCCAAAAGACAAAGAGGTTTTTAGAAATAAACCATCTTAGAAAAAATCATCAACAGAATGACAAAACTTGAAAATAAAATTATGATTTGTGGACTTGTGACTGAACTGACAAATTCTCAACTAGAATTTATACGGGGAATTGGTTTTGAGACATAACAGTTTCTAAGAAAAAAGGCTAACTTTATTTTCAGTCAAAACGATCACCACAGTTAGCTGGGAAAATTTTTATTATAAGACAATATTTTTACGGTAAAATGGAATAATTGCAGTTTCAATGCTGATTCAGCAGGAGAAAAAGAGTTTTCATAGAAAATTTTTATTGTAGATAGCTATGTAAAATGTATTTTCAATTTCGACTTTTGTTATATTTGCTGACTTACAGTTTATTTAGAGTTATATGATAGGTTGTCAGCTTAAACATACACTTTTTAGACTGTTTTTAAAAGTTTAAAACACTCCATAGAATAATATGACAATTAACTTACAAAAAGGACAAAAAAGGGATGTTGGATTAGCAGAATTGAGCTGGAATCCAAAAGAAGAGACAGGTGAGTCTAAACACGCAGGCAATTTTGCTGACATTTTAAAATCATTATACGTTTGAAATTAAATTACAAAGATTACAGTCATATTTCTTTTGATTTATGGCTAACACTGATAAAGTCAAATCCTGAATTTAAAAGCAAGAGAAATTTATTATTCAGAGATTTTTTTGAAACAGATTGCACAATAGAAAAAGTTAATGAAGTTGTTCGATATTATGATGTTTTGTGTAATAACATAAATGAAAAAACAGGCCTTAATATTGATACGTATGAGATTTACTATTTGATTTTGAATGCATTGAATATTAAAACAAACGAAATCGAAACAGAACGATTAAAACAATTTTATGTAGAAACAGAAGTATTATTTATAAAGTATAAACCTGAACTGCTTTTCCCTGACATTCAGTCTTTATTTAAAGAAATTACAGAACAAGGAAAAACAATAAACATATTAAGCAATACAGCATTTATTAAAGGAGATACTTTGAGAAAAGTAATTTCATATTATGATTTAGATAAATACTTTTCATTTCAAATTTATTCAGACGAAGTAGGTTTTTCAAAGCCTAATAAAGAAATATTCCAACTGGTTTATGATCAGGCAAATATTAAAAGCAGCTCATCAAGAAAAGAGATATTACATGTTGGAGACAATGTAGTTGCTGATTATAACGGAGCATTAAATTTTGGATTTGATGCTTATCTATTAAAAATATAAAACAATGAACACAAATTATAGTTTATATAAAATCTATGAAAAGGAAAATTGTCCTTTTCAAGCCGATGAGTACAGTTGGTTTAAGTTTGGTGATAAATTTTATGCAGAAAAATTTGCTAAAGAATTATTTGACGGATTTATAAGCCAAAATCGAGAGTTACTATTGTCAAAAGAAGAGATTGTAATTCTACCAAGTCCACATTTGTCAATTCCAACAGCTTCAAATTTTCTTTGTTATTATTTTAAAAAGCATGTAAACAATTTTCTTTTTACAAATAATAAAAAAGCCTGTGCAGAATCTAAGATTTACAGAAATCAAACTTATGTGACTGATTATGGTAATTTAGATTTTGAAGAAAGAGTAAAACTAATTTCTAACGATACATATTATATTGATAGAAACTTTATTGATGGCAAATTTTGCATTTTTGTAGATGACATTAAAATTACAGGAAGCCACGAACACACCGTAAATAAAATATTAGATCAATATAACGTTAATGGAGATTTTATTTTTATTTACTTTGCTGAACTGATTAACAAAGATATTCATCCAAATATTGAAAATCATTATAATTATTTTGCAGTAAAAGGTGTTCAGGAAATTGTCCAGTTGATAAATAAAGATAGTTTCCAGTTTAATACACGTGTAGTTAAATTTATTTTGAATCTAAATGAAGAAGACTTTAATTACTTAGTGAATAATATACCTAAGAAGAAAAATGATGAGTTATTTCATTTGGCAATCAGCAACAATTATCACCAAATTAAAGAGTATAAAAACAATATAAACACAATCAAATTAATTTAAATATGGCTATTAATTTACAAAAAGGACAAAGAGAGAATATTAATGCTCCTAAATTTACAATTGGTTTAGGATGGGATACAAACAGTAGTTCAACAGGATTAGATTTTGACCTTGATGCATCCGTTTTTATCTTAGGAGAAAATAAAAAAATATTATCAGATTCACATTTTGTTTTCTATAACAATTTAAAATCTCCAGATGAATCAGTAATTCACACTGGAGATAATTTAACTGGAGATGGAGATGGAGATGATGAGCAAATTAAAATTGATTTGACAAAAATTAACCCTTCGGCCAAAGAAATCTGTATTGTGGTTACAATCCATGAGTCAGAAAGTAGAAAACAAAATTTTGGTCAGGTAAGAAATTCTTTCATTAGAGTTGTTGATGACAGCACAAATGCAGAAATTGTAAAATATGAATTAGAAGAAGATTTTTCAATTGAAACAGCAGTCGAATTCGGAAGAATATACAACAAAGACGGACAATGGAAATTTGAAGCCATTGGAATGGGAATGAAAGGCGGATTAGAAGATTATTTAAACAAATACAATTAAAACATGGCAATTAATTTAGAAAAAGGACAAAGAATTAACCTTGAAAAAGGAAATGGAGTAAAACTTCAAAATATTTGTGTAGGAATCAATTGGGGAGCTATCGAGAAAAAAGGACTTTTTACAACTAAAAAAGAGCCAGTTGATCTAGATGCAAGCTGTGCCGTTTATGACGACAAGAAAAATCATATAGATTCTGTAAATTTCAGAAAATTAAAATCGAATGATCAAGCTATCAAACATAGTGGTGACGACTTAACAGGAGATTTAAATGGTGATGATGGATTAGATAACGAAGTAATCACTTTAGATCTTTCAAAATTATCAGCTACTGCTAACCATATTGGTTTTTTCGTAAACAGTTTTAGAGGACAGGATTTTAAAGATATCCCTTTCGCATCTATCAGAATTTATGAAGGTACTCCAACTCGTGTAAACGAAGAGTTCGCACGTTACGACATTGCTAACGATGCTTCTTTTTCAGGAAACGTATCTATGATTCTTGGTGTTTTCTACAAAAGAAATGAAGAATGGAAGTTTAATGCTATTGGAGTTCCAACCAAAGATAAAAAACTGGAAGAAACCATTGTTACGATTCAACAAAACCATTTATAATGAGCGATATAACAGAAAATGCATTAGTGATTCAAGACAATAAAGGCTTGATTGACAAAGACGGAAACGTAAATCTGGCTAACGTCTCAGAAACAGATGTTGCCAGTTATAAATCCATGACCAATCTGTTGAATGAAAATGATGTCAACTCGATTCTAAATTATGGTGCCGAGATTCAAAACTCAATTTCAAAACAAAGTGATACTTTCTTAACGAATGTAAGAACGTATAATTCTGGTGAAGTGGGAACACTCATCAATGATTTATTGACAGAGTTGAATTATGTTGATGTTGATCAATTGGAGCAAGGACCTTTCAAAAGATTCCTTTCTAAAATTCCCTTTGTGAATAAATTGGTTATCGATGCCAAAAAATTATTCCAGCAATACGATAAAATCACTGTAAATGTTGAAAAAATTAGCAACAAAGTGAAAGCAGGAATGATTAACTCTGTAAAAGATAATACTTCACTACAAACCATGTTTGATGGAAATGTGAATTTAATCAGTGAAATGGAAAAGCATATTATTGCTGGACAAATCCGATTTAAAGAGTTAAGCGAAGAACTTGCTGTAATGGAAGCCAATACTGCTCAATATCAGGATTATCAAATTGCAGATAAAAAGAATTTCATCAATCGTCTGGACAAGCGTTTAGCCGATATGAAAATCGTTCGTTTCATTATGTTACAGTCTTTGGCACAAATTCGCGTAGTTCAAAATAACAATACCTCAATCGCTGAGAAAGCACAATCTATCCTGACAACAACGATGCCTGTTTGGAAAAATCAGCTTACATTAGCTGTTGCGCTACAACGTCAGAAACAAAACATTGAAATACAACGTAGAGTATCTGAAACTACCAATACCATTTTACAGAAAAATGCTGAAATGCTAAAACAAAATAGTATTGAAGTAGCCAAAGAAAACGAGAATACTATTGTTTCGTTAGAAACATTGAAAATGACAACAAAATCATTAATTGATACGCTAACAGAGGTTAAGCAAATTCACGAGCAAGGTACAGCAACAAGAAGAGAACTTGATGCAGGGTTACAAAGCCTTGAAGCTGAATTGAAAAAAGGAGTTATAAGCTAGTTAGAATCCAAACAGGGACGATTAAATGCAAGAGGAAGAAGACAGATTTGTTCAGATAATTAACGATAGTAAGAGAAAATTAGTGGTTTTAAAATTGTTATCCAATTTTTTTAAGCACCCTGATCTTATTGGCGCATTAATTCGAACAAAAATTATTCATAGCCTTTTTGAGAATAACAAAACCTTAGATTGTAATAAATTAGAATTATTCCATATTCAATATACCAACAGTCTTATCGATTTGTTTCAGAAATTAAAGAAATCCAAAGAGCAGAATTACCTTTTGATTTCAGATGAAATATACATTAATGATGACTTTATCTCGAAGTTGAAACTCGAGATCGGAGATGCAAAATTTACAGAACAAATGAGAGCTCATGCTCAAAAATTGTCACAGAAAATTGAGCAGCTTTATACAATGTTGGTGACAGATAATGTGGAAGCATTCGGTTGGAATGAAATTGTAAATTTTTCAAAAACTATTCAATCAGAATATTATAGGGAAATTTCTGTTGAGCAATATGAACAACTGACTTGTTTTAATCGAAATACATACCAGAATTCTTTTGCAAAATTTGAAAGAAAACTTTTAGGCAGGTTAAACATCTTAAAGTTTAAAATCAAGTTTTTATGCGGATTAGTCTGCAATAATGAAATTATTGAAGTGTATGAATTCAGAGATTCTAACGATAAGTTTATTTTTGTAGCGAATGATAAATCGTTCTATTTATTAGAAGAAGCCGACGAAAAAAAGGTCGATTTATCGAAAAATAGATCCGCTAAGAATCAGGTTTTAGAACAGCTTGAAGCTAAAAATGCGATATTGAAAGATCAATTAGGAAATATTAAAACTTCGATTCCTATTGATGTTCAGGAAGTTTTGAAAAGTTATTTAGATAAAATTTCTTCAGTAGATTTTCTGGATGAACTTCAAAATGTTGACGAACAAACAAACATTTTAAAAGCAATGTTAAATATTAATATTAATTAAAAATAAAATGGCAATTAATTTAGAAAAAGGACAAAGACAAAGTATTGACGCACCAAAATTTACTGTAGGTTTAGGATGGGACAGTAACAGTAGCAGTACTGGTGAAGCTTTCGACTTAGATGCTTCAGTATTTATTGTTGGAGCAAATGGAAAAATTATCAATGACAATCATTTCGTATATTACAATAATTTAAAATCACCAGACGGAGCTGTAATTCATACAGGAGATAATTTAACCGGAGATGGAGATGGAGATGATGAAAAAATCCAAATTGATTTGTCAAAGATTTCTGCTGATGTTAATGAAATTTGCTTTGTTGTGACCATTCATCATGCTGATGACAGAAGACAAAACTTCGGACAGGTTAGAAACTCTTTTATCCGTGTTATTGACCAATCTAATACTGAATTAGTTAAATACGAATTAGACGAAGATTTCTCTATCGAAACTGCTGTAGAATTTGGAAGAATCTACAAAAGAAACGACGAATGGAAATTTGAAGCTGTAGGTCAAGGAATGAAAGGTGGTTTACAAGATTATTTAAATAAGTATAATTAATAAATAAGTAAAAAACATGG
This sequence comes from Flavobacterium sp., assembly GCA_030153045.1. Lineage (GTDB taxonomy): Bacteria > Bacteroidota > Bacteroidia > Flavobacteriales > Flavobacteriaceae > Flavobacterium. The sequence continues at coordinate 9,971 of JASLID010000056.1, forward strand.
CAATAAATCTTCAAAAAGGGCAACGTATTAGCCTTGAAAAAAGCGACGGTAACGTTCTTCAAAACATTTGTGTTGGAATCAATTGGGGAGCAATTGAGAAAAAAGGCTTTTTTGGCGGAGTAAAAAAAGAAGCAGTAGATTTAGACGCATCATGTGCTTTATATGATGAGGCCAAAAATCTTGTAGATGTCGTTTATTTTGGCAATCTTAAATCAAAAGACAATTCAATAGCACATAGCGGTGATGACTTAACAGGTGATATGGGGGGTGATGACGGATTAGACAATGAAATTATTACACTTGATTTCTCAAAACTTAATCCAGCTGTAAGTTATGTAGCTTTTGTATTAAATAGTTTTCAAGGACATGATTTCGGAACTATTCCATTTGCTTCCATTCGTATTTATGAAGGAACTCCAAAAAGAGTAAACGAGGTTTTTGCCACCTTCGATATTGCAAATGGATCTAATTTTGCAGGACACGTTTCTATGGTAATGGGTGTTTTTTACAAGAAAAATGCAGAATGGAAATTTAACGCTATTGGTGAACCAACCAAAGACAAAAAATTAGAACAAACAATCAATACAGTTACAGCGAGTTATTTATAAATAAGACGCATATCTGGTACAAGGGCATAATTCAAAGTTGTTAATAAGGTTTTTTGAAAAAAATAATATGAGAAGACTACCAGTATACTTTTTATTAGATACTTCAGGCTCCATGTATGGAGAACCTATTCAGGCCTTAAACAACGCCTTGAGCGGAATGATTAATACGCTTCGTTCTGATGCACAGGCTCTGGATTCCTTATGGATTAGTATTATAACCTTTGACAGAGAAGTTAAAGAAATAGTGCCTTTGACCGAATTGGTTAATTTTCAGCTTCCTGAAATAACATGTCCGCAAAGTGGCCCAACCAACACGGGTGCTGGCCTAGATTTCGTAATTCAGAAAGTGAATAATGACGTTATAAAAGGCTCTCCAACTCAAAAAGGAGATTGGAAGCCTTTACTTTTCGTATTTACAGACGGAAAACCGTCAGACATACAGTTTTACAGAGAAAAAATAGTAGAAATCAAGGAGCTGAATTTTGGAGCTGTCGTAGGTTGTGCTGCTGGTCACATGGCTAACGATGAAATTCTTAAAGAACTAACAGATAATGTCGTTCATTTAGATTCTGCCGATAGTTCTACGTTGAAGCAATTCTTTAGATGGGTTTCAGAAACCATTGAACTTGGAAATAAAAGCCAAGGAACAGGAGAAAGTCTGACACTACCTCCACCACCAAGTGAAATAATTGTTGTTATATAATCCGATTTTTAATTTTTTAAAGAGTAGAACAAACTCTTTTTAAGTGGATTGGGTTATCTGTAGATTTGATTCAATTTTTTCTTTTAATTCTCTTAAACATCTTTTAAAATGAGAAGACTTCCAATATATTTTCTAATTGACATTTCAGAATCAATGGTAGGAGAACCTATTCAACAGGTTGAAGAAGGACTTGCTACTATTATTCAGGCATTAAAAACGGATCCACATGCTTTAGAAACCGTTTTTGTATCTATCATAGTATTTGCCGGACAGCCCAAAACTTTGGTGCCTTTACAGGAAATAGTATCTTTCTATCCGCCTAAATTTCCAATAGGTAGCGGTACTTCTTTAAGTAAAGGACTTGGACACTTAATGCACGAATTAAGAACAAATATTGTCAAAACTACTTATGAAGTAAAGGGAGATTGGAAACCTATTGTATTTTTATTTACAGATGGTGTACCCACAGACGACAGTCAAACTGCAATTAATGAGTGGAAACAAAACTGGCAAAGAACCGCAAACCTGGTAGCTATTTCTTTTGGAAATGAAACAGATGCAAAACTTTTAGGGGAATTGACAGAAAATGTATTACAGTTTAAAAATACAGATGTACAATCGTACAAAGAATTTTTTAAATGGGTAACCGATTCTATAAAAACCAGCAGTATTAGCGTTGAAAATAATTCGACAGGTTTTGAATTGGCCAAGTTAGACGGTGAAACGCTTTCAAAAATCGATTTAACTAAATCAGATTATACCAATCGTCAATATGTGGATGATAATTTTGTGGTTTTAAATGGAAAGTGCCAAAACACAAAAAGACCTTATCTTATGAAATATCGTAAGACAATAGCTCCATCAACTTATGCTGGGGTTGAATTGTCTTCAAAAAGTTATCGCCTTGTTGGAGCTTATCAAGTAGACAATTCTTATTTTGAATTGGCTGATGAAACCAGCTTTAGCAATAAAGTGAATACCGATGAATTAATTGGCGCCCCAACTTGTCCTTGTTGTGGCAATCAAATCGCTTTTGCTGTTTGTATCTGCAGTAAAATACATTGTATTGGTGAAGAACAAATTAGTACTTGTCCGTGGTGTAAAAATCAAGGAAGTTATGTTAACGGAGAAGGCGGATTTGATGTTAACAGGTCACAAGGATAAACTATGGAGGAAACCAGAAGATATATTCAAGCTTTTTTATTGCAAAATAAAATTGAAATTTCTACAAACAAACTTCTCCTTTTTAATGATTTTATCGCCGATGAAGCGAATATAAATGCCGTAAGTATTATTCAGGAAAATCAAAAAAATATGCTCAATAAATGGGTTATTAAAAATAGGGTTGATGATATTATCAGACAATCGATATTCTTACCTAACGGTACCGTAAACAAGAAGTATGAAGCCAAAATTGATTTCGTTAAATTGGGTTGGGATGATATTATTTATTTTAAAATTCTAAATTTAGAAGATACAGGACTTGAATTTGATGATAGTGAAGAAGTAATTTACGGAAATCCGATTTTAAGCGGAGATGTAAAATTAAAATTACTATTCAGAATTGAAGGAGAAACGGAAGAATCTATTTTAAACGAAAAAACATTCACCATAATTATCAACCCTGATCCAAAATCATTGTGGAAAAACAAAGAGAGTGATAAAAACGATCCTTTCTGGAAAGCAGACAATGTGGCTATTTCAGATGATTTTTTAGATAAAAAAATAGTGATTTCTTCTAAAAGAGGCAGAAGTCACGCTAATGTAGGCTCATTTAGAGAAGATGATTTTGCCTTCAAGAGCATCAACCAAACCGGGTGGAGTATTATTGCTGCTTCTGATGGTGCTGGTTCTGCTATTGTTTCTAGAAAAGGTTCTCAATTAGCCTGTGAATCTGTGATTTCTTATTTCGAAAAAAAATTCACACCAGATTTTTTAAAGGATTTTGATGCATTATTATTAAGTCACCACCTTAAAACGAATGAAGATTCTTCAAAAAAAATAAATAGTTTTGTATACGATAATCTTTCAAAAGCCACTTTTTTTGTCCATAAGCAATTAGAAGAATTTGCTCTAAATGCCAAAAGACCGCTGCATGATTTTCATGCTACGCTAATTTATGCTTTGGTAAAGAAGTATGATTTTGGTTACGCCATCTTAACGTTTGGTGTAGGGGATTGCCCTATTGGATTATTGAATAAAAATTTGACTGAAATTACATTGATGAATTGGCTCGATGTAGGAGATTTTGGTGGTGGAACCCGTTTTATTACCATGCCGGAAATATTTGAGAGCGATAAATTTCCAACGCGTTTTGGTTTCAAAATAGTGAATGATTTCTCGTATTTAATGCTAATGACTGACGGAATTTACGATCCAAAATTTGTTGTGGAAGCCAATCTTGAAAAAATAGAAAAATGGAATGAATTTCTTGAAGATTTACAAGGGATGAACGAAGATCGGGTTAAGGTTGATTTTAATAAAGCAAACACGGACGTCGCAGGTCAATTATCCAATTGGATGGATTTCTGGAATCCCGGAAATCATGATGACAGAACACTTGCCATAATTTATTAAAGTATGAGAACCATAACTGTTAAATCGATTAATGACGAAACCAAGACATATCAGTTTGTTGATAACGGTGAACCGATGCGTGGTGGCGTTAAAGACGTATATTTCAGTCCCGATAAAAAATATGTAGTAGCTCTTTTCAGAGATAAATTAGACTTTAACCAAAAAGAAAGATTACAGAAAATAACCAATTATTATTTGCCGCAGATTCAAAGCAAAGAAGCCGCAGATTATTATTTAAATGAAGTGTATCGATGGCCAACAGACGTTATTGAACACAACGGATTAACAGGTATTATAGTTCCTACATATAATTCAAAATTCTTCTTCAAAAAAGGCTACGAAACCAGCGATTTAATCTTCGGTAAAGAAAAGAACGGAAAATGGTTTGCCGGAGCAAAATTCAGAAATCCCATGTTTCCACTCAGAGTGGCAAAATCAGAATTAGGCGATTGGTTAAGTTATTTTCAGGTGTGTGTTAATCTGACTCGTGGCGTAAAAAAAATGCACGCAATGGGATTAGCACATTCTGATTTATCCTATAATAATGTTCTAATTGATCCAATTGAAAAATCAGCTTGCATGATTGATTTAGACGGATTGGTTGTGCCTGGAATTTTTCAAGCTGAAGTAATTGGTACTGCCGAATTTATTGCTCCTGAAGTGCTTTCTACCAAACATTTAAATAAAACGGATCCTAACAGGAAATTGCCCAACAGATTAACTGATCTTCATGCTTTACCGGTTCTTATATACATGTTTTTACTACACAGACACCCGCTTAAAGGAGGTAAAGTACATGATTTGGAGACAGAGAAGGATGATTTATTGTCAATGGGTGAAAAAGCAATGTTTATCGAGCATCCAACAGATGATGCTAACAGGCCTAAATTAAATCAGGTCTCTAAATGGGACTTACCTTGGGCGGATATAACAAAACTACCTTATTCTATTACCGGTCCTTATTTAAAAACATTATTTGATAAGGTCTTTATCGATGGGTTACACAATCCTATGCAAAGGCCAACTGCCGAAGAATGGGAAATTGCTTTACTGAAAACCACTGATTTAATGCAAAAATGCCATAATATCTATTGTGAGCAAAAATGGTATGTTTTTGACAATACAAACACACCGAAATGTCCATTTTGCAGTACTTCTCACAGAGGGACGCTGCCTATTTTGGATTTGTATTTCCAATTTAAAGATACAGTTTGGAAACCTGAAAATCACAGATTGATGGTTTATAACGATCAATATTTGTTTCAATGGCATGTAAATCGTAATATTGCCAGAAATGAAAAATTAACTCCTGAACAGAGAGTACCAGTAGGCTATTTTACCTTTCATAATGATAAGTGGGTTTTTGTCAATCAAAAATTAACGTCTTTGAAAGATGTAACCGAAGATGTAGAAGTTCCAATCGGAACAATGGTCGAATTGACCGATGGAAAGAAATTGCTTCTTTCTAAAGAAGAAGGAGGAAGAGTTGTAGTAATTACTATGGCGAATAAATAAGAAAGAATAAAAATAATTAATTAATATCACAAATGAATCAACACCCAATTTTCTCAGAGCATCCTGGTTTAATAATCGTTTTTGGAATAGCAGTACTTGTAATGCTACTACTAGACTTAGGAATCTTTAATAAAAAAAGTCACGTTGTAAGTAATAAAGAGGCAATAACATGGTCACTAGTCTGGATAAGTTTAGCCATGGTTTTTAGTGGTTTGGTTTATCATTTCGCTGGATCAGCCAAATTTTTTGAATTTCAATCAGCTTATTGGATTGAAAAAGCTCTTTCTGTAGATAACCTTTTCGTCTTTATATTAGTATTCAAATTTTTCGACGTAGCAAATCAGAATAAACATAAAGTGCTATTTTGGGGAATTATCGGAGCATTAGTGCTAAGAGCTATTTTTATTTTTTCAGGAGCCTTTTTAATTGAATTGACTTATTTAAATAAACTATTGAGTTTAGTTGGAATTCAAGGGTTTAAATATGATATTAACTTGATTATGACTGCTTTTGGATTGTTTCTGGTATACGCTGGAATAAAATCCTGGTCAGCCGGTGATGAAGACGATGAAGAAGATTATAACAACACTAGAGGAGCAAGATTAATCAGAAGATTTTTTAGCGTAAGCGATAAGTATCATGGTGATAAATTCTTCACAATTGAAAATGGTAAAAAATTAGCAACTCCTTTATTAGTGGTTGTAGCTGTTATTGAGTTTACGGATTTACTTTTTGCTGTAGATTCTATCCCTGCCATTTTTGCTATTTCAAACGATCCATTCATTTTATACACTTCAAACATTTTTGCCATCTTAGGTTTAAGAGCTTTATTCTTCTTACTGGATAATTTTATCCATGTATTCAGTAAATTGCAATACGGTTTAGCAGTAATCCTTTCTTTTATTGGTGTTAAAATGATCATAGCCCCTTTCTATCATATAGAATCGGTTTATTCATTAGTAGTTATAGGAAGTGTACTTTTAATATCAGTAATGGCATCAATCATGTTGCCGGAACCAACAGAAGCATAATTTTTTTGATTCTAAAATAATTTTTAAAGACCTCTAAAAATGAGGTCTTTTTTTTTATCATCAAGAGAAAATTAATAAATATTATTTTACCTATATTGCTTACTATTTGGTTTAAAATTTCAAGCACTTCAAGAACAAACATAAAAATAAAATTCTCCTTTGGAACTTTCGTATTTTTGTCCTAACTTTAAGAATTAGAAGAACAATGCCATGGTTGAGATCGATATCGAAAAAGAAAACAAAGCGATAGCACAAGAATACAAAGAACTTCTCCGTATAAGTTACCAAACGCTTACACCCGAAGACAAAAAACTAATACGAAAAGCTTTTGATGTTGCTGTTGATGCGCATCAGGATCAACGCCGTAAATCTGGCGAAGCCTACATCTTCCATCCTATTGCTGTAGCTAAAATTGTGGCTGGTGAAATTGGTCTTGGAGCCACTGCCATCGCTGCAGCCTTAATGCACGATGTGGTTGAAGATACTGATATTACTGTACAAGATATTGAAAAATTATTCAACCCAAAAGTCGCTCAGTTAGTAGCTGGGTTGACTAAAATTGCTCAGGTTCAAAAAGACATGAACATTTCGATGCAAGCGGAAAACTTCCGTAAAATGTTGTTGACACTTAACGATGATGTTCGAGTAATTATCATAAAACTAGCCGATAGGTTGCACAACATGCAAACCATGGAATCGATGGTCGATTACAAACAAGTCAAAATTGCTTCAGAAACTTTATATATCTACGCTCCTTTGGCGCATCGATTGGGACTTTACAATATCAAAACCAAGTTAGAAGATTTAGGATTAAAATATACAGAACCCGCTGTTTACAACGACATTGTAAGCAAGATTAAAGAAACAAAAGAAGAACAAGATGCCTATATCAAAAGCATTTCAGATGTTTTAAAGAAATCACTCGATGAAGAAGGTGTCGAATATGTCATCAAAGGACGTCCGAAATCTATTTATTCTATCCGTCGAAAAATGGCGGCTCAAAATGTAACTTTTGATGAAGTGTATGACAAATTTGCTTTGCGAATTGTGTACAAATCAAATCCGCATGACGAAAAATTCTTGGCCTGGAAAATATATTCAGTCGTAACAGACCATTATAGACCAAGTCCGAGTAGATTAAGAGATTGGATTTCATCTCCTAAATCAACCGGTTACGAAGCTTTGCACATTACTGTTATGGGACCTTTGGGACGCTGGGTAGAAATCCAAGTCCGAAGCGAACGAATGGATGAAATTGCCGAAAAAGGATATGCAGCCCATTATAAATACAAACAAGGTGCCAATGAAGAAAGTGGACTAGATACTTGGCTAAATCTTTTAAAAGAAGCACTCGAAAATGCCGAAACCAATGCAGTCGATTTTGTAGAAGATTTCAAAATGAATTTGTATGCCAAAGAAATCTACGTCTTTACTCCAAAAGGTGAAATCAAGTCCTTACCTAAAGGAGCCACATCACTCGATTTTGCATTTAGTATTCACTCAGAAATTGGCATAAAAACAAGAGGAACACGTGTGAATGGAAGATTGGTTCCGCTAAATCATGAGCTAAAAAGCGGAGATCAAATAGAAATCATTACTTCTCAAAATCAGAAACCAACTATCAACTGGTTGGATTATGTAACTACTTCGAGAGCCAAAAATAAAATACGTAATGTTCTTAACGAAAATACTAAGAAAATTGCCGAAGACGGAAGAGAAACGCTTACCCGAAAATTAAAACATTTAAAAGTTACTTTAAATGAGCAAACGATCAATGAATTAGTTGCATTTTTAAAACTTAAAACCAGTTTAGATTTATTTTACAGAGTTGGTATTGGTTCTATCGACAATCAGCAATTAAAAGATTTTGCGGCTCAAAAAAGCAATACTTTTATTAATTTCTTTAAAAATAAAATCAAAAGACCTCCATCTTCAAATCCAGAATTAATTCAAAAAGATGTTATAACGAGTAATTACGACATGCTCGTTTTTGGCGCTGAACAAGACAAACTAGACTATAAATTATCAGCTTGCTGCAATCCAATTCCTGGGGATCCTGTTTTTGGTTTTGTAACTATAAATGAAGGAATTAAAGTGCATAAACGAGATTGTCCAAACGCCATAAGCATGCAATCCAATTATGCTTACAGAATCATGCAAGCCAAATGGATAGATTCGTCACAACAAGATTTCAAAGCCATATTAGAAATCACCGGAATGGACAGTATAGGATTGACCAACGAATTAACCCGCGTTATTTCAAACAATATGCATGTGAATATTCAAAGCATATCCTTGAGTGGCGAAGCCGGAATTTTTAACGGGACTGTAGCGGTGATTGTTCCTAATAACACTATTCTAAAAAGACTCATTGACAACATTAAGAAAATTGATGGGGTGGATAAAGTGTCGAGAGTGTACAATAGTTAGAAATATGAAACTTAAATTAGATTTTTTTAATCTTTTCGAAAAAGCAACTGAAATTGTCGGGTGGATTCAAATAATTTTATCACCATTACTTTTGGGCTCTTTGATAAGTTTTATAATTTATATAAACCTTAAAGAACCTTATGGGCTAATCATTGGAATATCTTTATCAGTTATATCTCTTATTGGAGGGATACTCCTTGCAAATAAAAAATGGAAAGGTAAAGGAACTATAAATTTCCTTTCCTCTATTTCAGCGACTCCCGATTTAGATAATCTTGATGATGGTAATCTAAAATAAGAACTAGCTAAGAAACAATATCAACATACTTTGTTTATAATTCCCCTTTTGAGGTTAGGGAGCTTCATAATTTTATTTTATCTTTGCAAGATATGACACTTATAGCTACAGATAATAGTAACAATCAAGAGATTGTAAAAAACGTTTTTACAATGTATCTTGAACAAAAAGGCCATCGTAAAACGCCTGAACGCTATGCTATTCTTCAGGAAATATACGATAGCGAAGAACATTTTGATATAGAAAACCTATACATCAAAATGAAAAATAAAAACTACCGCGTAAGTCGTGCCACACTATACAACACCATCGAATTGCTTTTAGATTGCGCCTTAGTCCGCAAACACCAATTTGGTCAAAACCAAGCACACTACGAAAAATCATACTTCGACAAACAGCACGATCATATTATCATGTTAGATAATGGCGAAGTCATCGAATTTTGTGACCCAAGAATTCAAACCATTAAGAAAACGATGGAGGAAATTTTTAACATCGAAATTCAAAACCACTCCTTATACTTTTACGCAAACAGAAAAAAATAACTACACAACAACAATAAACACGCAACACAATGACTGTAGATTTACTACTAGGATTACAATGGGGAGATGAAGGCAAAGGAAAAATTGTCGATGTATTAACCTCAAAATACGACATTATTGCTCGTTTTCAAGGAGGACCTAACGCAGGACATACACTCGAATTTGACGGAATAAAACACGTTTTAAGAACAATTCCTTCAGGTATTTTCCACAAAAACAACATCAATATCATAGGAAATGGAGTTGTAATTGACCCAGTAGTTTTTAAAACAGAAATCGACGGATTAGCAAAATTCAATTTGGATTTAAAATCAAAACTGATTATTTCTAGAAAAGCACACTTAATTCTTCCAACACACCGTTTACTAGATGCAGCTTCGGAAGCTTCAAAAGGAAAAGCTAAAATTGGTTCAACTTTAAAAGGAATTGGACCAACTTATATGGACAAAACCGGTCGTAACGGAATCCGTGTAGGTGATATCGAATTAGCTGATTTCAAAGAAAAATACCGTGCTTTGGCAAACAAGCACGAAGACATGATTAAGTTCTACGATGTTTCTATTCAATACAATTTAGCCGAATTAGAAAAAGAATTTTTCGAAGCTATCGAAGAATTAAAAAAATTAGACTTCATTGATTCTGAAGAATACTTACACCAGGCTCAAAAAGCAGGTAAATCTATCCTTTGTGAAGGTGCTCAAGGTTCTTTGTTAGATGTTGATTTTGGAACATACCCATTTGTAACATCTTCGAACACAACAGCAGCCGGAGCTTGTACAGGTTTAGGAATTGCGCCAAACAAAATCAAAGAAGTATACGGTATTTTCAAAGCTTATGTTACTCGTGTAGGTAGCGGACCGTTTCCAACAGAAGATTTTGAAGAAGCTGGAACTACAATGGCAAAAGTGGGTAACGAATTTGGTTCGGTTACAGGTCGTCAAAGACGTTGTGGCTGGTTGGATTTAGTAGCACTTAAATATGCTGTTCAAGTAAATGGCGTAACTCAATTAATGATGATGAAAGGCGATGTCCTTTCTGGTTTTGAAACTTTAAAAGTATGTACTTCATACAATTATAAAGGACAAAATATTTCACATTTACCATACAATATCGAACCGGAAAACATCACACCTGTTTACACCGAATTTAAAGGTTGGAAAGCTGATTTAACAGGAATGAGTTCTTACGATCAATTGCCTACAGAGTTGAAGGACTATATCGCTTTTATTGAAAAAGAAGTCGAAGTTCCTATCACCATAGTTTCGGTAGGACCGGACAGGAAGCAAACCATCATGAAATAATACTACAAAACGCTTTGATTTATCAAGGCGTTTTTTTTCAATTAAATTCTTTGAACTATATTTGTTTTAAGACAAAATCCAAAAATGACAAATAAAAATTCTGCAACAATTCAACTTTTTTTCAGAAAAATAATGCGTCGTTTGGAACGCGTTTTTTTCTTAGCAAAAGAAATTTTATCGGAAAGAAATTTCATTTATTTTTCCTGTGTCATTGTCGCCATTTCGTGCGCCTTTGCAGTTATAGTCCTTAAAACATTTGCGCATAATGTTTTCCTTTTAGCAAACTACTTCAATACTTATTTAAAATTACCGTATTCGAACAGTTTATTGCCTATTATAGGTATTTTGCTAACCGTTTTTGTGGTTCAAAAATTTCTAAATGGGAGTATTGAAAAAGGAAGTTCTAGAATTTTACATTCGGTAGCCAAAAAAGGCGGCATCATTCCCAAGAAACAGATGTACGCTCAAATTATAACAAGTTCCCTTACTGTAGGCTTGGGTGGTTCTGCCGGATTGGAAAGCCCCATTGTTATTACCGGAGCTGCTTTTGGTTCCAACTTTGCTCAAAAATACAAACTATCACAAAAAGACCGTATTTTACTTTTAGCCTGTGGTATTTCGGCAGGAATTGGAGCTGCATTTAACGCTCCCATTGCAGGTGTTTTATTTGCCATTGAAGTCGTACTGACAGATGTGACCATTTCGGCATTTGTACCCATCATGATTTCGGCGGCAACTGGAGCATTAGTTTCGCAAATCATTTTAAGTCATGAAGTTTTATTAAGTTTCAATCAGGAACAAGATTTTAATTTTCACAATACACCCTATTATATTTTATTGGGAGTTTTAGCGGGGTTTGTATCTATTTATCATGCTCGTACTTTTAGGAGAGTGGAACATTTTTTCAATCATTTTTCTACACGAAAATATCCAAAAGCCATTTTTGGAGCGAGTGTATTGGCGATTTTAATATTCTTCTTCCCTACTCTTTTTGGAGAAGGTTATGAGAGTATTAAAACCCTATCAACATCGCATCCCGAAGTTTTATTAGAAAATACGTTGCTTGAAAGTCATAAAAACAAAGAATGGGTTTTATTATTATTTGTTGGGGCTATTACATTAATAAAATCGGTCGCCACGGGAATTACATTGGGCAGTGGCGGAAACGGAGGAAACTTTGCTCCTTCTCTATTTGTCGGTTCATATTTAGGTTTCTTTGTTTCAAAAACAATGGGTCTCCTAGGAATTGCTTCTAATTTACCCATCCAAAACTTTACAATTGTGGGTATGGCAGGGATATTGAGTGGTTTATTTCATGCCCCATTAACTGCCATTTTCTTAATTGGAGAAATAACCGGTGGTTACGAATTAATGGTGCCTCTTATGATTGTATCATCCATCAGTTTTGCTATTTCCAAACAATTTGAAAAACATTCAATGGATGTAAAAGCACTAGCGGATAAAGGCGAAGTTTTCACAAGCGATAAAGACAAAAACATTCTTCAGAGTATTGATATTTTAAACTTAATCAAAACTGATTATGTAAGCATCACAAATCAGAATTCATTGGAAAATGTAGTCGAATTATTATCTTCAAAAAATCAATCTATTTACCCAGTTTTAGACGAAACAAACAAATTAATAGGTATGGTTGAATTTGAAAAAATAAGACCCATTATTTTTAACTCATTTCAAGTGAAATATACTTCAGTAAAAGAAGTTATGACTCTTCCTGAGGTTATTATCAATTTTGATGACGATATTGAAAGCATCATTGACAAATTTGACCAATCAAATAAAACGTTATTACCTGTCCTCAAGTATAGTAATTTCTTCGGCTTTTTATCTAAAATTGACGTATTAGAAGCCTATAGAAACAACCTGAAAGAAATGGTGATTGAATAAATCCTATATAAATAAATCATAATAAAAATTATAATTTTCTCATTTTACTTAATTTTGGCAAAAAATAGATTCCATTGAATAAAATATATTTCAAAATAGTGATGTTGACTTTGATTTTTAACCAACAATCTCTTTGGTCACAAGTCAATACAACAGCACCTGCAAATAGCAAGCAAGTAATCATTGAAAATGCCGATTTTTTTGATATTTCAGAAAGTGAAGTGCCGGGCGCTATCGTTTTAACTGGAAATGTCCGTATCATACACGAAGGCGTTCGCATGACCTGCAATAAAGCCTACCATTTTAGCAAAGCTAATTTTGTAAAAGCCTTTGGAAACGTAAATATGGTTCAAGGTGACACCTTATTTATGAGCAGTAAATATGCTGAATATAACGGAAATACAAAGTTTGCATTTGCAACAGGAAACGTAAACATGCGCGATCCTAAAATGAGTTTGGTAACCGACACCATTAATTTTGACAGAAATTCGCAAGAAGCTTATTACAATACGTACGGAACCATTCGGGACCAAGAAAATACCCTAACCAGCAAATCTGGAAAGTATTATTTAAACCAAAAAAAGTTTCAGTTTACAACCGCTGTAGTCTTAAACAATCCTAGGCAAACCATTCGTACCAACCACTTAGATTATTATACTAATTCTGGTCACGCTTATGTTTTTGGTCCATCAACTATTGCCTCAGCAAATAATACCATTTATACCACAAAAGGGTTTTATGATACCAAAAAAGACGAAGGAAAATTACTCAAAGGCTCAAAAATAAAGTATCGGGACCGACTCATTGAAGGCGATGACATTTATTACGACCGAAAACTTGATTTTGCTCGAGCTAAAAACAATGTCAAAATCACCGATACCATCAATAATTTTATCATCAAAGGACATTATGCAGAGGTCTACAAACAAAAAGACTCCATGTTTGTGACAAAAAAAGCGCTTGTTACTACCCTTTTTGAAAAAGATTCAGTGTATTTTCATGCCAAACGTTTAGTCGTAACAGGAAAACCACAAGAGCGAATTATTCGCGGTTACAACAATGCTCGTTTTTATAAAAAAGATATGAGTGGTAAATGCGATTCTATACATTACGATCAAAAAAAGGGATTAACTCAAATGATTGGAAAACCTGTTTTTTGGAATGGAAAAAACCAAATGACCGGTGATGTCATGCATTTAATTTCTGATGCAAAAACCGAAAAAATAGATTCCTTAAAAGTACTAAACAATGCTTTTATTGTTTCAAAAGATACTATTGGAACGGGTTATAATCAAGTAAAAGGACAAAATCTATTTGGGAAATTCAAAGACAACAAACTTCACGAAGTGGATGTTGTGAAAAATACCGAAGTAGTGTATTACATGAGAAACGATAAAAACGATTTGATTGGTATAAATAAAAATGTAAGCAGTAGAATCAACATGATTCTTGACGGGAATACAATAGAAACCATAACATTTTTTACCAAGCCAGACGGTATCATTTATCCCGAAGAAGAATTACCTGAAAATGCCAGATTGCTTCGAGGATTCATTTGGCGGGGTGACGAACAAATACTATCTGTACAAGATATTTTTCCTAAAGAAGAGTTAGAACTCGATGCAAAAGCACAAAGTGAAGTACTCAAAAAATCGTTAGAACCTAACACTCCTATGGAAGCTTCTAAAGAAACATTGGAATACGACAAACCTGCTCCTACGAAGAAAACTCCAGTTAAAAAGAAAAAGTAATTGTACTTTTTCCAAAAAAACGCATCTATTAAATAAACGCATTCACAATGCTAAACGATTTCTACAAATACCAAGCACAAACCTCTCCTTACCCATTGGGCATGGAAGTTTCACATGCTATGGGTTCATACATATACAATACCAGCGGTAAAAAATATCTAGATTTTGTGGCTGGTGTTTCAGCATGCACATTAGGACACCAACACCCACGAGTAAAAAAAGCCATTATAGACCAATTGGACAAATATGCTCACGTCATGGTGTATGGCGAATATGCCCAAGATCCATCGGTAGCGTTGTGTAAATTAATGGCCGAAAACATGCCGGCAAAACTCAACAAGACTTATTTAGTCAATTCAGGTACCGAAGCCACCGAAGGTGCCTTAAAACTTGCCCGTCGTGTCACTGGAAGAAGCCAATTCATTTCTTGCCACAATGCCTATCACGGAAACACCATGGGGTCCATGAGTGTGATGGGTTTTGAAGAACGCA
This sequence comes from Flavobacterium sp., assembly GCA_030153045.1. Classification (GTDB taxonomy): domain Bacteria; phylum Bacteroidota; class Bacteroidia; order Flavobacteriales; family Flavobacteriaceae; genus Flavobacterium. The sequence goes on from JASLID010000056.1 coordinate 25,127, forward strand.
AACAAATATTTCGCCCCTTAATTCCCGATGTCGATTTTATTACGTTCAATAACGAAGAAGATTTACAAAAAATAACCACTAAAACCGCCGGAATTATTCTAGAAACCATTCAAGGTGGAGCCGGATTTATCCAACCACATAACGATTTCTTAAAAAAAGTACGTCAACGTTGTGATGAAATGGGGGCTATGATGATTCTTGACGAAATCCAACCTGGTTTTGGACGTACCGGAAAACTATTCGGTTTCCAAAATTACGATGTCGTTCCAGATGTTGTCGTGATGGGAAAAGGCATGGGCGGCGGTATGCCAGTAGGTGCTTTTACAGCTAATGAAGCCCATATGGACTTATTAAGCCACGATCCAAAACTCGGACACATTACCACTTTTGGAGGCCATCCAGTGATTGCTGCAGCCTGTTTAGCAACCCTACAGGAATTGGTCGAAACCGATATTATGCCAAAAACTTTGGAGAAAGAACAATTATTTCGTAAATTGTTGGTACATCCGCTGATTAAGGAGGTTCGTGGTGAAGGACTAATGCTTGCTGTTATGACAGAAAGTCCTGAAATAACGAATCAAATCATTTTTAAATGTCAGGATAAAGGCCTTATATTATTCTGGTTGCTCTTTGAAGGTTGCGCCATTCGCATCACGCCGCCATTAACCATATCAAATGAAGAGATCATTGAAGGTTGTGGCATTATTATTGAAGCTATGAATGAAGTAATGAACGGTATTTAAAATTTGTTTTTTTTATTAGAAGCTATTCCTGCTATTCGTTGCAATCTTGTCATTGCGAGCTTGCGAGGCAATCTCACATAACAAGGATTTCCACTGCTATCAGGGCTAAAAAGCAATAGAAATTAAAATTCAGTATTAAAAAACATCATTTAAATCTTGCCATTACCAATGGACATTGATATTAACAGTCAAAATTTGTTAATTAAATTGTTCACAACAATTACTTTAATTTCTAATTAAAGCGCAAACGTTTCCTAATTTTATTAAGGATAATTCTAAAAACAATGAGTATGCATTTGAGTCACGAAGAAGAAGATCATAATTTATCCTTATCAAAATTTGAATCAATGTTAAAAACAAACAAAGTGTTGTTTTTTGATTCAGAAGAATTCGAGGATATCATACTGCATTACATGGATATTGGAAAATCGAGTCTAGCCAAAAAGGCATTAAAATTAGCTCTCGAGCAGCATCCAAAATCTACCGGATTAAAGTTGGTTCAAGTCGAAATGCTTGTCTTTGATGACAAATTGGACATTGCCGAAAAAATGCTCAACGAATTGTACGCTCTTGAGCCTACAAACGAAGAGATTTACATTCAAAAGGCAAATATCCATTCCAAAAGAGACAATCACGAAAAAGCGGTCGAGTTATTAAAAATCGCCCTGAAGTATACTGACGATTATGCCGATGTGTATAATTTGATTGGTATGGAATACTTGTTTATGGACGAATTAGAATTGGCTAAAGAAAGCTTTATCAAGTGTCTTGAAGAAGAACCAGAAGAACAATCAAGTTTATATAATGTCATTTATTGCTTTGAATTTTTAGAACAAAATGAAAAAGCTATCGAATTTCTTACCAAATACATTGATACAAATCCATACAGTGAAATCGCTTGGCATCAGTTAGGACGATTAAATTATGGATTAAAGAAATACGAAGAAGCGCTTTCAGCTTTTGATTATGCGACTTTAATTGACGATGAATTTTTAGGCGCTTATATGGAGAAAGCCAAAGCCCTAGAAAGATTAAAACGTTACGAAGAGGCTATCGAAAACTACAATGAAACGATTCGTTTAGACGACCCAACTTCGTATGCTTTATTGCGAATTGGAAAATGTAACGAAAAGTTAGGTAACGAAGTAGAAGCATTAAAATATTACAACCAAACCGTTTATGAAGATCCTTTACTAGACAAAGGATGGATTGCCATTACCGATTTCTATTTCCGTCAAAAAAATTACAACAAAGCATTGTACTTTGCTAATAAAGCCATTGCCATTGACAGTGAAAACAAATTGTACTGGAAACGATTTGCAGCCATTAACAAAGCGTTGAATCTTTTTGAAGAAGCTGAATTTGGTTATCGAAAAGCGGTTGAATATGGAGATTACCAATTAGACACTTGGTTGTATTGGACAGACATTTTACAATATTTAGGAGAATTTGAAGCTTCGATACAAACTTTGTTGCAAGCCAGCGAATATTTTCCAGAAGAATATCAAATAGAATATCGTTTGGCCGGGTTGCATTTCATGTTAAATGAAACCGAAAAAGGAGTTTTCCATTTGAGTAATGGTTTGCGTCAAAACTTCAAAAAAAGAACCGTTTTACAAGAACTTTTCCCAGTTGTTTGGGATAGAAAAATGGTACAGGATTATATTGAAAAACATAAAAAGTAACCCTAGGAATGAAAAAACTAGGTTTATTAGGTAAGAACATTGGCTATTCCTTTTCACGAAATTATTTTAATAATAAATTCAAAAATGAAGGATTAGCCGATGCTTTTATTTATGAAAATTACGATATTGATTCGATTGAAAAGTTTCCAGAAATTCTTAAAGACAATAGCACTTTAATTGGATTGAATGTTACCATTCCGTACAAAGAAGCAGTCATTCCTTTTCTTGATGAATTATCGGAAGATGTCCAAGAAATTGGTGCTGTAAATACTATGAAAATTACAACTGAAGGTAAATTAACTGGTCACAACACCGACTATTTTGGTTTTATAGAATCTCTAAAACCTTTACTCCAAAATCACCATAAAAAAGGGTTGATTTTAGGTACTGGTGGTGCTGCAAAAGCAGTGGCTTTCGGACTTAAAAAATTGAATATTGAAAGTGTTTTTGTCTCTCGTGAAGCGAAAGAAAACATGATTACTTATCAGCAAATTGATCAAACTACTTTTGATGAATATCAAATTATCATCAACTGCACACCACTTGGCACTTCTCCTAAAACGGAATTGTTTCCGGATATTCCCTATCAACACTTTTCCGAAAAACATATCGCCTACGATTTGATTTACAATCCTGAAAAAACAAGCTTTCTTGAAAAGGCAGAAGCTGAAGGCGCTATCATAAAAAATGGTTATGACATGTTGGTTTTACAAGCGGAGAAAGCTTGGGAGATTTGGAATAGCTAAAAATTAGCTATGTTTTTTCCAGTATTTTTTACCATAACTACAAAAAATTTCTTTCCCTTCTTTAATGTTTACTGTGGCTATAAGGCAAACGTTGTCGTTTTCGTCGAGGGCAATTTTAGCGTTATTTTTAAATGCTGATTTAGAAAAACCGGTAGCATCATTGGCGTACTTGGCAAAACATTCGGTATGCATTGAATCCATGATGGAGCCGTTTAGTAAGTTGATGAAATATTTATCATGACCTTTTTCGGTAATTTGTTTGGCTTGGTTTTGGGTTAAAATTTCGCCTTTAAATACAGATATTATTTCGTCTTTATAGATTTTTATGGCCGTAAACAAACCGCTTCCCGCAAAGGGAATTTGAGATGTTGCAACATACAAATAGTCCGATTCAGGAACTTCAATGGTATTACTATCTTGGTTTTGTGTATTCATAGTATTTGAAACATCAAGAATAATCTAAAAATATGGATTTACCAAAAAACACGACTTAGCCCAGATTACTTCACTAAATTTAAATTTCATCGGAGTTCAGTGAACTTCGTTTGAAGTGAAAATCCTTGTTATGTGAGATTGCTGCGCAAGCTCGCAATGACAAGATTGAAACGAATAGCTGGAAAAAGCTCTTAAATGAACTTTCAACAATAAAATAAAGCTTTATATCGTTTTTACTTTTGAATTCCGAGGGTTTTTAGTAACTTCGGCGTATAAATAATTGTAAACATCCTGCGACATGCAAGAAGAAACACACGATAACCTGCCCCAAGCAGATGGAAGCACAATTCAAGAATCGCAAATAGAAGTGCAAGACACTGCTAGTGAAGCGATTGAAACCATTGAAAATTTAAATGCTGAAGTAAGCGAAGATGCTACTATTGACGAAAGTCACGACATTCCAATCCAAAATTATGAAGCATTGGATATGGAAGAGCTTGTTGCTGAACTCGAAACGCTTGTCGCTACTGACCGAATTATGGCCGTTAGAAACCATGTGGAAGAGTTAAAAACAGCATTCTTATCAAAATACCATCATTTTATTGAGGAGAAAAAAGAGGAATTTCTTCATGAAAATCCTGATACTCAAGAAGAGTTTGAATATCATTTGCCTCTAAAATCAAAATTTGATTCGTTATACAATAACTTTAAAAGCAAGAAAAGCACTCATTTTAAAAGTTTAGAATCAAACTTAAAATCGAATTTACAAACTCGTATTAACTTAATTGAAGAATTAAAAACTTTGATTAATCCGGGTGAAAACATAAAAGACAATCTTAAACAATTTAATGATTTAAGAGAGCGTTGGAAGTCGGCTGGTCCTATTCCAAAAGACAAATACAACCACGTTTGGAACAATTACCATTTTCATGTAGAGAATTTTTATGATTATTTGCATTTAGACCGTGAAGCGCGTGACATTGATTTCAAACACAATTTAGATGCTAAATTAAAGATTATTGCTCGTGCACAAGAACTTCTTAACGAAGTTGATGTAATGAAAGCGTTTAGAGAACTGCAGTCGTTACACAAAATCTGGAAAGAAGACATTGGTCCGGTTTCGAGAGAAAAACGTGAAGAAATTTGGGCTACTTTTAGTGATTTGACCAAACAAATGCATGAAAAAAGAGAAGGCCTTTTTGAGCAACAACGTGGCACTGAACTAGAAAATTTAGCGAAGAAAAAAGAAATTATCGCTGCTATTGAAGCCATTGCAACCGAAAAAGTTGAAGTGCATTCAGGCTGGCAAACTCAAGTGGAAAAAGTGGAAGCTTTACGTACTAGTTTTTTTAGCGCCGGAAAAGTTCCAGCTGAAGTTAATGAACAAACGTGGAGTGAATTTAAAACTGCTGTTCGCAATTTTAATACACACAAAAATTCTTTTTATAAAGACATTAAAAAAGAACAACAAGTTAATCTTGATAAGAAAAATGCCTTAGTAGCTCGTGCTAAAGAGTTGCAAGACAACGAAGATTTTGCGGCTACTACTCCTATCATGAAGAAAATTCAAGAGGAATGGAGACAAATAGGTCATGTACCTAGAAAATTTTCAGATTCAGTTTGGGCAGAATTTAAAGCGGCTTGCAACCATTATTTTGACAGATTGCATGCTGTAAAAAATGAAAGTGAAGGCGCTGAAATTGAAGCTTTTGAAAAGAAAAAAGCCTACTTAGAAACTTTAAAATCGTTTGAACTTGTGGGTAATCACAAAGAAGATTTAGACGGAATTAAAGCGCATATCGAAGCTTGGAAAAGTATTGGTAAAGTTCCTTTTGCCAGACGTCATATTGAAGGAAAATTCAATAAAATATTAGATACACTTTTTGAAAAATTAAGTTTGAGTAAGAAAGATACTGATATGATGCGTTTTAACAATAGAATGGATCAGTTATCAGATGCTGGTGATTCTAGAAAAATTGACAATGAGAAAATCTTCTTAATGCGTAAAGTAGATGAAGTTCAGAATGAAATTTTCCAATTAGAAAACAACATTCAGTTTTTTGCTAATGCTAAGAAAGACAATCCGATGGTACTTGAAGTTAAGAAAAGTATTGAGCGTCACAAGGAAGAGTTAGCGACTTGGAAGGAAAAACTGAAACAAATACGACAAATATAATTACAAAAAAACCATCTCAATTGAGATGGTTTTTTTTATTCTTTAATAATGTCGATAATTGCTTTATAATCTTTCTTTAAAGCCCATTGACTGTTGTACAGGACTCTGTTTTGGTCATCTAATATTTTAAACTCAGCCGTATTTGGGGGAGCTAAACCTTCATTTAAAGCAGTAAATGTAATTGAGTTTTTACCTGCAACTAATTTTACATGGTTTAATTTATATCCGCCACCTAACATTGTTTGTCTTTCTACTAAACTTTCCCCTACGGTAACACTGATATAATCGGAATCAACCTCACTATAATCTCTGTACATTACAATTATGAACTCCGATTTAGTCTTAATCTCTCCAAAATAGATGTTTTCAAATTTAACATTTCCAGAAGATTCAGAGGCATATTTTTTATTCATTTTATCTGCAAACTGCTTTCCTACATTCAAATCACTAGTTTGAGGTTTCAATTCCATCGGTTTGTCCATTGAAATGGGTTCAAATTTTGGAGCTGTTTTAAATTTCTCAGGCACAAATGGTTTTGAAATGGAATATTCTGGCACCGCACTAGGATTAAGAGGCGCACTCGTTTCTGTCCTTGGAATTGAAATAGAAGGAATAGTAGACTTGTCTTGGGCAAAAACATTTGCCGCAAAACAATTTACAAAAACGAATAAATAAGTTAACTTCATACTCCCTTTTTATCAAAAATTATTCCAATTATTTTATAATTCGAAACTATACTCTCTTTCCACCAAAGCGATTCTAACGGTATACGATTTATACCACGAAGCTCTGCCTTTTCTTTGTGCTTCCAAGTGATCTATATTTTGTTTCCATTTTCTAATCGATTCTAAATCTTTCCAATAAGAAACCGTAATGCCTATTTCGTTTCGTGCCGATTCAATTCCGAGATATCCTTCTTGTTGTTGGGCTAGCTCCTCCATGATCTCAGCCATTTCGCTGTAACCGGTATTATTTTCGGTAGCAACTGAGGTAAAAATCACTGCGTAGTAGGGTGGCTGCATTGCTTTGAACTTTAATTATTAAAACTTTCAAATGCCGAATAAACCGCATTATGAAATATGGTTGCATGGTTTTTATCTTCAAAAAACTTGAATTTTGCGTTCATTACTTCTTTGCGATGGGATACTATTTTAAATAATTTTTTCGCACCATTCTCCATTATTTTCCCTTCTTTTCCTACTCCAATGAATACTTTGGTCTTCTGACTAAAATTAGAAGCTAAAAATTCAGGTGTTACATTCAATAATGACTCATTATCCCACCACAAACTCGGACTAATAATAATATATTGAGAAAACATAGTTGGTTTTTTATACAAAATTTCTGTAGCCAATAAACCGCCTAGTGACTGACCAATAATTGTTTTATTCCCATCCGTTTTATATTTTTTCTCGATAAAGGGCTGCAATTCTTTCTCCATAAATGAAATGAATTTTGCCGAACTGCCCGTTGTTGGAAAATCTTTTTTATCCGATTCAATCGTTGTTGGATACGTAAAATCTCGTTTTCTATCTACATTTGAAATGCCTATCAAAATAGATTTTGGCAACATTTTTACCCATTCAAAATTGGCAAATTGCATCAAACCGGCAATATGAATAAAATCTTCATCAGCTGAACCGTCAAGCAAATAAATAACGGGATAACTTTCGTTTGAATTGTATCCTTCCGGCAAATAAATATTTAACGTTCTACTTTCGTTTAATTCAGCCGAATGTATAGTTTCAATTTTCCCTAAAACAAAGTCTTTTTCTTGCGCAATACTACTTCCGAAGAATAGAACCGAAACCACTACACTTAAAATTATTCTTTTCATGTTACACTACAATTTCTTCGCCTCTTCCCAAAACACGTCCATTTCAGCCAATGTCATATCCGAAAGTGGCTTTCCTAATTCACTAGCTTTGCTTTCTAAATATTGGAAACGCTTGATAAACTTCTTATTGGTTCGTTCTAAAGCGTCTTCTGGATTCACATTTAAAAAACGAGCGTAATTAATCATGGAGAATAAAACATCGCCAAATTCGGCCTCTATTTTATCCTGATTTTTATTTTGAACTTCAACCTGCAATTCTTGTAGTTCTTCTTGAACTTTATCCCAAACCTGATGTGGTTCTTCCCAATCGAAACCTACCCCTTTAACTTTATCTTGAATCCGACTGGCTTTGACTAGGGCTGGTAAACTCTTTGGTACACCTTCTAAAACCGATTTTTTTCCTTCTTTTAATTTCAGCTTTTCCCAGTTTTGTTTGACTTCTTCTTCATCGGCAACGACCACATCTCCATAAATATGTGGATGACGATGAATGAGTTTATCACAAATATCGTTAGCCACATCGGCCATATCAAAACTAGACGTTTCACTACCAATTTTGGCATAAAAAACAATATGCAACAACAAATCACCCAGTTCTTTTTTAACTTCTTCCAGATTATTATCTAAAATGGCATCACCTAATTCATAGGTTTCCTCAATTGTCAAATGACGTAAGGTTTGCAGGGTTTGCTTCTTATCCCAAGGACACTTTTCCCGTAGCTCGTCCATGACATCAAGGAGTCTGTTAAAAGCGTCAAGTTGCTGTTGGCGTGTATTCATTTGAAATTGATTTTACTTCGTACAGTTCGACCTAAAGGTCTCGTGTGTGTAAAAATAACAAATCCTGCACTTGAACAACAAATGCAGGACTTATATTTATGTTAAAATCAACTATTTTTTAGTAGACTTTGTTGCTTTTTGAGCTGGCGCTTTTTTAGCTGCTGCCATTCCTGCATTTTTAGGAGTAGCGGCTTTAGGTGCTTTTGCTGGTTTAGCTTCTGCAGTTGCAGCAATAGTTGCTTTCTCAGCTTTAGCTTCTTCTTTTACAGGAGCTTCAGACGAAACCAATCCTTTCCCTTGTAAAATATTATACCAGTTTAATACTTTTTTAATATCTGAAGCATATACTCTTTCTTGATCGTAGTCAGGTAAAATCTCAACGAAATAAGCAGACAATAATGCTTTATCATCTTTAAATGCTGGTGTTGGACCATTATTCTCTTTTTTAGCAATGGTACGCATTACTTCGGCTAATGGCTTCTCTTCAGAGTAAGTATACATCGAAATTTCTGAAAGCAAACTTACGTTACTACGTAAACCTACCGTAATCTTTTTTCCGTCAACTAATGATTCTGCAACGAAACCAGTTCTTGTTTGCACTTTTAATGAGTATAATCCCGGTTTTCCTGAAATGGCTAATATTTTATCTAAATTCATTTTTTATTCTTTTAATAAGAGCAAATATAATATTGTTTGTTTTGAAACTTAAAAATTATCTATCTTTTTTTTGCGATAAATTTCATTCTGTAATCAGGATGCGCTTTGCCTTCCATGATGTTTTGAAGTTTCTTCTTGATTAACTGTTTTTTTAATGACGAAATTTTATCAGTAAATAAAACACCTTCAATATGATCGTATTCGTGTTGGATTACACGAGCAATTAATCCGTCGTATTGTTCCGTTACTTTATTGAAGTTTTCATCGTAATATTCGATAGTAATATTTCTATGTCTGTATACATCCTCACGAACATCTGGAATACTCAAACAACCTTCGTTGAAACCCCACTCCTCGCCTTCTTCTTTAATCATTTTAGCGTTGATGAATGTTTTCTTGAAACCTTTCAATTTTTCAGCTTCTTCTTTTGTAACATCATCGCTATCGCTAAACGGATCGGTATCCACAATAAATATACGAATTGGCAATCCTACTTGAGGCGCAGCCAATCCAACCCCGCAAGCATTGTACATCGTTTCGTACATGTTCGCAATGGTTTCATTTAAATTAGGATAATCTTTAGCTACATCTTCTCCTACTTTACGTAAAACAGGATCTCCGTAACCTACAATTGGTAAAATCATTTTATCAGTATTAAGATTGTAGTATTAAGTATTTAAACGAAAAACACTAAAATTTAGGGGGCAAAAATAACTAAAAATCTATTTAAACCTTCAATTTTAGGATTTCATTTGTTTTTTTTCTGATTTCGTCGCAAAGTTCCGTATTCTCATTGAGTGATTGTCCATAGGACGGAATCATTTCTTTCAGTTTAACTTCCCAAGCTTGTGTTTTCATTTGCTTTGAAAAACAACGATGAATCAAATCGATCATAATAGACGCTGCTGTTGAAGCTCCTGGTGAAGCGCCTAACAAAACAGCTAATGAACCATCTTTTGCAGTCACGACTTCGGTACCAAATTCGAGTACACCGTGACCATCTTTGTCTTTTTTAATAACCTGAACACGCTGGCCGGCATTTTCAAGCACCCAATCTTCTTTTTTAGCCGAAGGAACATATTCTTTTAACGCTTTCATCCTATCGTTTGACGATTGAAACACTTGTTCGATAAGGTATTTTGTTAGCGGAATATTTTTGGCTCCAGCCGAAAGCATTGGTCTGATATTATCTAATTCGATCGATTTAATTAAATCGAAATATGAACCATTCTTTAAAAATTTAGTGGAGAAACCAGCGTAAGGTCCAAAAAGTAGCGCCTTCTCTCCATCAATCATTCGAGTATCAATATGTGGAACCGACATGGGTGGAGCTCCTACTGAAGCTTTTCCATATACTTTTGCAGCATGTTTTTTAATCACTTCGGGATTGGTACATTTTAGCCATTGTCCGCTCACCGGAAATCCTCCAAAACCTTCTCCTTCCGGAATATTTGCTTTCTCCAATAACAATAACGAACCACCACCAGCGCCAATAAATACAAATGGAGTTTTTACTCTTTTTTTATCGCCAGTAGCTAAATCTTTGACTTTCACTCTCCAGGTTCCGTCTTCGTAACGACGTAAATTTTTAACTTCGTGATTGAAGTGGGTCGTTACTCCATCTAATGACTCTAAATATTTGAACATGCTTCTGGTTAAAGCACCAAAATTGACATCGGTACCTAGTTTCATGGAAGTCGCTGCAATTTTATCTTTGCTTTTGCGGTTTTCCATCACCAGTGGTGCCCATTCTTTGATTTGAGCAATATCTTCCGAGTATTCCATGTCTTTAAACAAATGGAATTGCTGCAAAGCCTCGTACCTTTTTTTAAGGTATGCTACATTTTCATCGCCCCAAACGAAACTCATATGAGGAATACTTTTGATGAAATTTTCAGGGTTTTGGAGCAATCCTTTCTCGACTAAATACGTCCAGAATTGACGAGAAACTTCAAAAGATTCGGATATTTTTACTGCTTTTTTAGTTTCGATGGTTCCGTCTTCCAGTTCAGGCGTGTAATTTAATTCGCAAAAAGCAGCATGACCCGTTCCTGCGTTATTCCAAGCATCAGAGCTTTCTGCGGCAGCGATATCAAGACGTTCGAATATCTCAATTTTTAAATTGGGTTGTAATTCCTTCAGGAGTAATCCTAATGTGGCACTCATAATTCCGGCACCAATTAAAACTACATCAGCTTCTAATTTTTGTGTTGTTGTTGTCATTTATCATAGTTGTCCTGCAAAGATACTATCAAAAAATGCAAAATTTATCTTAATTTTCAGTCGTTTAGCCCTTGAAAAGCATTTTTAAGAATTTGAAAAGAAAACCTAAAACATTTTTCGGGAAAGATAATCCTGAAGCATAATTGTTGCAGAAATTTCATCAATTAAGGCTTTATTTTGACGTTGTTTCTTTTTCAGTCCGCTGTCGATCATGGTTTGGAATGCCATTTTTGAAGTGAAACGTTCATCGACGCGTTCTAAAGCCATGTCTGGAAAAGTAGTTTTTAATTTTGTGACAAACTTTTCTATGATTTCGGTACTTTGAGAAGGCTCTCCGTTCATTTGTTTGGGTTCGCCAATAAGTACTTTTTCTACTTTTTCTTTTAGAAAATAATCTTTTAGAAATACGATAACTGTTTCGGATGGGATAGTGGTTAGTCCCGAAGCGATGATTTGCATTTCGTCAGTAACGGCTATTCCGGTGCGTTTTTGTCCGTAGTCTATGGCGAGAATTCTTGGCATTTTTATTTTTTGGTAAAGATAATGAGATTTGTTTGAACTTATACTTTCAACTTTCCAACTCTCAAAAACATAGGAAACGTGACTTTTTTATCTCCTTTTTCCCATGAAGCTTTCAATTCATCGTACACCAAATCGATAGGGTTTTCTTTATTGACATCTTTGTAATTTGCGGTGGCCGACCAACTTTCAAGATAACCAATTAGCTGTTCGAATGTCCAGATATACGAATTAGAGAATTTTTCATTCACCAATTCTTCTAATGGAAAAGGAATTGTCTGGTAACCATCTTTTAAGTATTGTCGTTCAGGGTACCAATAAGAACCTACAATGCCTTCATACAATCGCCATAATATTTCATCGGAAGCGGTATTAGTCGAAAAGAAGCCATACCCCAGCACTGCCAAAATACCATCTCGTTTCAGAATTCGATATATTTCATCATAAAAAGCATCAAAATCAAACCAATGAATGGCTTGAGCTACCGTAATTAAATCAAATTGATGGGCAGTAAAGTTTGTGTGCTCGGCAGCCATTTTTTCATAGATAACATTGTCTATGGCTGGCGCCTGTCGCAATTGGTTTTCGCTAATATCAGTAGCATACACCGTTTGGAAGAATTGGGCAAGTTTTGAAGCCAATTGCCCATTTCCAGTAGCGACATCAAGTGCTGTATCTTTATTCTTGACAAGGGAAACAATTTTCTGAATCATCTCGTCAGGATAATTTGGTCGGAATTCAGAATATACTTCAGCATTGTTTGAGAAATAATCTTTCATGATTTTCGAATTTCAACTAATTTACAACTTTTTATAAAAAAATAAAAGAGTTTAACGTTGTTTGAATGTTTATAAAACCACATTTACCACGTTAGACAACGTGGCAAACCACATTGGTTGACGTGGTAAACCACGTTGTTGACGCCATCGACCACGGTACAGGACGTGGTAAACCACGTTATATAACCCCATTTACCACGTTGTCTACCGTGGTAAACCACGTTCCTGACGTCATCCACCACGTTAGAGGACGTGGCTTACCACGTCATAAAACCCAGTTGACCACGGTAAAATCTATTTTATTTCACAAAAAAAGTAAAATAATCAACTATTGAAACACCAATTTGCTTTTTGGCTATTCCCTAAAAAACTTATCTTTGCTAAAAATAAAAATACATGAACGCACTACAAACCATAATTGAGCAAGCTTGGGAAAACCGTGCTTTGTTACAAGAAGAAACGACTACCAAAGCCATTAGAGAAGTTATTGATTTATTAGACGCCGGAACTTTACGTGTTGCTGAACCTATTGAAGGTGGTTGGCAAGTAAACGAATGGGTGAAGAAAGCAGTGGTGATGTACTTCCCTATTCAAAAAATGGAAACCTTTGAAGTGGGTATTTTTGAATATCATGATAAAATTCCATTGAAACGCGGTTATGCTGAAAAAGGAATCCGCGTCGTTCCTCATGCTGTAGCCCGTCATGGCGCTTACATTTCTAAAGGTGTAATCTTGATGCCGAGTTATGTAAACATTGGTGCTTACGTTGATGAAGGTACTATGGTCGATACTTGGGCAACCGTTGGAAGTTGTGCCCAAATTGGTAAAGATGTGCATTTGAGTGGTGGTGTTGGTATTGGTGGTGTTTTAGAACCTTTACAAGCGGCTCCGGTTATTATTGAAGACGGTGCTTTTATTGGTTCTCGTTGTATTGTAGTAGAAGGTGTTCGCGTGGAAAAAGAAGCGGTTTTAGGTGCTAATGTATGTTTGACAGCTTCGACTAAAATCATTGATGTTACAGGCCCTGAGCCAATTGAATACAAAGGTGTTGTTCCAGCTCGTTCGGTAGTGATTCCAGGAAGCTATGCAAAACAATTTGCAGCTGGTGAATTTCAGGTACCTTGTGCTTTAATTATTGGAAAACGCAAACCTTCAACCGATTTGAAAACGTCATTAAATAATGCGTTGCGTGAATATGATGTAGCGGTTTAAATTCAAAAAAATAAAATTCAACAGTATTGTCATTCTGACGAAGGAGGAATCCCATAATTTAAGCCTATGATTATGAGATTCCTCCTTCGTCAGAATGACAAAAACGAATATTATTTGCGTTTAATTTGGCGTTTGAGCCATTTCTTTTTGGTGATTTTTCTTTTGAATTGGATGGTTTTCTCCAAAAGAATGGAAAGTAACTTTTCTTCCGGCTGACCGCTTAGTTCCGCATATTTTTTAGCAATAACTTTCACCATCGTTCTTGATAACCACATTTTTTTGAAATTATCCATTCGGGCTTCGATTGACAAATCTTCAAATTGCATTCGGTTTAAGTCGATTAAGTAGAAATCGTATTTTCCTTGTTCTTTTTTGATAACCAAAGTGTTTCCCGGTGAATGATCGAGAAAATTGACTTTGGCTTCGTGCATTTTAAAAGTAAATTCAGTGAATTGTTCCAAAATGATGTTTCTTTCTGGAAACAATGGGTCATGAATTAATTCGCGAATGGTAAAATCATAATCAATTTGTTCGCTTACATAATAACTGTCGCCCAATAAACCCAAACCATTTCGATCTTCGATATACGCCATGGGAAAAGGCGTTGGAATGCCGTGTTCTAATAAATAGTTGGCATAATCGAACGAGCGTTTCGCTTTGGTACTTCTAAAAAAAGAGTAAATCACCGATTTTAAGGTGCCTGGTTTTTTAAAATATTTGATGTTTACCTTCTCTTTTCCAAGAACATTAGACTTGATGGTATTTCGAGAACCTTTTACAATCAGGTCGCCTTCATTAAAAAATGCTTCAACTAACTGAAGTATAGCCTTTTCTTGTTCTTTGTATTTTGGATGGAGGATAATTGGCACAGCGAATGATTATAATTTGGTTTAAAAGTATAAAAAATAGTACTTTGCAGCAAGAATTAGTTTTATGAAGATTTTAATTATACAGAACAAACGTATTGGTGACGTTTTAATCAGTTCGGTGATTGCAAATAATTTTAAGGCAAAATATCCTGACAGTGAAGTTCATTTTCTGGCTTATGATTTTACGCATGGCGTAATTATGAACAATCCGAACATTGATAAAATCATTTCCATCAATGATAAAGAACTGAAAAAGATATCTGTTTTACTGAAATTAATTCGACAAATCAGAAAAGAAAAATATGATATTATTTTCGATCCGTATTCAAAAACCCAAAGCAAACTGATTTGTAAATTCTCTGGAGCCAAACAAACCATTGGCCATAAAAGTCGTAAAAAATTAGGCAATTGGGGGTATTACACACATCCTGTGACTATTTCGAAAGAGAAAACTAAAATTTGTGGAAAAGCCATTGAAGACCGTATTCATTTGTTGAGTCAAGCCGGTAATTTTGAACCGATTGATTATGAACCAAAAATATTTTTATCGAAAGAAGAAAAGAACGAAGATTGGTTAGGCAAATATTCAGATAAAAAAGTCATTGTTTTAGGCGTTTTAGGCAGTACACCGCAAAAATCGATGCCCTATGAATATGTCGCTGAGATGGTTGATTTTATTGCCGAAAAATACGATGTAAATATCCTTTTCAACTATGCGCCACATCAGAAAGCAGAAGCGATGAAAATTTACGAGATGTGTAAAAATAAATCGAATATTATTCTTGATATTTATGCACCAAGCATTCGCGATTTTATCAAATTGATGTCACAATGCAAAGTTTTGGTTTCTAATGAAGGAGGAACGGTCCATATTGCGAAAGCATTGAACAAACCTACTTTCACCATTTTCTCTCCTTATGTCAACAAAGACCATTGGGCGAGTTTTGAGGATGGAAAGTTTCATCATTCGGTACATTTATTAGAAATGAAACCCAATTTATTTGACAGTTTTACTTTTGAAGAAAGAAAGAAAATAGAAAAAAATCCAGATGAATTGTATAAGCAATTGACACCGGAAATGATTTTACCGGAATTGGATAAATTTCTACAGCATAATTTATAACAAAAAAGCAACTCGATTGAGTTGCTTTTTTTATTTCACGATTCCAAAATCAGTCCATTTTTTCTTTTGTTCTTTGGTCTCTTTTCGGATGTTTTTGTTTTTATTGATAGATTCAGGAGTGGCATAACCTCTTGGATGATCCAAATGCAAACACGTTGTACTGTAACGTATTTGCTTTGGCTTAATGCCCAAATTCACCAATCTTTCTCCTAATTCACGATCTTGTCCGCCGTATTGCATACGTTCGTCGAAACCATTGATGGCTACAATATCTTTTTTCCAGCCTGAAGCATTGTGTCCGTTCCAGCTTGGAGTTGTTGGGGTTAACCAGTTTAGAATTGAGCTTTTCAATCCAGTAGCATTCACTTTATTGTTTTTGAATGAAGCTTTCATTCCGTTTTGTTTCAACCAAGAAACGTCAAAACATTTACCGGAATACACATCGTCTTTGGTAATGTTTTGAGACAACTCCAAAGGTAATTTATGGTAACCCCCAGAAAGGAAATAACCTTCTTCTCTAAATTTAATATGCTGTTCTACAAAATCCGGGCGAGGAATACAATCACCATCTGACATCATGATATAATCTGTTGTACACGCCTGAATGGCTTTGTTTAAGATTTGTGATTTCTGAAAACCATTGTCTTCATGCCAAACATGAATAATAGGATAAAACACTTCTTTTTTTAATTCTTCAATCAAATCGAAAGTATCCTGACGCGAACCATCATCGGCAATGACCATTTCGAAATTGCGATAGGTTTGCGTATTATATCCCCAGATGACTTTTTTAAGCCATTCGGTAGAATTGTATGTGCTAATTACAACGGAAATATTCTTTTGCATAATGCGGCAAAGATAGCCTAATTTTGCTAAATTTGTTTTTCCTAAAAAGAAAAAATGAGTACGCTTTCTGTCATTATTCCTACCTATAACGAAGTTACCTATATTGAAGATGCAGTGAAATCGGTTGATTTTGCTAGTCAAATCATTGTAATCGACTCGTTCAGTAACGACGGCACCAAAGAGAAAGCTATCGCATTGGGATGCAAAATTTTAGAACGCAAATTCGACAACTTTTCCAATCAAAAAAATCATGCTATTGCTGAAGCAACAGGAGATTGGGTATTATTTCTTGACGCTGATGAACGTGTTTCTCAAAAACTGAAGTTTGAGATTTTAGATATGATTAAAAACGGAAAACATTCCGGTTATAAAATCACTTTTCCGCATTTTTACATGAATCGTTTTTTATACCACAAAGTAGATCGTGTGGTTCGTTTGGTAAAAAACAAAAACATCCAATTTACAGGTGATGTTCATGAAAAACTCCATGTAGATGGAAGTATTGGAACTTTGAAAAATTTCATGATTCATTATACGTATAAGGGACTTCATCCATTGTTACAGAAGAAAGACTCTTACGCTTGGTTTCAGGCTAATACTTCACATAAAAAAGGAAAAAAAGCGACTTATTTTCATTTGATTTTTAAACCATTTTATCGCTTTTTCTCTTCTTATATTTTAAAAAGAGGGTTTATGGATGGTGTTCCCGGACTGGCTTTGGCTAGTGTAAATGCCTATGGCGTGTTTTCGCGTTATGCTAAAATGTTACTGATTGAAAAAGATTTAAAATAATTTTAATTTTCCAAAACGTAGTTTCAATCGGAACTTTAATAAATTCTCTTCCCCTTTTATATCAATACGCATGATTTCGTAAGGGTTTTTAAATGGAAAACTATTCACTCTATTTCCTATTCGCAATCCCATTTTGACTTTATTTTGATTTAAAGCAGCTTCAAATTTTGATTTTTTAGGCTCGTTTTTAGGATAATTACCGTAAGGATAAGCGACTGCTGGATACACTTTTAGATTGTTTTCTTCGATAATTTTAAAGCATTTATCGAAATCCTGATTGATTTCATCTTCCGATAAATTGTCATATTTTTTATGCGCATACGAATGCAAGCCCAACTCTATTCTATTATCCAGATTTTGTAATTCACTCATGGTCATGATTTTTTCCTTACCAGCGTTCCAAGCATCGGTTTTTCCAATGTAAGCAAATGGAATAAAAAAAGTGGCTTTCAAATTGTATTTTACCAATAGTGGAACGGCATAAATCAATTGATTTTGGGTCACATCATCAAATGTAATCACAACAGATTTTTTAGGAATCTCTGATACATTTTCTAATTCGGAGAGATGAAAAGAGGTAAATCCATTTTCAACCAAATAACGAAAATGACTTTCTAACTTTTGTGCAGCAATGATCAATCCCTTACTGATTTTTTCATCATTAGAAACATTGTGATACATTAAGATGGGTAATAGTGCCATTTCGTTAAATTGCATTTATATTTAAATGTAAAATTATTACATTTGCTCTTCATAAACTTCTTTATGCAGGAAAATAATTTGTTTTCAAAAAACGGTATTTCTTTTGACGAGTATAATTCGCAATTAACATTAGAAGCGAAAGAGCTTGCCAACGTGTTGTACGAAAAGAAAATCAAGCCCAATTATTTTCATTTAATCGCCATTCCTTTTGGGAATTTCATCAAAAATTATTTTTTAAAACTCGGAATTTTAAAAGGCAAAAAAGGTTTTATTTTCTCTTATATACACGCTTTTGCGACTTTCAAGAAATACTTATTTTTGTGGTTGAAGTATCGAAAACTGGAATAATTTTATAAATACTGATCGACTCCATTTTTGATTCTCACAATTTTATTTTGAATCGTTTCGTTTTGCATTTTGTCATTCAGTTCAAAATTGTCTTTTGAATTGATTTTATGATGAATGTGATATACAATTCCGGCATAACGCAATCGTTTGGCTTTGACCCCTTTATTTCCCATTCGGATAACTAAATCGGAATCTTCTCTGCCCCAACCTTCGTAATCTTCGTTATAACCGTTAATTTCGATAAAATCTTTCCTCCAAAAAGAAACATTACAACCTCTGAATTTTTTAGAAATCCCCTCGTGTATTTTATATAAATTCGATAAAAAAGGGATGTGTAATGTTCTGGTTTTGTTTTTTATTTCTTTTGAAAAAGAATTGAAATCGATGGTCTTTTTTGAGAAAACATCAGCCACAAAATCAGGCAAAATATTCACACGAGAACCATACAAATAAACTCCTTTTTGAGCCGCTTTTAAATGATCTTCAACAAATTTTGAGTGCATAATGCAATCACCATCAACTTGAATAATATAATCTGCCGAAGTTCCGGCAATGGCCTTATTTAAGATTTTTGATTTTCTAAAACCATTATCTTCCTGCCAGAAATGTTTTATGGGTATCACACATTTCTTTTGAAATTCTTCAATAAGTTGTTTGGTTTCTGTTTTAGAACCATCGTCGGCAATTAAAATCTCATTAGGCAATGTGGTTTGTCTAAGCACACTTTTAAGGACTAAATCGAGAGATTCAGGCCAGTTGTAGGTTGAAATTAATAATGCTGAACTTATCTTCATAATTACAGATTAAAATAGGATTCGTATCCTTGTTTTTTCTTTTTGAATAAATGCTTGAACCATTGCCCGAAGTTTCTGAAAAACAATTTGGTTTTAGGCAATTCTAATTTCGGATTTTCATAGACTAATTTCTTTAAATCATCGAGATTTGAAGATGGAAAATAACCTAATTCTGGCCAAGTATCAGCATCGAGGTAAAAGACATCTTTGATGGTGTGATAATTGTCTTTATTGGCCATGAGCCATTTATCTAAAAAAGTCGCGTTGATTTCATGCTTATGCCCCCAATTGGCTAATTTCATTCTTAGCTCTTCTTCGGTTCTCGCTAAACCTTCGTGCAAGACATAGGCATCATCATAAATGATTCTTTCTTTGGTATTTTTAGCGTATTTATAATTAGGATAATTAGTCGCCAAAAGAAACTTAGACGGTTTTTCTACATACAACATTCCTTGGTCTAAATACTTATAAACGTTGACGTGAAATCCTGCAACTTGAATAGGATGCTTTTCAGGATTTGTTAAATAGCTGTCGTACTTTCTAAGTTTTTTAACAAATTTTTCAAAATCAATAAAGATCTCATCCGAATCTACTTGAACCAACCAGTTTCCAATGCCCATTTTTAAGCCTAACATGTGACGTTCACGGGTATCGTTTTCTATAGCATTCAATGTTGGTACGTAAAAATCATCTTCGTAAATGACTACTTTATTGTCAACATCTATTTCTTTTATCCATTGAAAAAAACTGTCGTCGATTTTAAAATGATTTCCGGACCAAGTACGTTTGTCTTTATCTACTGCCAAAAAAATAGTGTCCGCCATTTTGTATACTGGTGGAATTGATTTCTTCAGCATCTCGTAATCGTATGATAATAGGAATCCTACTTGAATCTTTTTCATTTCTTCATTTTTGGGGTAAATAACAATACAATGCTGATGAAAGTTTTGAGCACTTTCCAAGCAACTGGGTACTTTTGGATATGAAAAACCTGCTTCACACGTTTGGAATTCAATTGTGACACTAATAAATAATCGTCTATAAAAAGAGGAAAATACTTTTGAAGTGTTTGTAACTTTTCCGCATTCATTTTACTTTTGAATGTTTCCACCGATGAAATTCCGGTGAAATCGTAATCGCAAATGGTAATGGGTAAATATTTATATGGGACATTTACGTGACAAATGGTGTAAATGAAAAACTCCCAATCTGACACAATTTTATAGGCTTCATTGTACAGAAAATGATCTAAAAACAATTGTCTCCTGATGAACGTAGATTGATGGTTTATACTACTCGTGTAGAAGAAAGCAAACGATAATTTTTCGGGGTACGTTTTCTTTCTTTTGGAATCTTTGCTGATTTTGTAGTTATCACCATAATAAATATCAAATTCGCTGGTGAGGTTTTTTGCTACATTTTCCAAAACAGTTTCATTGTGAAAAACATCTCCGCTATTCATAAAAATTAAAAACTCGCCTTTTGCAGCTAGAATACCTTTATTCATAGCATTGTAAACCCCTTTGTCAGGCTCACTAATCCAATAATCGATTTTATCTGAATAACTTTCAATTAATTCTTTTCCACCATCAGAACTAGCACCATCAATAACTAAAAATTCAAAATCTTTAAACGTCTGACCCAAAACACTTTTGATGGTTTTTTCGAGACCGATTTTGTCGTTGTAATTGATTGTTATTACAGATATCTTTTTACTCATTCTGTTTTTATTTTAAGAACTTTTCTTTGTAAACGGCTTCAATTCCGGCTTTCAAATCGATAGAAAAATTCCATCCTAAATTATTTAATTTGGAAACATCCATTAATTTTCTTGGCGTTCCGTCTGGTTTTGAAGTATCGAAAACGATTTCACCTTTAAACCCAACAATATCTTTCACTAAATGAGCTAAATCTGCAATTGAAATTTCGCTTCCGGAACCAATATTTACAAATCCTCTGTCGTCGTAATTTTGCATTAAAAACACGCAAGCATCGGCCATATCTGTGGCATGAAGAAATTCACGCAAAGGTGAACCGGTTCCCCAAACAATCACTTCTTTATCATTATTATTTTTGGCTTCGTGGAATTTTCTTAACAACGCAGGCAATACATGAGAGTTTTGTAAATCGTAATTATCATTCAAACCATACAAGTTTGTTGGCATTACAGAAATGAAATTACAACCATATTGATCTCTGTAAGCATCGCACATTTTGATTCCGGCGATTTTTGCAATGGCGTAAGGTTCATTGGTTTCTTCCAATAATCCGGTCAAAAGATAATCTTCTTTTAACGGTTGTGGCGCTAGTTTTGGATAAATACAAGACGATCCTAAAAACATCAATTTCTTGACTCCGTTTTCATAACTCTGATGAATCACATTGTTCTGGATCATCATATTTTCATAAATGAAATCGGCTCTAAACGTATTATTAGCAACTATTCCTCCTACTTTGGCTGCAGCCAAAAAAACATATTCTGGTTTTTCTTCCTCGAAAAATTCAGAAACTGCGTGTTGGTTGATTAGGTTGAGTTCCGTTGACGTTCTTTCAATAATATTGGTAAAACCTTTGCTTTTCAAATTAGCCACAATGGCACTTCCCACCATTCCGCGATGTCCGGCAACGTATATTTTAGAATTCAATTCCATTAGTTGCTTTCTTTAAAATATTTTTCTTTTTTGAATAGATTTACATCGGCTTCCATCATTTCTTTTACCAACATCTCCACTGTATATTTTGGAGTCCAGCCTAATTTTGTTTTGGCCTTGGTGTTGTCACCAATTAGTAAGTCTACTTCTGTTGGACGGAAATATGCTGGATCGATTTTGATGACCACTTGACCTATTTTAAACTTATATTCCGCATTCGAAGATGACTTAACTGTAGCCACTTCATTTACGCCTTCTCCTGTGAATTCTAATTCGACTCCTACTTCTCTAAAAGCCATTCTGATAAAATCTCTAACTCTTGTGGTTACTCCTGTTGAAATCACAAAATCTTCTGGTTTGTCTTGTTGCAGAATTAACCACATTGCTTCCACATAATCTTTGGCATGACCCCAATCGCGTTGTGAATCGATATTTCCCATGTAGAGAACATCTTGCATTCCCAATGCCATTTGTGCAATCCCTCGTGTGATTTTTCTAGTTACAAAAGTTTCTCCTCTTCGTGGACTTTCGTGGTTGAACAAAATTCCGTTGCAGGCAAACATATCGTAAGCTTCACGGTAATTTACGGTAATCCAATAAGCGTAAATTTTAGCTACTGCGTAAGGCGAACGTGGATAAAACGGAGTGGTTTCCTTTTGAGGAACTTCTTGCACTAAACCATATAATTCAGATGTTGAAGCTTGATATATTTTGGTTTTTTTAGTTAACCCTAATATTCTTATGGCTTCCAAAATTCTCAAAGTCCCAATTCCATCAGCATTAGCTGTATATTCGGGCGTATCAAAACTCACTTTTACGTGACTCATGGCACCCAAATTGTAGATTTCATCCGGTTGTGTTTCTTGAATGATTCTAATTAAATTAGTAGAATCGCTCAAATCACCATAATGCAATCTAAAATGTTGGTTATCGATATGTGGATCTTCGTAAATATGATCAATACGTTGCGTGTTAAACGACGAACTTCTCCTTTTTATTCCGTGAACCATATATCCTTTTGACAACAGTAATTCGGCTAAATAAGCGCCATCCTGTCCTGTTACTCCTGTTATTAATGCTACTTTCATGTGTAGTTTTTATTTGTTTTTATTCGAAAAAACGATTTGTTATTTCGATTACTTTTTGTACTTGTTTTTCTGTAGTTGCGTATGATATAGGCAAACTTAATGTCGTTTTGTGGATTTCTTCGCTTATATCGAATGTCATATTACTGAAATACTCCTGATAACCTTCCTGATGATTCGGAGAAACTGGATAATGTATTTCGGTGTGAATTCCGTTTTCCAATAAATAAGCTTTCAACTCATCTCTTCTTGAGGTTCGAATGTTGTAGATATGATAGACATGTGAACCGTTTTCAATAACAATTGGCTTAATTACTTTATTGGTTAACTGCTCATTATATAATTTGCCTAATTTTTGTTTGTGTTCTGTGATTCTATCTAAATGAGGTAATTTGACATTTAGAAATGCCGCTTGCAACTCGTCTAATCTGGAGTTTAAACCAATATACTTGTTATAGTATTTTTTTTCGGAGCCATAATTTCTAAGAGCTCTTAACTTTTCATATAATACTTCATCTGAGGTAACGATGGCACCGGCATCCCCTAAAGCACCTAAGTTTTTAGTTGGATAGAAACTGAATGCTCCAATTTTTCCGAAAGTTCCGGTCATTTTTCCGTTGAATTTTGCGCCATGCGATTGGGCACAATCTTCGATAACTTCTAGGTTGTGTTTTTCGGCTATAGCCAAAATTTGATCCATTTTTGCAGTTTGTCCATACAAATGAACCACCATAATCGCTTTTGTTTTTGAAGTGATTTTTGCTTCAATAAGCGTTGGATCTAAGTTATAGTCTTCAATAGTAGGCTCTACTAAAACTGGAATATGTCCAGTATTGATAATGGCTAATATTGTAGCAATGTAGGTATTTGAAGGAACAATAATTTCTGACTTTTCAGGAAAATCAAAAGCCAATAAGCCCAAATGCAGCGCATCTAAACCGTTGGCAACGCCAAGACAGTATTTCGCGCCACAATAAGCTGCGAAATTATCTTCAAACGTTTTTACTTCGTTTCCTAAAATGTACCAGCCTTTTTCAAGAAACAATTTAAATTTCTCCTGAAACTCGCCTTCAAATTCTTTATTCAGAAGATGAAGATTTTCGTAGGCTATGGGTTTATCGGTAAGGTTCATAAATATAATCTTTTGGGTCATAAAATTCAGAAGCCAATACTAAAAGTACCGCATCTTTTGAAAACTCATACATCCAATGGTAATCTTCCGGATAAAGAAATAAGCATTTTTCTGGACTATCAAGAATGAAATCTTCTATTTCAGTTCCATTATCATTAGAAATTTTACACGAACCGTGAATACAAATAGCAGCTTGAATCGTTTTGTGATGACGGTGTTTTCCTCTAACAGAATCGTCGACATTATAAATATAGAAAACTCTTTTTATATCAAAAGGGATGTTTTTTTCCAGAACCGTCAGCGAGCCTCTTTGTTCATGAAAAGATTGTATGTGGACTAATTTAGGCATAGATTTTTATAATTAGTTTTCTAATAAACTTTGGAATGTATGCAAAATTAACGTTTTCTAGCTGTTTTTCATCCTTTTTTCTGTAAACTGTTTTTTCTTTCAACAACCTTGCGAATATGTTATTTGATGCTACATACCTA
The DNA here is from genome assembly GCA_030153045.1 of Flavobacterium sp. Taxonomy (GTDB): domain Bacteria; phylum Bacteroidota; class Bacteroidia; order Flavobacteriales; family Flavobacteriaceae; genus Flavobacterium. The sequence goes on from JASLID010000056.1 coordinate 49,750, forward strand.
CTGGAATTATCTTTAGCTATAGCCAAACTCATGTTATAAGCCTCTATTTTATTCCAATAATCCAGATATAGTTCATCAACTCCTTTTTGAATTTTCACTTTATATTCATCAAACCCATTGGAAGCCCATTTCTTGTCAAAAATTTTAAAATGATGAAAATGATAAAACACGATTCGCTCGCCGTTTGAAAAATAATCATCATTTCTTTTTTCAATACTATAATTGTTAAGATTCCAAGTCGCTAATCCGCTAATATTATCATCTAAACTCTTTACAGCATTTGGGTATAATGTAGTCCAATCGTCCAGATACTTTTGATCGGCAAAACGGTCATTGACCTCATCGTATTCGTCACCACACCATTCAACACATTGGTTTTTCCATAGTTCTAAACATTTCAATCCTGTTTCATCATTTTTGAATATCTGGAAACTCACATTATATGCTCCATATTTTATTGAAAATGCAAGCTCTCTTGAAAATTTATGAGGAGTAACAATTATTGAATACTTATCTAAATCGGTAAATAACTTTTCCGGAGAATTCAAGAAAAGAATGTCGGCATCTAAAGAGCAAATATGAGGTAATTGGTGTTTTTTTAGCAGATATAACGGAAGACATGGACTTAACGTAAAGTAATATTCAATCTTACTTCGGTTTAATTTAGCATCACGTAAAGCTGGTTCTGACTCTTCTATATCTGACAACTGAAGTGTTTTAACTTCTGGGTATTTATTTTTATTGGATTCGAAAAAATCGACCGTAAATTCATCTAAACACAAAATATACAATTCAAACTGACTTGTATATTTTTTTAGCGAATCATATAAAACCAATCCTCTTGAAAGGTAGTTTTTATCGAAATAGGTGGTTAGATGAAGCATTTTATCTTTTTAAACTAATAATCTTTTTTTTGGTCTTTTTTAAATAGCATTACGATTCCAAAAGGTACTAAAAATAAGAGCGCTTTTTTGGCAATTTTTTTTATTCTTTTTTTGATGAATTTGGGTTTATAATTTCCAAAATAATCGCCTTGCCCGGAATACCCTCTTTTCATAGCTTCTACCACTGATGGATTTTCTTCAACCTTAATCGTCTCAAAAACAGGTTTTGTCGTATGTAATGGCGGAACAATATTGATTTGAGCATGAGTAGCATCGACCGATTCTATATGATTGGAAAAAGCTGGATTCGAATATAAGCACAACCAATCATTTAAAACCATAACAGCTTGCCAACGAATAGCCCATGAGTTGACTTTTCCAAAAATCTGATCTTTCAGCATGCCCTGCATGTCATAAGCTCCATAAGTATTAAACTTATGCATCAGGTCTTCCTTTAATAATTCTTTGTATAAAAAAACGGCATCTGGATTAAACTTCTCCCATCGGTCCTTCCATGTAGCCCATCCCCAAGTATCAGGCATGGTTGCAAAAAAGCTTTTAGGATATTTAGGTCCACAGGCAAAAAAATTACAAGCACCAATTTCTGCTACACGATTATCATCTTTATAACGAACTAGCGAATCATTCATATAAGCCAAGAAATAAGGAGATAACACCAAATCATCTTCTAAAACGATGACCGTTCCGTGTTGGTTAATTATGGTTGTAATACCATCAATAATAGAATTGGACAATCCTTTATTTTGTGGCTGAATGGTGACATGAACTTCCTTAAATCGATTTTCGGATTGCACTCTTTTCCTAACTTCTTCGATTTTTAATAATCCTTCTGCATCAACATTTGACTTAGCTCCATCACAAAAAACATATAAAATACTGTCTTTTGCTTCTTCGTTTTTTGCCAAAGAATCCAAAACATTTTGAGTATGTTTTGGTCTGTTATAAGTGAAAAGAACTATTGGAGCTAAAGAATTTATCATGAATTATAAATTTTTATAAGCAAATTTAAAACTTTCGAGCAATGTTTCCTTAGAAAACTTGTTGGATACAATAAAATCTAAATATTCATCATTGTAAGTATTCCCTTTGAAGGATTGCAAAAGTTGGATAACCTCTTTATCGTTAAACTCAATTTTTTCCAAAAAGGCTTGATAATAAAAGCTGAATATTTGATTTTTATCAAAATTTATTTCTGCTTTTTTATCCCCTTTTATGATGTCAAAATACGATTGAGTATCATAACAAGTATGAACAAAATCAAAGTTAGTATACATATTGTCGTATAATGCAATAGTTGGTATTTTAAAATAAGCCATTTCCAATCCAACAGTTCCTCTGTAAGTACAAATCAAGTCGGGTCTTAATTCAATAATATTGTTATTTGAAACATCGCTCTGTACTAAATGGAAGTGTGGTTTATTGAAGCTTTTCACCAAATCGATAGTCATTTCCATAGTTCCTTCAATCCCATTTGGATGTGGTTTTACAAAAACGTTTGTATCTTCTAAATCCTTCAGGTTTTCTAAAACTTCTTTTAAATATTGGTACAAATTAGGAAAAAGTAGCGCCCTGTTAATATGCTGTGAGTCATAATAATCGTGTGGATAAATGACCACATTCCTTTTTTTGCTCAAAAAAGTATTCTTGAATTCTTCGTTCATTTGATTATCCTGAAAAGCAGACTGACGCATGTAACTTGTTGCATCATCAATAACACCTGAAAAACGGGAGGTGAAGATAGTTTCGGCCAATTTCATTTTTTCAGCTCCAATATTTTTATTCGGATTAAACGAAACATGGTTTATCTGATGGTAAGGAAAATCTTTGGTTGCTTCTTGAAGTCGATAAGAATAAGAACCTACTGTATAAACCGGAATCTCTTTTTGAAGGCAAATTCTAGCAGTAATCCCATGTTCTAAATAAGTTGTATAGGTGTTTACTAAGGCTTTTATTGGCTTTTGCTTCAGCAATTCAATAAAGTTATAATACATATTTAGCCCTATTTCAATTACTTTAATCACATCATTGGTAATTTCTGTAATGTCGGTTTGATGAAAATATCTTAAATACGTATCATAAATTAAATCACCAATTAGAACATCTTCAAAATGAATGGATAAAACATCATTAGGATGGTTAAGATTTGCTAGAATTTTATTTAATTCTTGTTGAATAAAGTCTTGATTATGAAAAGAATCTTCGCAATAAAAAATAACTTCGTTACCGAATGATTTTCCTATTTTTTCGAGAATCTCTTGTTTTTTAATCGCTCTTTTGTGAGTTCGAATTCTATTCCAGCCAATGTGTGACGTCCAAGAAACATCATACAGATTCACTTTTAAATTTCTATCGTTTGAAATCACGTAACTAGCTGCAGCCAATTTGATTAAAAACTCATAGTCTTTAACCAACTGAACTAATACTATTCCGTTATCTCCGTTTGCATTAGATTTGAAAAACTTGAGCTCTTCTGAGAAACGTTTTTTACTTTTAGTAAAATTTCTTTCCTCATATTTTCTCTTTTTCTTTTCAATTTTACTTAAAAACTTCTGCTTTAGGCTTGAAAAAATTCTAATCATATTTTTACATTTCTAGTCTGTCTCCTTTTTTGAAATTCTTTTTCGCGGTAGTCCCGATAATTTGCGAGTAATATTTTGGATGTAGTCCAAAACCTGGTCTTACGGAACGAATATTTTCTGCCGTAAAAACATCGCCTTCATTAATATCATCAGACACATATAAAGAGCGAGAAAAATCTCTTCCTTTGACTTGTTTTTCGGTTAAAGTATAATCGACAACTCCGATCGCCTTTTCTGCTTCGCGAACCGCTTTTACCATGGCTGTAAATTCTTCTTCATTCATAGAAAATGAAGCATCTGGACCACCAATTGCCCTGTCAATAATGAAATGTTTTTCAATAATTTTTGCACCAAAAACAGTAGCAACAATTGGCACTGTACTTCCCATCGTATGATCAGAAAGTCCGCTGATGACATTGAAACGTTCAGCAATATCTTTCACCATAACCATGTTTGCTTCTTCAATAGGCGCAGGATAGCTTGAGGTACATTTTAATAAGGCAATTTCATTGTTCCCTTGTCTTTTACATGCTTCCAAAGCCAATTTGATGTCTTCTTCTTCAGCAATTCCTGTGGAAATAATGACTGGTTTTCCTTTGGAAGCCACATATTCGATTAACGGAATATCGGTAATTTCAAAGGAAGCAATTTTGTATGCTGGTGTGTTTAAACTTTCTAATAAATCGACTGATGAATGATCAAAAGGAGAAGAAAAACAAATTAATCCTTCTGCTGCAGCTGCATTGAAAATAGCTTCGTGCCAATCCCAAGGTGTGTAAGCATCCTGATACAAATCATAGAGTTTTTTTCCATCCCAAATAGTTCCCTTTATCACAAAATCTTCTTTATCAGAATCTAATGTAATAGTATCAGCGGTATAGGTTTGTAATTTGATGCAATCAGCTCCGGCTCTTTTTGCTGCCTTTACTGTTTCTAATGCAGTTTCGAGACTTCCGTTATGATTAGCTGAAAGTTCCGCAATAATAAAAACGGGACTTTCTTTGTCTATTTTATAATTTCCTATATTCATAGTTCTTTTTTATAAAGATGGCTTGGGATGTTTTCATAAAGCAAATCGGTATCTAAAACATAACCTGCTTTTTCAAATGCTTTAGCCGAAGCTTCATTTTCTAATTTTATATAAGCGTTGATACGCATTTGTGGATTATTTTTTAAAAATTCATCAGATGCCATTCGAATCATTGTACTGGCATATCCTTTTCCTCTGTGATTTTCATCCGTAGAGATGCCAATTACTGCATTTTTCTCATCACTTATTTGAATTCTAACTTGCCCTATCGGATTATTCAAATGATCTTCGAAAACCAACATCAAACAATTTACGTCTTTAATTTTACTGTAAAACCAACTTTGATGATTTTCTAAAGAAATGGGCTCTGATTGATATGAGTTTTCCCTAACCGAAGAATCGTTAGTCCAATTAAAATAACGCATCATATCATTTTCATTTGCTTTTCTGAAAGTGATTTGTCTGTTCATTTTGCAATGGTAAACGACATCAATAAACTTCTCATCAAAAAAACAATGCTCCTTCAATCTTGCTTCTTCCGTAAATCCGTTATCCAATAAAACTGGGTACAAATGCGGTCGTAAATCAAACGCGTAAGTAAAAATTTTATGAAAATTTAAATCTTCGAAAGCTACTTTTTCAATTAGTTTTAAATAATTTAACCAAATTTCGGCAAACGAAGTGCTCTCCAATTCGGTTTTCATTATAAACGAAATTTCCGCATTTTTATCTATCCAATTGATATGAACCAATCCGCCATAACCAATAAACGCATTGTCTTTAAAAACAGAAAAAAGCAACTGATTTGGGGTTGATTGTTCAAATAATTTTGAAACTACATTTTCGAAATATTGAATCTGTTTTTCTTCGGTTAATGGCTCCGATTGTCTTAAATGATAAATTTGTTCATTTCGAATTTTCAAAATTTCAAATTTATCTTCGTCCCGAATAGGTTCGATATGATAGTTTTCAATTTTGAAACTGAAACTTTTAAGACAATTATAATTTCTCATTTTGACTGTTTAATTGGTATTTCAATTCGGCTAATTTCCAATCGGTTTCATTATCGATATCTTGTGTGTGATTTTCATCTATTTCAATTAGAACAGTATCAATCGTCCTTAAGCTTTTATTAACCAAAAACTTCTCGACATTAAAAAAATAAAACATTCCTGAATCATGAAATGCTTTTTCTAAATCTTGGGTTCTAACGTTAGAATATTCTTCCGAAAAAGGCCTTATTCTCCCCGAATCGTCTGTTTTCAATGCCCTTTGTATGGGATGCCCGTAGGAAACACCCGGAAAAACACAATCGGCTTTTTTGTCCAGCAATTCCTGATGCGCTTTTTGAATCAATGGTGCTGTCACAAAAGGTGAACACGGGTATATACAGACCGCATTATTGAAATGGATGTCTTTACCTTCGTACCATTTGATCACTTCTATTAAAACATCGGCGGTGGTTGCAAAGTCATTGCTGTTTTCAGCGCTTCGTATAAAAGGGACTTTAGCTCCATATTTTAATGCGATTTCGGCAATTTCAGCATCATCAGTAGAAACAATTACCTCATCAAACAAATTGCTTTTAATTGCCGCTTCAATAGAATAGGAAATAATTGGTTTACCAAGGAAATCTCTAATGTTCTTCCTTGGAATTCTTTTGCTTCCTCCTCTTGCGGGTATAATGGCAATGTTTGGCATTTATATTAGTTTTCGAATTGAAAATTAGTGGCGTAAAATGGGTTTTTCAAACAAAATTCTTTGAATTCCGGTGTATAATTTTCCATTTTAAATTTATCGTAATTGGCTCCAAATAAAGAAGTCGTGTATTCAAATTCTAAAACCAGACGGCTTCCTTTTTTTAGGGGTGTTCCTTTATGCCAACATTTGGTATCTCCAGCAAATACAGTACCTGCTTCGGCATTGATTTTAACGAAATCGTTTTGATTGTGGTATTTTGCCAAATCCTCATCTGGAATTCTGGCGTAACCTCTTTTCAGAAGCGCTTTTGGTTTTGTCCCTGAAGCATGCGAACCATTGATATAACAATGCGGTCCAGTTTCATCGGTCACATCGCTAAGGTAAATGAAAATTTTAATCCATTTAATCCTATCTAAATCAAAATGATACAATTGAGCTGCTTCAGAAGAAGCTTCTTTTAAAAAAGCGGTACTCCACCACATCGCCGGAAAATCGAAAATGGGTTCACATCCCAAATAATTTCGAGCCATATTAATCAGGAAAGGATCCATGATTAACTTCTGAATATCTGTATTGTTTACCAAGTCATTAGCGTTAAACCTGTATATTTCCGATTGGATATTATTCTCGTCAAATACCGTTGGCGTATCGTATTTTGGAGCCATGTAAACCGGAGCTTCCTTGGCAAATTTGTTCAAACTGTCTACAACAGATTGTGATAGTTTGTTAGAGAAAAAAGCATAACCGGATTGATTGATTTCGGTATTGATTTTTCCGTATTTTTCATCATCACACTGCCCTAAAAGCTCGCTATTAATAGACCCGTTATACAAACTATCAGGATTTTCTTTTACAATCCTGTTGTTAATTTCATCATTGAATTTACCGTTTGTAAGACAATACAAATCAATGAGTGCTGTATGACCTTCAGGAGAAGTTTTCCCTGTTTTTAAAAATTCTGCGTAGCTATTTTCGAATACTGCTCTAAGTTTTTTTTCTTTCTTATACTTTTTAGAAAACAGCTGAAATAAACTTTTCATAATTTATTTATTTTAAAAAATACTGTTCGATTTTATCTATAACAAAAGATTGCTCATCTTCAGTCAATGTAGGATACATAGGCAAACTGATGCAGTTTTTATAGTATTGTTCTGCTAATGGCATATCATTTTCTTTCCATCCCATTTCGCGGTAATAAGGCATCAGATGGCAAGGTATGTAATGAATCTGCGCGAAAATTTTATGCTCTCTCAAATAATTGTAAAGACCTACTCTATCTTCTACTTCAATAACATACAGATGATAGGCATGTCCTTCAACAACATCAGATTGTCCTTTGATGTATGATTTTCCTGAAAATGCTTCTTTGTATTTTTGGGCAATGGTTCTTCTTATGTCCAATCCTTGATCAGCTCGTGACAATTGACTGATTCCTAAAGCAGCTTGAAAATCGGTAAAACGGTAATTATAACCTAATGTTTGCATTTCCATGTACCATCCAGGATAATTGTCATCGGCAGCTACTGGCTGACCAACAGCAAATTCTACCGAATTTTTAAAAATAGAAGTATCTCTTGTAATTCCGTGAGTACGAAGTTCTAGTAATTTTTTATATAATTTTTCGTCGTTAGTGGTAATCATTCCTCCTTCACCTGTAGCAATATGCTTTACGGGATGGAACGAAAAAATAGCCAAATCGGCATAATTACTATTTCCACAGTTTTGCTTTTGTCCTTTACTATCAATGAAATAACCTCCTGGAGCATGACAAGCATCTTCGATAATCCACAAACCGTATTCATCGGCCAGTTTTCTGAAAGCTTCTAAATTTACAGCTCTTCCGGCAAAATCAACGGGAATAATTCCTTTGTATGTCCCTTTTGGAGCCGATTGAAGTAATTTTTCAACTTTATCGATATCTAGCAAATACGTATCCGAATCGATATCCGAAAAAACAGCTTCACCACCACAATATCTTATACAATTTGCCGATGCAGCAAAGGTAATTGGCGTTGTAATTACTTTATCTCCATTTCCAACCCCTAATGCCAAAGTTGACAAATGCAATGCTGCAGTTCCGTTTGAAACTGCTACAGCGTATTTACAACCAATATAGTCTACAAACGCTTTCTCAAATTCTAAAATCGTTGGTCCTTGAGTAAGAAAATCTCCTTTCAACGCTTTGGCTACAGCCTGAATATCTTCTTCTGTAATATTTTGTTTTCCGTAAGGTATCATTTCAAACTATACTTTAAAATCTGAATACAAATGCTCTTTGATTAAGGCTCTCAAACTATCAACAGTTTCCCATTCATCGTTTTCTCCAGATGTGTAGTTAAATCCTATTGGCACTTGCTTTGCATTGAATGTTTTCTTGTAATCTTCTAAATTCCAATTGGTAACCTGAGGAAGAATTACATAGTATTTTCCTAAATCGTAAGTCGTAAACGAGTCTGATGATGTAATCATTTCTTCATGTACTTTTTCACCTGGACGAATACCAACTACTCTATGTTCACAATCAGGACCAATGGCCTGAGCCACATCTAAAATTTTATAAGATGGAATTTTTGGTACAAATAATTCGCCACCCCAGGCAGCATCAAGGGCATGAAGCACCATATCGACACCACCTTGAAGTGAAATATTGAAACGGGTCATATTTACATCAGTAATTGGCAAAACTCCTTCATTCCTTTTATTCATAAAAAACGGAATTACCGAACCGTTAGATCCCATTACGTTTCCATAACGAACTACTGAAAACTTAATATCTTGTTTCCCTTTGATATTGTTGGCTGCAATAAATAATTTATCTGATGTCAATTTTGTTGCTCCGTATAAATTAATTGGTGCACAAGCTTTATCCGTTGAAAGTGCTACTACTTTTGTTACACCCGAAGAAAGACAAGCTTTAATAACATTATCTGCACCACCAATATTCGTTTTTACACATTCATCTGGATTGTATTCAGCAATGTGAACGTGTTTCATTGCTGCCGCATGAATCACATAATCAATACCATTAAAAGCTCTTTTCAAACGCTCTAAATCTCTTACATCACCAATAAAATATCGAATTGCAGGAAATTCAGCTTCAGGAAATTCCTGAGCCATTTGAAATTGTTTTTGTTCATCTCTGGAATAAATCACCAAACGTTTCACATTGGGCCATTTTTTTAAAATTGTCTTGGTCAATTCTTTCCCTAAAGAACCCGTTCCTCCTGTAATTAATATCGATTTATCGTTTAACATATATCCTTTTTTATAGAAAGCAAATATAAGAATTTATGATTAGTGCTTATAGAATTTATTTTATCTATTTATATGTAGAAACAAATAAATACCTTTGTGGCAATTATATATTTTATGAGCGATATTAACACTGAAGTTCACAATGCTTTCGAAGTCATCAAAAACGGCGGAATAATACTTTATCCTACCGATACCGTTTGGGGAATTGGCTGCGATGCTACTAATGCCGAAGCTGTAGCTAAAATTTACGCCTTAAAACAACGTGAAGAAAGCAAAAGCATGATTGTTTTGATGAATGGTGAAAAAATGATGTACAATGTTTTCAAAGACATTCCTGAAGTGGCTTGGCAAATTTGGGATATTTCCGAAAAACCAACCACTTTAATTCTTGATAATCCAAGAAATGTTGCTCCAAACATCATCGCAGAAGATAAAACACTTGGTGTTCGAATCATAAAAGAACCCTTTTGCTTTAAATTAATGGAACGTATGAAAAAACCATTGGTTTCTACTTCAGCAAATATTTCTGGGCAACCGACACCTATTGCTTTTAAAGATATTAACCCTGAAATTTTAAAAGGTGTTGACTATGTTGTAAATTTGTACCACGAAAAAATTGCAGGAAAACCTTCCACTATTATTAAATTATCTAACGATAGTCAGGTTAAGATTATTCGCAAATAACATCATTTTGTCATTTCGACGAAGGAGAAATCTCATTACGCTTAAATTATGAGATTTCTCCTTCGTCGAAATGACAAGTAGAACTTTCGAAATGAATTATACTACAGCACTAAATAACAAAATATTCAAAATTATCGCTCAGGCAGCCGAAGAACTTAACGTTGACAGTTATGTGATTGGTGGTTTTGTACGCGATTTGATTTTAGAACGCAATCATAAAAAAGATATTGATATTGTTGCCGTTGGCAGTGGTATCGAACTCGCTCTTAAAGTATCTCAACTCATTCCGCATCAACCCAAAGTTCAGGTTTTTAAAAACTATGGAACAGCCATGTTGCGTTATGAAGACATGGATATCGAATTTGTAGGAGCCAGAAAAGAAAGCTACAACCATGACAGTCGAAATCCAATTGTAGAAAACGGAACTTTAGAAGATGATCAGAATCGTCGTGATTTTACCATCAATGCTTTAGCGCTTTCATTAAACGAAAGAAATTACGGTGAATTACTTGATCCTTTTGACGGATTGACCGATTTGAAAAACAAAACTATTAAAACACCTCTAAATCCGGACATCACCTATTCTGATGATCCTTTGCGAATGATGCGTGCCATCCGATTTGCATCGCAATTGAAGTTTGAAATTGAAGACGAATCATTAGAAGCCATTTCGAGAAACAAAGACCGAATTAATATCATTTCAGGTGAACGAATCGTTGATGAATTAAACAAAATTTTACTTTGCGATACACCTTCCATTGGATTTTTATTATTGTATAAAACAGGACTATTAGATATTATTCTTCCGGAATTGACTGCTTTAAATCAGGTAGAAGAAATTGAAGGTCATACGCATAAAAACAACTTTTACCACACGTTAGAAGTAGTCGATAACATTTGTCCTAATACCGATGATGTCTGGTTACGCTGGTCGGCACTATTACACGATATAGGAAAAGCACCCACCAAACGCTTCAGTAAAAAGCAAGGCTGGACGTTTCACGGACATGAGTTTTTAGGCGGAAAAATGACGAAGAAAATCTTCGAGCGTTTGCACATGCCATTAAACCAAAAATTGAAATTTGTTCAAAAAATGGTTATGATGAGTTCGCGACCTATTGTTTTGGCCGAAGATATTGTAACAGATTCGGCGGTACGTCGTTTGGTTTTTGATGCTGGTGAAGACGTAGAAAATTTAATGACCCTTTGTGAAGCCGACATCACTACAAAGAATCCTAAAAAATTCAACAAATACCATAACAATTTTAAAATTGTACGTCAAAAAATTGTAGAAGTTGAAGAGCGTGACAAAATACGTGTTTTTCAACCACCTATTTCAGGAGAAGAAATTATGGAAATTTTTGATTTAAAACCTTCAAGAGAAATTGGAGTTTTGAAGGAAGCTGTAAAAGAAGCGATTCTAGAAGGTGAAATTCCAAACGAATATCAAGCCGCCTATGATTTTGTTTTGAAAAGAGCTGAAAAAATGGGTTTGAAAAAAGTGACAAAGTAACAGCGTAATAAAGATGAAAAAGAACTTTACCACAATTGCTAAAACCGCTTTAATCTTGGTTTATTTAGTAATCATTGCAGGTGCTTTAGTTAGAATGACAGGTTCAGGAATGGGATGTCCTGATTGGCCGAAATGTTTTGGTTATTATATTCCTCCAACAGATGTAAAAGAACTGACATGGGCTGAGAATCGCGTTTTTAAAAAAGGGATGGTCATTATTAAAGACGAAACTTTATTAGTCGCTAAAACCGATTTTAAAACAGGAACTACTTTTGAAATTGAAAACTGGGAAAAATATACCAAACACGATTATGCTATTTTCAATCCATTACACACTTGGGTCGAATATGTGAATAGATTATTTGGTGCTTTAGCTGGATTAGGATGCTTTTTAATGGCGATTGCTGCTACTAAATTTTGGAAAGAAAATAAAAAAATAACGTTGCTTTCCTGGCTTGTCGTTTTTATGATGGGATTTCAGGGATGGTTGGGAGCAACTGTAGTATATTCGGTATTAAATCCTGTCAAAATAACAATTCATATGGTCATGGCATTACTCATTCTTGCCGTGATTTTGTATATTATTCAATTGGCCAAGCCAAAAGAAACACCTAAAATTTTCAATGCTACTTTCAGAAATGTATTGTGGATTTCTCTTATTTTAACGCTAATCCAAGTGGTTTTAGGAACACAAGTACGTCAGTTTGTTGATGAGGAATTGAAATCAGGAATTGAAAATGAATCACTTTGGCTAAGTAGTCCTGAATGGAGTTTTTACTTTCACCGAACGTTTTCGTTTGTTGTCTTTTTTACCAATTTCTTTTTATACTTGAAAAACAAAAAGCTGCATTTAGGTTTTGACAAAATTAATTGGGTAATGGCGCTTATTTTCGCTGAAGTCTTTTCAGGAATTGCCATGTATTATTTGCATTTCCCTTTTGGAAGTCAGGCGATACATTTAGTAATTGCTTCTATTTTATTTGGAGTACAATTTTATTTGATTTTAGAAGCTAGGAAAACTACCCAATCCATTCTTTAAAGTCACCCACTCTTTCTCTCGCTACAATCACCTCATCATCATTGTAGGTTGGTAAAATGACTTTCAATCGGGAATTACTGTGTATTTGAATTTCCTTAATACCTTTCATTGGAACAATAAATTTTCGGCTTACGCGATAGAAATCTTTTGGATCTAATTCGGTTTCAAGTTGTTCTAGAGTACCGTCTAATAAGTAATCGCGATTGTCTAATGTGTGCAAGTAAGTACCTTTGTTTTCACTGTAAAAACATTCTACCTCATCGACATTAATCAATTTTAATTGTTGCCCTATTTTGACAGTAAAACGTTTTTTATAGTTTTTATCAACTGGATTGACCAACATTTTTTTGATCATCTCAAAATCTAATGATAAGTTTTGAGGCTGATTCCTAGCTTTGAATTTGTTGACAGCCACTTCCAAATCATCTTCATCGATAGGCTTCAATAAATAATCGATACTATTGAGTTTGAAAGCTTTTAAAGCGTATTCATCATAAGCCGTTGTAAAAATTACTGCGCTTTTGATGTCGATTTGCTCAAAAATTTCAAACGACAAACCATCAGACAGTTGAATATCTAGAAATATCAAATCGGGATGTACATTGTTATTGAACCAATTGATTGATTCTTCTACCGAATGTAACATGGTATTGACTTGCAATCCTAATTTTTCTACTTTACGCTGTAACAAACGAGCTGCTGGCTTTTCGTCTTCAATAATGATGATATTCATATTCTGAGGTTCTAAGGTCCTAAGTTTTTATTTATTCTTTATTTGCTTCTTTTTCCTAAAACTTTCATCTGAAATTATTCCCACTTATCGTGATTTTCCTTTTCCATGAACTCTTTAATTTTTCTTTCTTCCCATTTTTTTCCAAAAATAAGATGATGCCCAAAAACGCTAACCCCATGAGCTACTAAACCAATTCCCCAAAAGAAAGCAGTGAAAAAGTTTTCAAATTTAAAATAACTTTCTCCTGGTTCAAGATTACTGATATTAAAAAAAACAATCAGGATATTAAACATAATATAAGCCATCAAATGCGAATAAAATCCCTTGATACGTCTTATCCTTTTTTGAGCATCTTCATAACGCTCTTCAAAATTGTTATTATAGTTTTCCATAGCTAGAATTATTTCCATTCATTTTTGCGTCTTTCATCTTCCTCCATGTATTCTTTCATTTTACGTTCTTCCCAATCTTTGCCTAAAAAAGGCAGGTAATTGAACACGCGTAATCCGTGAAAAATAACTCCTATTCCCCAACCCAACATAGGCCAATAAAACCACAACTGATCTGGTGATGTTTTTAAATTAATAAACAATAATGCAAGGTTTACTACTATGTAAGCGGTAAGGTTTCCGTAAAAACCTTTAATTTCTTCTACTCTTTTCTTCGCTTGTTGAAAGCGCTCTTCTTCTGTATAATTGCGTTGCATGATTATATGTTTTTTTGATTATTTGATTCTTCAAATTCCAAAATTTTATTAATTTTTCTCTTTTCCCATTCGCTTCCAAAAAGTACTTCGGTTACAAAAACATCAAGTCCTTGGATGATGTAATTAAAAGTCCAAAAACACATTACCAGACCGTTGATATACTTTATTGGAAAAAAATTAAAACTTATTCCAAAATATGCTTTCAGTACATAAAAAAAGATACCTATTGCAAAAATAAAAGAATGTATATAGAAAAATTTAAGCTTTTTTATTCTTTTTATAGCCAATGCTTCTAAGCCCGTTAAAGGTTTTTTCTTGTTGTTTGTTTCCATGATTATTTCCAATTTTGTTTTTCTTTTTCTTTTTCTAAAATCTCTTTTATTTTACGATCTTCCCATCGTGAACCGTAGCCAAAAACGCCAAATCCATGAATGATTAAACCTATTCCCCAACCACACATTGGGAACCAAAACCATTGAAATTTAGGCATGAAACTCAAGTTTATAAATACTAAAACCGGAATGACAAAACAATAAGAAATTAGACTTCCGTAAAATCCGCGAATGGCTTCTACTCTCTTTTTTGCTCTGTAATATGTATTATCTGCGGTTGAATTGTATGTTGTTTCCATAATTCCTATTTGTCTTGTTAGCATTGGAATTTTTACTGTAAATTCTTTTTCAGTTTGTTCGATTCTTACTTTTCTTTCGGTTAAAATAGCATAGCGGCTGATGATGTTTTGCAATCCAACGCCTTGTCTATCTTTCAACACTTCTTTTTTCTGATAATCATTTTGAACCACCAGATAATTATCGCTTTCAAAAATCCTGATTCGCAATGGTTTTTGCTCGCTAACTACATTATGTTTTACCGTATTTTCGAGTAATAACTGTAATGATAATGGTACTACTTTGGCTTCCGGATTATTAACTTTTTCAGGTAATTCATAAAAAATACTATTCTCGAAACGCATTTTGAGTAAGTTCATGTAGGTCTTGGCAAAAGCCAACTCTTCTTCGACACTTACCAACTCTTTATCTCGTTGTTCTAATACATATCTGTAAATTTTAGATAATGAAGACGTAAATTTCTGGGCATTTTCTGGATTTTCTTCAATCAAAGAACTCAATACATTTAAACTATTGAACAGAAAATGTGGATCGATTTGGTTTTTTAAACTTTCAAACTTAGCCGAAGCGGTTCCCGCAATAATTTTTTGTTGTTTGACTCTGTTTTCCTGATACGAACGATAAAAATAAACCGCATGAGCCAACAATGTGATGATGAACGTAATGATTATCGAAACCATATAATTTCCAATATCTTCTTTTGCTAAAAACTCCTTAAAAGTGCTTTGTTCAATAAAAACTTCTTCGAAAATTCGCAATAAAAAAATGGTGAAAATTGAAACAAAAAAAGAACTTACAAATCCTATGATTATTCTTTTTACTGTAAATCGGTCACTGGCAAAAATTTTATCCAAGTAAATAAATATCAAGGCATTTGCCATATACAAACAAACTGAATAGAGCAGTGTAAACTGTAAGTTCATTAACAACCTGCGATTCATTGTAATGATTGATCCAGACATCCAATTGATGATTGTAAATACCAAGAAAACAATCAATCCAATGACCACTGAACGCAAAAAATGTTTTAATACTCTATTCATTTTGTTTTATACTAATGATTAAACTTTTGCTCTTGCAATGGCCGAAGCGATAAACCCAACTCCCATTCCAATCATAATCCCTACGGTCATTTTACCCAAATACATTCCTATTCCCATTCCTATAAACATACAGCCTATAAAAACCATACCTGCAATTCTGTTGTTGTTTTTTGGAGTTTCCATTTTGTTTTGTTTTTTAGTTATTTACCACATTTAGTTAATGTTTCCTTAGCTCTTTCTAATCCCCAATTAGGATGAAATGCGCTTTCAGGTTTAAAAGTAGCAAAAAGTTCGATAGATTTTTCAACTTGTTTGCATAATGGTTTGGTATCGGCACCAGTCCACTCGGCACCACCAATTTCAAATTCGGCTTTACAAAAAACAACTCTAGGATTGTTTGGCGCAATGGCTAGAGCTTTATAGTACTGCTCCATCGCTTTCCCTGAATATTTCATTCCGTTTGTCATAGGATCTTCAACAATCCAAGCGGTATAAATCATAGCCTGCAATACCATTAATTCTGGGTTATTTGGACTGATGATTGTTGCTTCATCTTGCGCTTTTTGTGCTCTTTCTAAAAAAGCTGGAATTTTCGATTTGTCTTGGGTTTTAAAAGCTTCAATGGTATTAATGAAAGCAACATAATAATTGGGTAACCAGTTTGTTTTCTCTACTAAAGCAATACGTTCAAATTGCGCTACTGCTTCCATTGATTGTCCTGCTCCCCAAGTTCCTAATGCTTTACCCATTCCTTGTTCGAATTTCATTTGTCCAAATACTGTTGAACATACTAATAATACTAATGCTGTAAATACTCGTACCATAATTTCTAATTTTTAATGTTTGTTTTTATTACTATTTAAATTGTTATTCTTAATTTATACTTCAAAAGTATATCGGTTTGATCGCTTATGAAATTTATGTTTACCGAACTGTTACTTTTTGAGGATGAATTGTAGATTTAATCGAATGTCTACATTTGACTTACAAATTATCCAATTGATTTTTATTTTTATCAGAACTAATCGTCCAAAAGAAACCTACAAAAAAGAACCTATCCGCTGGTTGTGTAATGGCTTGGCGCTGAAATTGTCCATTTAAATCTGGTGAATTAGCATATTGATAACCAAAAACGTTACTGTTCCCTAAAACATTTGAAACCGTGAAGAATAAGATCTTTTGTTGTGACAATAAATAAGCCCAACTCAAACTCAAATTATTATACGTTTTGGTTTTTCCATTCATGAAAACAGTTTCGTTTGGATTATTGTATGGTCTTCCCGAAGCAAATGTATTGGTAACTCCTATTTGTGATTTTAAATCGCTAATGAAATATTTACCAACAATCGATAAGGTGTTTTTTGCCACAAAACTTGGAGTCACTTCCGACTTATAATTTCTGAAATCTCTTTTACTATCTATATATGAGTATGAAATCCAATATTCAGTATTTTTAAACGTATGATTGTCTCTCCAATACAAGTCTAATCCTTTCGCATATCCAAAACCATTGTTATTGTAATTACTGTTAAACATGGGTGTCGTAGTTTCATATTTCACTAAATCCTGATACGCCTTATAATACACTTCGGCACGCAATACTCTTTTTCTAATGGAGTACATGTAGTTTAAAATATAATGCTGTGTTTTTTCGTAACCGAAGTCTGAATTATACTTCAAATAATCCTGTTTTGGTGTTTGATGAAAATCACCATAAGCTAGTGAAAACTGACTGTTTTGCGACACTTTAAATCCTAGCGAAGCTCTTGGCTCAACAAATCCTTTATCTAATAAATCGCTATACATACCGCGAACGCCTACTTTAAGTGCAAAGTTTTGAGAGATAAAAATATCCGCTTCCGAAAATAAGGCACTACTATTATTATTGTAACCATTTTCGAAATTTCCAACTGTATTAGAGTTATAATTTTCATTGAAATTGGTTATAAAATAATCACCTCCAAAAGTCAGTTTTACCCTTTCGGAAATTTTATTGTCTAGTTTCAATTTAAAATGCGAAGCGATCTCATTGTTTTTCAAATCATCTAAATCAATTCCTATTTTGTTTTGACTATAACCCAAACTCATACCGGTTTGTATGCCCCAACCTGCTCCAAATTTGCCTTTGTAAGAAGTGTTGAAATAAAAATTATTGTTTTTAGTATCAATTCTAATTGGTGTTTGCGAATTGATGTCCTTTTGATTCAAGTCGAAAGTAGCATAATCAAAAGCGGAATAAATTTTCAGTAATCCGCTTTCAAATTTTCTTCGGTAAATACCTTCACCCGACATAGATTGATACGCTTTATTCCAATCTACATTTTGAGGAATTACCCATTGATAAGGTTGTAGATTTATATAGGAAGTATTAAACGTAAGTGAACTTTTTTTCCATTTCTTGGTTTTTCCTAAACCTGCGCCAAGAGTCATTAAAGAAATATCCGTTTGATCTTGTTCTGGTTCTGTAATAGTATTCATCAACAAAACACTTGATAGAGCATCCCCGAATTCGGCCGAATAACCACCCGTAGAAAAAGTCATTCCATTAAATAAAAATGGAGAAAATCTTCCACGAGTTGGCAAATTATTAGCCGTTGCTCCGTAAGGTTGTGCCACACGAATTCCATCAACATAAGTTTGTGTTTCATCCGATTCTCCTCCACGAACAAACAAACGCCCACTTTCGCCTACAACTTGGGCGCCCGGTAAGGTTTGAAATGCGCCAACAATATCTCCAACTGATCCTGCAGTAGTAACAATATCCAGAGGCTTAAGTACAGAGGCTTTTCCATTCTCGCCTGCTTTAAAAGAACCTGCAGTAATGACCACAGCATCTAACACATTTACACTTTGACGAAGTTTAATCGTTACTGGCTGAAAATTTTCGATTGAAATTGCCGTTTTAGAATCGTCATAAGCCAAATAAGTAGCTACTAAAATTTGGTTTCCCTGAGACGAAGTGGTGAAGTTAAAAGTTCCATCTTCACTTGAAGTTACTCCATCATAAGTTCCTTCAATAAAAACATTTACCCCTGAAATAGGATTGTTTTTTTTATCGATTATTTTTCCTGAAATAGTGGCTTGAGAAAATGCTAATGCTGATACAAATAAAACCACAATTACTACATACGTTTTCATAATACTCTGTTTTGATGAAGCAAAGTTGCATCAAAGCACAGATGAATAAAATTTAAGTATACTGAATTGTAGAATTTTTGGGATGAAGTGTGTCTTTTTTAGAAAATTACTTTAATATCTTTGAAGAAAGAATAATTTGATGAGAAAAATATTTTTACTGTTTATTATATTTTCAAACTTTTGTTTTGGACAAAGAACAGAAGAAGAAATAATTAATGAAGAAGGAAATAATTGCAAAAGAATTAAAAAAGAAACCATAGAGGATTTCAAAAAATACTTTCCCTTGAATGAAACACAAAAACTATTATTGGTTTCATTTGAATATTTTATTCCTTATAAAACTAATCCTAAAAATGGTGAATTAATTGGAAAGGAAAAAAGCGGACTTCCTTTGGTTCAAAATAAAATCAATTATGAAGAACTAAAGGAGTTTAAAGTTTTTAATTTGAAAGAATTAGAAAAATTATTTGATATACTTTTTAATTTTGGTATCGATAATTCTAAAACTTATATAATTGAAAAAGGTGTTTCTTGCTACCAACCTAGAAACGCTATAGTCTTTTTAAACGAAAAAAATGAAGTCATAGAATACATAGAAATTTGTTTCAGTTGTTCTCACACGGCGGTTTTTAAGAAAACTCAATTTGGTGAATTTTGTGAAGGCAAACTAGATTTAGTTAAAAGTTTTTTTATCGAAAAAGGCATACAATATGGAACTATAGGTAAATATTATTAATTATGAAAAAAATCCTTTCCCTCATTATTATCTTACTATCTGTAAGTATAAACGCCCAAGAAAAAACATCCGTTTATAATGAAAAATTAGCCGCAGCACTTGGGGCCGATGAATATGGCATGAAAACCTATGTTTTTTGCATTCTAAAAACCGGAAGCAATACTACAGCTACTAAAGAAGAAAAAGCCAAATATTTTGAAGGTCACATGGCCAACATTAATCGTTTAGCGGAAGAAGGAAAACTTGTAGTAGCGGGACCTTTTATGAAAAACGACCGCAACTATCGTGGAATTTTTATTTTCAATGTTAAAACTATCGAAGAAGCACAAGCTTTAGTCGAAACGGATCCTGCTGTAAAAGCCAAAATCTTCGAAGTTGAATTAACTCCTTGGTATAGTAGCGCTGCGTTAATGGAGGTTTCAAAAAATCACGATAAAGTAGCCAAAGTAAAAATGTAAGCCATGAATATAGAAGAATTACAACAACTCTGCATCTCATTACCAAACGTTACGGAAGACATCAAATGGGGCAATGATTTGTGTTTTTGTATTGGAGGAAAAATGTTTTGCGTTGCTGGTTTAAACCAATCGCCAACCTCAGCGTCATTTAAAGTTTTGGATGAGGAATTTGAAGAAATGAGCACCAAGGAAGGGTTTATTCCTGCACCTTATGTAGCGAGATACAAATGGGTTTTAGCCGAAGATATTAATATTCTATCAGCAAAAGAATGGCAACATTATATAACTCAATCTTATACTTTAGTCAAAAATAAATTACCAGCGAAAATAAAAAAAGAGTTGAATGCATTATAGTTATTATGCTTTAGGATTTGAACATTCAACTGGAACTTTAACTTTTAAAAAAGGAAACTTTACCTTTCAGTACTTACTTTTGTTTTGCTCTAAAAAAGTATAACCCAATACCAATGAATAAAACGGCTCGAATCAAGAAAAATTACCAATTCATCAAATACCAAAAACTGATTGTTGTATCTGTTTTAATTGGTTTTTTGTCTGCATTCTTGGCCATTTCTTTAAAACGTTTAACTGAGCATTACGAAGAAATTTTCTTTCATAAAGCTACTGTCAATTGGGTTTTATTTCTCGTTTTTCCTGTTTTCGGATTATCGATTATTTATTTTTTAAGGCATTATCTATTCCTAAAAAAAGAAAACAAAGGCATTCGGGAAATTTTTGACACCACTGCCGAACGCAAAAACAGTTTACCTATTTATAAGATTCCTTCCCATTTCATTAACGGACTAATTACTGTTGTTTTTGGCGGTTCGACAGGGATTGAAGTTTCAACTGTGGTCGCTTCTGCAACGATTGGTTCGGTCGCACAGGAAAAAGAAAACCTATTCAACCGTCACAAAACAGAATTAATTTGCGCTGGTGTTGCTGCTGGAATTACAGCATTATTCTGCAGTCCTTTTGCCGGAATTTTATTTGCTTGGGAAGTTATTTCAAAAAAAATATCTAAAATATTCCTAATTACTTGCAGCATTGCAGTAGCGGTAGCGTTAGGATTCATTTACATTTTGGATGAAAAACCACTTTTTACAGTGACGATAACCGGCTGGCGTTGGAGAGCGATTCCTTACTTTATTTTATTGGGTATTATTGCCGGAATGAATTCGGTTTATCTAACTAAATGTGTGCTTTTTTTCAAAAAAAGCTTTGGTAAAATTGAAAAACATCCCAATCGTATTTTTATTGCCGCTGTTATTTTAAGTGCTTCATTATTGCTACTTCCGCAATTGTACGGTGAAGGTTATCATGCTATTAAAGAAAATATTCTACTTTCAAATGATTTAAGCTTTACGATATCGTTACTGGTTACTTTTCTCGGAATTATTATTTTAAAACCTATTGTAACTTCGGTTACTTTAGCTGCTGGTGGCGATGGTGGCGTTTTTGCGCCAAGCATTTTCATTGGGGGTTTTATTGGCCTTTTATTCGCTATTTGTTTGAATACTTTTTTCGATGCTCGTGTTATTCCTTTAAACTTTATGATTTTAGGAATGGGAGCCATGTTAAGCGCTAGTATTCATGCGCCTTTTACCGCCATGTTTCTTACTTGTGGATTAATTAATGATTATTCTTTATTTATCCCGATTTTCATTGTTTGCATGGTCGCAAAATACACTGCCAAAATGATTTATCCGTTTACTGTTTATTCTTACCAGCCAAAATCCATTTAAATGCCGACACAAAAAATAAAACGCAATTACCGAAAAGCAAAATATGTACTCTATAAAGAAACTTTAGTCGATTTCAGAGAACATTTTTGGGCATTCCTTGGTGCTTTTGTGGGTATGGGAATCATTGCTTATTTACAATACAATATGTTTCCAAAACAAGATTATGTTTTACTTATTGGTTCGTTTGGAGCCTCTTGCGTGTTGGTATATGGTGTTATTCAGAGTCCGTTGGCACAACCACGAAATCTTATTGGGGGGCACTTAATTTCGGCTCTTGTTGGAGTTACTGCAGCAAAACTTTTTCCAGATATGATTTGGCTAGCATCAGCTGTAGCAGTTGCCTTATCGATTGTCATGATGCAAATCACTAAAACATTACACCCACCAGGAGGTGCAACCGCTTTGATTGCAGTTACAGGTTCACCAGCCATTATAAAATTAGGCTATTGGTATGTGCTTTCTCCAGTGTTGAGTGGTGCCACAATACTCTTGATTGTCGCTTTGATTTTTAATAACATGACATCAAAACGACAATACCCAACCAATAAAAAATTTACGAAATTTAAAAACCGAATTACAAACCGCATCAAACTAAATTAAATATGACGACATCAAAAGCATTTTGGACAGGAATTATTGCCGTTTCTCTTTTTGTTTTCACCACAATTATTGGTGGATTTTTATATCCAAACTACAATCATATCTCTCAATTTATAAGCGAGTTGTATGCTGTTGATGCGCCAAATGCTGATACTCTTCGTTATTATGGTTACATTCCAAGTGGCGCTTTATTTTTCTTGTTTGCAGTTTTCGCTATTATGGAAACGCCAAAATCATTTCTAAGAGCCGTTGGCTTTTTAGGAGTTGGTTTCGGTTATGGTATTGGCACCATTGTTTGCGGTATTTTTACTTGCGATGCAGGCTGCAATCCAGAATTTATCAATCCAACCTTATCTCAAATGATTCACAATTTGATGGGATTTGTTACTTATTTCATCGTCCCTGTTTCAATATTTATAATTGCTATTGTTTCCAGAAAATGGAAAAATGGCATCGCTTTTTCAAATCTGAGTTTTATTTTGGCGTTGCTTAGTTTTATTTTCGTGGGTTTACTCAATGCAGATCTTCAATCACCGTACAAAGGACTCATTCAAAGAATTATCGAAGGAAGTATTTTAGTTTGGATTGTTTTGTGTTCGTTTTATTTGGCCAAAAACAAAGAAATTAAATAATGCTTCAATTAAACAAAATACATCATATTGCCATTATTTGTTCCGATTATCAGAAATCGAAACATTTTTACACACAAATTTTAGGTCTCGAAGTTATTCAGGAAATATATCGTGATGAGCGTCAATCGTACAAACTGGATTTGGCTTTAAACGGAGAATATGTAGTAGAACTTTTTTCGTTTCCCAATCCACCCAAAAGAGTTTCAAGACCGGAAGCTTCAGGTTTGCGCCATTTAGCTTTTGAAGTGGATGACATTGAAGTAACCAGAGCTTTTTTAGTTTCACAAAACATTATTTCGGAAGAAATTCGAGTGGATGAATATTCTCACAAACGTTTTTTCTTTATTTCCGATCCAGACGATTTACCTATTGAATTCTATCAAAAATAAATTATTATGAAACAGTTACTCCTTACCTCTTTTTTTCTTTGCTCTTTAATTGGCTTCAGCCAGGATTACAAAAATCAATACAAACAATTAAATCAGAAAGATGATACTGATAAGATTGAAAAACTATTAAACGAATGGGAACAGAAAGAACCTACAAACGTAGATTTATATATTTCAGGTTTCAATTATTACTTTAAGAAGTCAAAACAAGAAGTATTGCATTTAAGCAGCACTCCAGGAAAAGGAGAGCAATATGAACTTAAAGACTCTTTAAACAATACCGCCGGTTATATATCTGGTGGTCAAGAAGGAATAATTGATTCTATATTTGACACATCTCAAAATTATCTGGTGAGAGGAATTAAAAAGTATCCTAAAAGACTGGATTTGCGTTTTGGTAAAATTTATGCTTTGGGTGCGGCCTACAAATTTGATACTTTTACCAATGAAATCATGAATACTCTTGATTACTCAAAAAAAATTAATCACAAATGGATTTGGTCAGAAAACAAACCTTTAGAAGATGAAATTGTTTTCATAAAGTCTTCTATTCAAGATTATCAAAACACTTTATATAAAAATAATGAGGATGCAAACATGAAAAAAGTAGCGATCAAAATGAATGATATTTTTCCAAATGATCCTATTATACTATCTACTTTAGGAACCTGTTATTTATTTGAAGTAAAATATACAGAGGCTTTGCCAATATTCATTAAAGCCAATTCGATTGCACCTGACGATACTATCATTCTAAATAATATTGCATTTACTTATCAAAAATTAAATGATAAAATAAATGCTAAAAAGTATTATCAGATAATGTATGACAAAGGGGATGATAAAGTGAAAGCAGATGCCAAAAATAAAATGGAAAAGTTAAACTAAAATCTTATCAACAAATCTGCAATCGTAAATCAAAATCTAAAATTATATTTTACCTTTGACCTTTCAATAAAACAAAGATTATGGTTTACAAATTCAGAGTAATTCTCGATGCTGAAGAAGATGTTTTTAGAGATATTGCTATCCTAGAAGAAGATACGTTAGAAGACTTACACAATGCCATCGTGAACGCTTTTGGCTTCGACGGAATGGAAGTAGCTTCTTTCTATACTTGTGATGAAACTTGGAATCAAGAAGACGAAATCCCAATGTTTGACGCTGGTGATATTCCTGGGGAGCAAAAAATAATGAGCGATTACCAATTGTCTGATATTTTAGATACCGAAAACACTAAAATTATTTACGTTTACGATTTCATCAATATGTGGACATTCCTAATAGAATTGGCTGCTGTTGAAGAAGTTATTGCCGGAACTATTTACCCAGATTTATTATTCTCCCATGGAGAAATGCCAATGGATTCTGGCGAAAAAGTTTTTGAAGCTGAAAACGAAGATTTTTATTCTGAATTCGAAGATGATTTAGATGAAGATGACTTAGATATGTTCAATGGTGACGATAGTTTTGAGGACTATGGGTTTGAAGAAAACTGGAACTAATCTAGCGTCGAAAAAAGCAGGAAAATAAATTATTAATATGATATTTGAACCAAGATTTGAGACACTTGTTCTGTCTTTCTTCTTGGTTCTTTCTTCTAAAAAAACAACAAAATGATTAACTTATTCAACACGCACATCGAAACGTTATCCATCCACCGCGTTGGAAACAAAAGTCGTAACGAAGCACTTTTTTTATCTGAAAATCAATATGGATTAAATGATGAGATCGTTCCGTTATTGAAAGAGTTTTTCTTGAAGCCTTTTCGTGACAAAGAGGAAAACTATTTTCAATTTGCACACGATGTAGATTTAGAATACAACGAAATGTACAAACTTGCTGTAGAGATTTTTGAAAATCCGAGCAATGTTCATAATGTTTCCAAAAACATCACCAAACACCTTTTTGAGCAATCCAATCATCCGCATATTAAGAATGGTGAAGTGTATATCACACATTTGACCAATATTTCTATCGACAATAATGTGGTAGATGCTATCGGGATTTTCAAAAGTGAAATTAAAACCGATTTCCTTCAATTTGAAGAAAAAGACAGTACGCTTGAAATGATTTTACAACAAGGAATCAACTTGAATAAGTTGGATAAAGGTTGTTTAATCTTCAATTACAAAAAAGAAGAAGGATACAAAATTCTAACAGTAGATAGCAATCGTTATGATGCCAGATATTGGTTAGAGCATTTCCTTTCGGTGGATGCTTTTCAAGATGAAAATTTCATGACCAAAAAATACTTAAAATTCTGTCAGGATTTTGCCAAAGAAGTGGTGCTTCCTGCTGAAGACAAAAAAGAAGAGGTGATGTTCATGAATCGCGCCGTAAATCACTTTGCCAAAAACGACCAATTTGAAGAATCGTTATTCTTAAACGAAGTCATCGACAATCCGGATTTAATTTCGGAGTTTAAAAGCTATAAAGTAGACAAAGGCGAAAAATACAGCATCGAGGATTTAACAAGCTTCCCTATTGCTAATGCAGCGGTTTCAGACGCTCGTAGAACCATGAAAAACGTGATTAATTTAGATACAAACATTCAAATTAAATTAGATTTCATTAACCCTGAAAGTGCCGAGAAGTTTGTAGAAAAAGGCTGGGATGAAGAAAAACAAATGTATTACTACTTGGTTTACTTCAACAAAGAAAATAAAAGCTAGTCCCGAAACTTCTGGAAAGAATATTAAAATATAAATCCTCAATAACGTAAAGTAATTGAGGATTTTTTATATTCGCGTGTATTTACTTACAAACAATAATACTATGATCAAAAAAGGAATATGGATTTTATTAGTCGCATTAGCAATTGTAATTGGACTCTATCCAAGTATTTATTTTTTGGTAGATAGGGAATTTGGGTTGTTAAGTTCAAAATCTGCTGAGTTATTGGCAAACACTTTTTGGAACATTGCTTTTTATACTCACATCATTTTAGGAGGGATTGCTTTACTTATTGGCTGGACACAATTCAGTCCAAAAATGAGGATAAGGAATCTTGCTCTACACAAGCAAATTGGTAAGATTTACATGATTTCAGTTCTTCTTAGTTCAATAACCGGTATTTATATTGGATTTTTTGCAACTGGTGGGCTTGTATGCTCTCTAGGCTTTATTGGTTTAGGTATTACATGGTTTTACACCACTTTAAAAGCTTATTTATACGTCAAGAATAAACAAATTGAGCAACATCAAAAGATGATGATTTATAGTTATGCTGCTTGTTTTGCAGCCGTAACATTAAGAATATGGCTTCCGCTTTTGACAATGATTTACGGTGATTTTATAAAAGCCTACATTATTGTTGCGTGGTTGTGTTGGATTCCTAACCTGATTGTTGCTAGTCTACTAACTAGACGATTGACTACACAAAAAATATAAACTGCTCTCCTACAAATATTGGAGTGGTTGTTAATTTTGTTTGTATCTAAACATTTTATATGTGAGTTTCTTGCTTGAAATATTTTGTTTAAATTTATTGAAACATCAAACGAAAAAACCATGTCCCAATCCCACTACACTATAAGAAACGCAAATCCCAATGAATTTGAAGCTATTGGAAAATTAATGGTGCAAGTGTATTCGCAACTCGAAGGTTTCCCTAAAGAAGAAGAACAGCCTAATTATTATAAAATGCTGGCGAATATTGGCGAGTTTACTACCAAGCCAGACACGGAGCTTTTAGTTGCAGTTTCAGATGATCATAAAATACTGGGCGGTGTGGTTTATTTTGGTGATATGAAACATTACGGCTCTGGAGGAACTGCTACTGCAGAACAAAATTCTGCAGGATTTAGACTATTAGCCGTCGATCCTTCTACCAGAGGATTAGGCATTGGTAAACTTCTAACCAACGAATGCATCCGAAAAGCTAGAGAAGGAAAACTAAGCCAGGTGATTATTCATTCCACAATGGCGATGCAAACGGCATGGAAAATGTATGAAAATTTAGGATTTAAAAGATCTGAAGATTTAGATTTCATGCAAGGAGAACTTCCCGTTTTTGGATTCAGACTACCTCTCTAAAAACTTTATTTAATACATTTTGTAAGTTTTTTATTATTTTTAAATACTAAAATTACATTTCATCGATTTTATTTGTCATTTCATCGATTATTTATTACGTTTACAATATGAAATAGTAAATGACTGATTATGAACGCAATACAATTAAAAGAAAAGTTCCTTACTAAAAACATTATGTGCTCGTTATTTGGACATAAGTTAATTACAACAAGAAATGTAACTGCGCATTTTAAAGAATACAAGTGCACTTCATGTCATTTAGAATTAACAAATGATGACAAAGGTGTAAAAACATTTCTCACTCCACAACTTCGTGATGTGAATGAAACATTATTTAGCTTTTATAATAGGAGACATCCATCGATATAATTTTCAGAATACATTCTGACAAATTTTGCCCCAAGAAATACCACCAAAACCGTAATTAGCAATTAATTACGGTTTTTTTTGTACATTTACAGTTCATCCATTCACTCGTATTTGGCCCATTAACAAAATAAAAAGTAGTAACCTTTTAAAACTATTTATTATGCCAAAGTATGTCATTGAAAGAGAAATCCCTGAAGCGGGCAAATCGACTCCTGAACAGTTAAAATCAATTTCACAAACATCATGTGATGTTTTACGAAAAATGGGGCCTGATATTCAATGGTTGCACAGTTATGTAACTGGCGACAAAATTTATTGTGTTTATATTGCTCCAAACCCAGAAATGGTTAAAGAACATGCACTTAAGGGTGGCTTTCCAGCAAATTCTGTATCTGAAGTAGCTACCATTATTGATCCAACAACTGCTGAGTAAGCATTGTTTAGCATAAACACCATTAATAACAATCCTCAATTTTAAGTTGAGGATTTTTCTTTGTAACAAAATCAGTAAATTTTCGTCTTACTAGTATCAATCAAAAACAATCAAAAGTGGAAACCATTTTAACTATTACAAATCTGAACAAGATTTACAATAAGTATGTACACGCAGTAAAAAACCTTACACTCGAAATTCACAAAGGCAATGTTTATGGAATTCTGGGACCTAACGGATCCGGAAAATCAACCACTTTGGGCATTGTACTTAATGTGGTCAATAAAACTTCGGGAGACTACAAATGGTTTGGCGGGACAATTCAAACACATGAGGCTTTAAAAAAAGTAGGTGCTATTATCGAAAGACCTAATTTTTACCCTTACATGACTGCCAAGGAAAATCTGGAATTGGTTTGTAAAATAAAAGGAATCAATTATTCAAAAGTAGAAGAAAAACTGGAAATCGTTGGCTTAACAGAACGAAAAGACAGTAAATTCAGTACTTTTTCATTAGGAATGAAACAGCGTTTAGCCATTGCTTCTGCCTTATTAAATGACCCTGAAATTCTTATTTTAGACGAACCTACGAACGGTCTAGATCCACAAGGAATTCATCAAATTAGAGATATCATTAAACTCATAGCTTCTCAAGGCACTACGATCTTGTTGGCCTCGCACTTATTAGATGAAGTGGAAAAGGTATGTTCACATGTTTTGGTTTTAAGAAAAGGTGAAATGTTATATTCAGGAACAGTTGATGGCATGACCAACAAAAAAGGCTTCTTCGAATTGAAAGCAGACGATAACCAAAAATTAAAAACAGTTTTAGCAAACCATCAGGCTGTTGAAAAAATAACTGAAGAAGATGGTAAAGTTATGGTTTACCTAAAAAGTGATCTTGAAGCACAAGATTTAAACAAATATTTGTTTGAAAACAGTATTGCCTTACAACATTTGGTAAAACGCAAACACAGTTTGGAAGAACAATTTTTAGAATTAACCAACAATCATTAATCATCAATCAATCACAAAAAAATGAAAAGATTACTCTCTATAGAATTACAAAAAATTTGGAAAAACAAAGCTAGCAAGGTCTTAACAATTGCTTATTTTGTTATCCTCTCTTTTATTGCTTTAATAGCTTCTATTAAATTTGATATTGGTCCTATCCAATTTCATTTGGCTGATCAAGGTATTTTTAATTTCCCATACATTTGGCATTTTAACACATACATCGCCGCTATTTTAAAGTTATTTCTCGCCATTGTTATTGTTTCCATGATGGCAAACGAATACAGTTATGGCACCTTAAAACAGAACTTAATTGACGGATTGAGCAAACAGGAATTCATTCAATCTAAATTTTTAACAGTCGTATTGTTTGCGTTAGGTTCTACAGTATTTGTATTCATCATGTCATTAATACTTGGTTTTTCATTTTCATCGTATAATGAATTTTCGATTGTATTCTCTAATTTGGAATATCTTTTGGCTTATTTCCTTAAACTGGTTGGCTTCTTTTCTTTCTGTTTATTCTTAGGGATTTTAGTAAAACGCTCAGCATTTGCTATTGGTTTTCTATTTGTTTGGAATATCATTGAAGGAATAATTAAAGGCGTATTGACTTTTAAAATTTTCCCTGACAACCCTATTGCAGGCAAAATCACACAGTTTTTACCTTTAGAAGCCATGAGCAATCTAATTGTTGAACCCTTTACGAGATTATCAGTTGTAAAAACTATTGGAACTCAAATAGGTGTTGAAAACATTAAGGATTATGGAGTTCATTTTTCTTCCATAGTGATTGTTTTAGCTTGGACAGCCATTTTTGTATTTCTTTCATTCAAAATTCTAAAGAAAAGAGATTTGTAGTATCTTTGCCGTCCCAATTCAAAGATGATGAAATCATTACTTAGACTATTAACTCTATTAGCTTCAACACTTACCTACTCACAATACATTCAAGTCGATGATACTTATACAGCTCAAGAATTAGTAGATAATTTTTTCGCAAACAGTGGTTGTGGACAAGCTAGTAACATTAGTGTTTCAGGCGGAGACTTTGGTAGTTCTCAGAGTTATGGTTATTTTACCCAAGGAACGAGTACTTTCCCTTTTTTAAACGGAATTGTTTTAAGTACCGGCAAAGCGGTTTCTGCCGTTGGACCAAACACAGGAAACTCGAGTGAAGGAACAACATCTTGGTTAGGAGATGCAGATCTACAACAGGCCTTAGGATTAAGCAACACCATAAATGCCACTGTTTTAGAATTTGATTTCGTTCCTTTTACTAATAGAATTAGTTTCGATTATATATTTTCATCAGAACAATATTTATCAAACCCATCAGCCAATCAATGTGGTTATACTGATGGATTTGCCTTTTTATTAAAACTAGCTGGAAGCGCATCTTATGACAATTTAGCTCTTGTCCCAGGCACTACTACCCCAGTAACCGTAAATACGGTTCGAGGTTCAGGAACGATTTGTCCGCCTTCAAATGAAGCTTATTTTGATGCTTTTAATGGATCTAATCATCCTACAACTTTTAACGGTCAGACAAAAATCTTAAAAGCGCAATCAGATGTAACTGCTGGAGCAACTTATCATATCAAATTAGTCATTGCTGATCAGGGAAATAATTTATACGACTCGGCAATTTTTCTAGGTGGCGGAAGTTTTGAAAGCGTTACTGATTTAGGCCCGAATCATTTAATTTCAACAAATAATCCTTACTGTTCAGGACAAAACGTAACCTTAAACGCACAACAACCAGGAACAAATACTTATAAATGGTTTAAAGACGGCGTTGATACCGGAGTTACAACTTCCACTTTTCCTATTACCGATAACGCTAACACTAACGAAGTAACTTACTCAGTAGAAGTTCTAATAAACGGAACTTGTTTATCAACCGGTGAAGTAAAAATTCAGTTTGCTCCACCTGTAGTATTATCAGACCAAACGTTAGTACAATGTGATGACAATAATGATGGATCAACCATTTTTAACCTTACCAAGCTAGATAATTTGATCAAAAATAACGATACTACCTTGGGTGCGGTAACTTATTATGAAATTATTGGAGGAACAGCCATTGCAAATCCTTCAAACTATACTAGTATTCCTAAAACCATTTATGCCGAAGTTTCTAATTCTTTTGGCTGTAAACAAATTGCGCAAATTACCTTACAAATTGCCAACAATACTGTCAATTCACCTTACTTATATGATAAATGTGATATAGTGGGAAACAAAGATGGAATAACCACTTTTGATTTGAATGCCGAAATCACGCCTACAATTTCCACAGGATTACCTTCAGGGTTAATCGCGGAGTATTATGCATCCGAAAATAACGCGATTTCTCAAAGCAATCAGTTACCTAATAATTATACCAACATAATAGCTAACGCAGAAACCATTTTTGCCCGAATTGTGAATGGCCCTGACTGTTACGGAATTATTGAAGTGAATTTAGAGATCAATTTTTTACTACCAGCCAATTTTGAAGATAAAACGGTTGGTTTGTGTCAAGGATCATCTGTATTTTTAAGTGTCGATTCAACCTTTTCAAATTATACTTGGAGTAATGGTGACGCTGATTATGAAACTGAAGTATTTACAGCTGGAAATTATTCGGTGGAAGTGACTGATTCGAATGGATGTAAAGCCACTAAAAAGTTTATTGTAGCACCTTCGGCTCCTGCTACAAATATTGACGCTGTAATTGTTGAATTTTCAGAAAACAATTCAGTTTTAATCACTTACACAAACAATAGCGGTGATTATGAATTTTCGATTGACGGTCAAGTATATCAAGACAGCCCTCAATTTTATAATGTATTGGCTGGAGAATACACCATTTCAGTTAGAGACAAAAATGGATGTTTACCTACTCCAACAAAATTAATTTATGTTTTAGATTTTCCTAGGTTTTTCACTCCTAATAATGATGGGTATAATGACACTTGGACGATCAAAAATATCAAAACTAAACCCGTAGCCACAATAGCTGTATTTAATCGATTTGGAAAATTACTAAAACAGTTTGATTCTAATTCATCTGGTTGGAATGGCACTTACAATGGTGAGAATTTACCAGCTGATGATTATTGGTTTACTTTAACGTTTTCTGATGGAAATATCGTAAAAAGTCACTTTTCGCTTAAAAGATAATTATCTATCTTTGGAGATTCTTAAAAATTCTCATGAAGACAAGACTTTTATTATTGGCCTTATTATTAAGTATTAACTGTTTTTCTCAATTCAGTAAAACACATTATATTCCGCCTGTATCCTCAGAAACTATTATTGCTGGTTCTCAATATATTTACATCTCAACTTCAAATACAAACCCTGTCAATTTTAGAATAAATCAATTGGGTTCAACCATGATAAATGGTACTGTTAGTAGAGACAACCCGCAAATTATTGACATTGGTTCAGGCAATGGTACTCAAGTGCATGTGCCAGAATTTCAAGTAAATCAAATATTAAACAACAAAGGGTATATCATTGAAGCCGAAGACCTTATTGCTGTGTCTATTCGTATTCGTTCAGCCGACACCAATCATGCCAGTTCGATTGTTTCTAAAGGTTTGGCAGCATTAGGATACGAATTTAGAATTGGGGCATTCTTAAATACATTAGCTCCATCTTATGGACCAGCACATTATACTTTTGTTTCTATTTTAGCTACCGAAAATAATACTTTGGTTCATTTTGACGATATTAAAACTGGTGTTTCCTTAATTAATAATATGGGAGCTGGAAATACTCCGTCTGATATCATTTTAAATAGCGGTGAAAGTTTTGTGATGGCTGTTGAGGGAAATTCTAATCCAATTCCTGATGGGTTAATTGGTGCTTTAGTAAAATCGGACAAGCCAATAGCAGTAAACTGTGGGTCTTTTGGAGGCTCGAACGGGGAAAGCACAAATCTTGATATGGGTTTTGATCAAATCGTATCAACTCAAAGAATAGGAAGCGACTACATCTTTATTAAAAGTAGTGGTTGGGACAATGTAGAACGAGTGTTGCTAGTTGCTCATGAAGACAATACAGATATATTTTTAAATGGAGAAACTCTACCACTAACACCACCTACAGCAACTCTAATGGCAGGAGAATATATTGCTTTAGACGGTTCGTACTTTTCTGCAAATGGAAATTTATATGTAAGATCTTCCAAAAACATTTTTGCTTACCAAGGTGTTGGAAACGAACAAAATTTTAATACTAATGGAAGTGCAAATCAAGCAAACCAGCAAATGTTCTTTGTGCCGCCATTAAGTTGTCAGACGCCTCATAACATTAACAACATTCCGCAAATTGAAAAAATTGGCACCACTACTTTTACTGGTAGAATAACCATAGTTACAAGAACAGGTTCTAATCTAAACTTTATTGTTAACGGAACAAATTATTTACTAAACAATCTACCAGCAGGGACTTCAGTCTCAGGACCTAGAACAGTTACAGGTAATAGCGCCTATGAAACTTATACAATTACTGGGCTAACAGGAAATGTTTCCATATTTTCAACAAGTGAAGTATATGTTGCAGCATATGGAAATAACGCGGCAGCTACTTTTGGAGGTTTTTATTCTGGTTTTACATTCAAACCTGAAATTGTTTTTACTAGATTAAATACAACATCCGAAAACTGTATTCCAAATATTGAATTATCAGTAAGTTCTTCAACCTCATTCGACACCTTCAAATGGTATTTTAACAATGTTGAAATTCCTGGAGCAACTTCAAATATTTATAAACCGCTAGCAGTTGGTTATTATAAAGTAATGGCTTCTATTTCAAATTGTGCTTTTCCCACATTAGCATCAGATGAAATTCCAGTTAGTTCATGTCCAACCAACATGGATGGTGACCTAGCTAATGACAATATCGATATTGACAACGACAATGACGGAATAACCAATTGCACAGAATCATTCGGAAATCAAATTATTAATACTTCTGTTAGTGCAGGCACTATTCCGCAAACCACTACTAATTATGCAACTGCAGTTACAAACTCCATCTTAGTCTCTCCTACTCCATTTACAGGAAATTCAAACGGAAGTTTTATTACCGATTTGCCTCCTGGGAAAAATGCTTTTGTAACATATACAATGACCTTTAACAAGCCTGTTAACATTACTTTAGATTATCCGACGACAGCAAATGCTACTGACTTATTAAATGCAAATGCTGAATACGTTGTTAGTTCAGATATTAATAAAACGATAACTGTTTTAAATCCTACAGATGAATTATTAATTGACACCAACTATGACGGAATTTACGAAAGTGGTATCACACAATTTTCATCTTTTGAAATACGATTT
This sequence comes from Flavobacterium sp., assembly GCA_030153045.1. Classification (GTDB taxonomy): domain Bacteria; phylum Bacteroidota; class Bacteroidia; order Flavobacteriales; family Flavobacteriaceae; genus Flavobacterium. Next base: position 84,457 of record JASLID010000056.1, read on the forward strand.
AGATTAAATGGAAATACTCCTTTAGCTGCCGGAGCCACTACTTTTAAGTTTCAAACCTACCAAACAAACAGTATAAAAATTACACATAAAAACCTATTAGATTCTGCTCCAAACAGATCTACTTTTAAGATTTTTGCAACATGCGTTCCAAACGATACTGATGGTGACAACATACCCAATCAAATAGACACCGATAGTGATGGCGATAGTATTTTAGACATTACCGAAGCACAAGTAGACAACGCATTAGCATTATCAAATACAGATACTAATTTAAACGGATTAGACAACGCCTTTGAACCAGGTTTAATTCCAATGGATAAAGATTTAGATAGTGTTCCAGACTATTTAGATTTAGATTCAGACAATGATGGGATTTTAGATGCTACCGAAAAAGGACTGGATTTAGATTTGGACGGTGTTAAAAATTACAGAGATTTAGACCAAGATGGTGATTCTTGTAATGATGTTATCGAAGCAGGATTTCTTGACCCTAATAACGATGGATTACTAGGCAATGTTATTCCTCCAACTGTTAACGCTTCTGGATTGGTTACCAGTGGCGTTGGCTACACAGCGCCAAATAGCAATTATTCAACCAAAGCAATAATAGCAATTACCACACAACCAGAAGATAAAGCTGAATGTCTTTTACAAACGGCAACTTTTACTTTAGCTTCAAACGCAACTGCATTCCAATGGCAATTGTCAACTGACGGAGGGGTTAACTGGACAGATCTTACAGACAATGCGATATATTCAGGAAGTTTGACAAATACCTTAACGGTTTCAAACTTAGCAGTAAGTATGAATAATCATGTATTTAGAGTAAAGCTAAACATTACTGGAAATTCATGTGATTACTATTCTACAAATGCAACCTTAGTGGTATATCCGCTTCCTGTTTTGAATTCGACAGTAAGAATTGTTCAATGTGATGATAATACTGACGGTATAACTGTTTTTAATTTAAGACAAAAGGAAAATGAGCTTTCAGTAAATTTTGCCACAGATACTTTTGACTATTTCACAACACAAACTGGAGCTGAAACTAATGATCCATTCACTAAAATTCAAAATCCATTAAGTTATCCAAACGCAACACCTTTTTCACAAACAGTTTGGGTAAGAGTCACAAATACTAACGGTTGTTTTAGTGTGACTAGTATGTTGCTTATTTCATCAACATCAAACGCTATTTTAAACAATGCAAACATTCAACCTTTAACTGCTTGTGATGATTATTTAGATGCTATTAATGATGATTATGATCGAATTTCAAGTTTCGATTTTAGCAGTGTTGTAACTTATATTAATGGCTTGTTACCAGCTCCAAATTATACTTACAAATTCTATAAAAACCGTGCCGATTTCCTTCAAGAAAACGATGTTAATGGAAATTCATTGGCAATTCCTGATTCGGAAGTAACTAACTACAGAAACATTGGTTATCCTGAAACACAAACTATTTGGGTACGTTTAGAAGATTCAAATACTAATGATTGCGTGGGTAGTACAAGCTTTACACTTATTGTTGAACCAAAACCAAACATCGATATTAACGATGATCATGAAGATGACGTACACATATGTACTAATGACAGTTCTATTTATCAATATTTGCACTCTGGACTTCCTAATGGCGCAAACACTTCAGATTATACTTTTGAATGGAAAAAAGATAATGTTTTACTTTCAGAAACTGGACCAATATTACAAACCAATGAAGCTGGAATTTATGTTGTAAAAGTTTCTTATGCAACTGGATTAAACTGCTTTAGAGAACGCACGATTACAGTTAGCGAATCTAATTCAGCCATTTTATCAGGAACTCCAATTGTTAATGATTTATCTAGCGAAAACAATACTATTTCTATTAATGTAACCGGATTAGGAAACTATGTATTTACGATTGACGATATATATGGAACTCAACAAAACATTGGCTTTTTTGAAAATGTAACTCCAGGACTACATACTATTTATGTCATCGATTTAAATGGATGTCCTGTTCTTGAAATTCCTGTTTCAGTTATTGGTTTTCCAAAATATTTCACACCAAATGGTGACGGATATAACGATACTTGGAACATTATTGGTACGAGTAACTTTTTTAATGCGAATGCTAAAATACTTATATTTAATAGGTTTGGTAAACTCTTAAAAGAAATAACTCCGCTTGGAAATGGCTGGGATGGTAACTATTTAGGCCAACCACAAATAGCTGATGATTATTGGTATAGCTCTCAACTTGAAGATGGCCGTTCAGTGAGAGGTCACTTTACATTGAAGCGATAATTGTAAAAAGAAAACACAAGTAATTAGCAACAATATAATAATCTAACAAATGAAAAAATTATTCACGCTTTTGACAATTGCTTTTTTTGCAACATCATTTGGACAAACTGCAGATGATTATTTAAAAGCGGGAATTGAAAAACACAGTGCTAATGATCTTGAAGGCGCCATAAAAAATTACACAAAAGCTATTAAATTAGACAAGACCCTTGTGAATGCATATTATAACAGAGGAATGTGCGAACAAGCGTTAAAAAAATATAGTGATGCTTTTAATGACTTTGAAATAACTACAAAACTAAATCCAAATTTATCTGGTCCATTTTATTCTTTAGCAACTGTTTTAGCTGCTCAAGAAAAATATAAGGAGGCAATCCCTCATTTAGACAAAGCGATTCAAATAGATGAAAAAACGCCAAATGCGCTAACATTGCGCGGACAGATAAGAGCACAATTAGGAGACAAAAAAGGAGCCTGTGAAGATTTCAATAAAGCAAAAGGTTTTGGAGATAAAAACTCTGGCAAATTATTAAGTATCCATTGCGGTAATGAACAACAAAAAGGAGAATCGTTTATGCTACACTGGCCAGAAAATGAAAATTGGAAAGTAGGCAGCAATCAAGAAAATGAGCAAATGACAATGCTTGAATTAATTCATGCAAATGAAACCCTTGAGAATTGGACCGAAATGGGTACCAGCATTGCATATAAAAATGTGACAAATATCCCCTCTGATGCTGCCATGAACATGATGTTTGACCAAATGAAAAAAGACTCACCAAAAGCAAAATTAACTTTTATTGAGAAAGATGAAAAAGCTGAATTTCCTTGGATAATTTTCACCATTGAATGCCCTAATTTTAAAGACGATAAAAATCCAGAATCTCAACTTTGGTATATCGTTCAAGGTAAAACTTCTTTATACTCAAATTTTAGAGCAATTAAGAAATCTTCTATTCCAAAAGAATTAAAGGAAAAATGGATACCTTTTTTCAAAAGTGGAAAAGTGGTCTACCAATAATTATTAAATATACTTTATTTAATAAGTGGGTTCGCGCGAAGGATGGCAGCGGTACCCCACAGCGAGGAACGAGCGAGGAGTAAAGCGGACAGCCTGACCCAGAGGGTCGCGCCCAAATAAAAAAACCACCAACTTTCGCTGGTGGTTTTCTTTATTATGATAATTTAAAGATTAAACTTTAAATCTCTTTCTGTCGTTTTCTGTCAAATAGATTTTTCTCAAACGAATAGATTTTGGCGTACACTCCACATACTCATCTTTTTGAATATATTCTAAAGCTTCTTCCAAAGAGAAAATAATTGGTGGAATAATCCTTGCTTTTTCATCATTTCCAGATGAACGAACGTTAGATTGCTTTTTCTCTTTCGTTACGTTGACACACATATCATCACCACGAGAGTTTTCTCCAATTACCTGACCTTCGTAAATTTCAGCATTTGGTTCAACAAAAAACTTACCACGATCTTGTAATTTATCGATAGAATAAGGGATAGCTTTACCTTTTTCCATTGAAATCAATGAACCTTTGTTACGTCCAGCAATTTCTCCTTTGTAAGGTTCGTATCCTATAAAACGGTGCGCCATAATAGCCTCACCAGCAGTAGCAGTAAGCAATTGATTACGCAATCCAATAATTCCACGTGATGGAATATTAAATTTTACAATCATACGCTCCCCTTTAGTCTCCATAGAAAGCATTTCTCCTTTACGCATTGTAACGAATTCAACTGCTCTACCTGAAAGACTTTCTGGTAAGTCGATTGTCAATTCCTCAATTGGCTCACATTTTTTACCATCAATTTCTTTGATGATAACTTGTGGCTGACCAATTTGTAACTCATACCCTTCTCTTCTCATTGTTTCAATAAGAACAGATAAGTGAAGTACACCACGACCAAAAACCATGAATTTATCAGCAGAATCAGTTTCACCTAACTTCATTGCTAAGTTTTTCTCTAATTCTTTTGTTAGACGATCTCTCATGTGACGCGATGTTACAAATTTACCTTCTTTACCAAAGAATGGCGAATCGTTAATGGTGAACAACATACTCATTGTAGGCTCATCAATAGCAATAGTTTGT